>NZ_CP187527.1:602995-904493 GCF_049852175.1 Xylanimonas sp. McL0601
GGGGTACGGGGCGGGCTCCACGCCCGCTTCCGGATCGGCGTACCCGGCGACCGGCTCGTGCGGCTCGCCGTGCTCGGGCTCAACGCCGTCGTCCTCGGCGTCGTGCTGCGCGGGATCGGCGATCGCGGCCGCGAAGACGGGGACGTACGCGTCGGGCAAGGTCACGGGCGAGGTCACGGTCGCGGCGACGGGCGCGAACGACGGCGGGACGGACGGCGGCATGGACGGCGGAAGGGCCTCCCGCACCGGCGGCATGGAGGGCGAAACGGCCTCCCGCACCGGCGGCTCGAACGAGCGCGGCAGCCCGCCGAGCACGGTGCGGCGCGCCGGAGCGGGCGCCGCGGGATCTTGCGGCCGGCTGAGGGGCACCGGCCCGGACGTCGGTGCGTGCAGCGCACCGTCGAGGATCGCGTCGAAGCCGGGCTCCTGCGACGGCGCGCCGGCCGCGGCGTCCGGCTCGTCCCACCAGGGGCGCGAGGCGTCCGAGGCGCCGGTGCCGTCGTCGTTCGGGTGGGTGGGATGCCAGCGCATCACCGCTCGCCTCCTTCGGGTGCCGTGCCGGCCGCGGGAGCGGCGAGGCCGCCGAGGCCGAGCGAGCGGCGCAGCGCCTCGAGCTGGACGGCGATCTGGTCGCGACGCTGGACGAGCTCGCGCGTGCTCCGCTCAGCCTCGGCGCGCACGCGCGCGACCTCAGCCTGCGCCTCGGCGACGAGGCTCGCGGCGTGGGCGGACGCCGTCGTCGTCTTCTCCTCGGCGTCCGCGTGCGCGTGGCGGCGGATCTCTTCGGCCTCGGCGACGGCCTGGGCGCGCATGGACTCGGCCTCCTCGCGCAGGGTCTGTGCGCGAGCCTCGACGCGGGCGGCCTCGGTCCGGGCCTCCTCCACGCGGCGGTGCGCCTTCTCCTCGGCGTCGGCGATGGTCGTGCGGGCGTCGTGCTCGGCCCGGCGGCGTTCGTCGCCGGCGGCCTGCTGCGCCTCGCGGGTCAGCGCGTCGGCGGTGGCGACGGACTCTCGGCGCAGCTCGCCGGCGGCGTCGCGACCCTCCGCGAGGAGGCGCTCGACCTCGGCACGCGCGGCAGAGACCGTCGTCGTCGCATGGACCTGCGCCTCGGAGACGGTGGTGTCGGCGTCGCGCCGGGCGTCGGCGAGGATCTGGGAGGCCTTCTCGCGTGCGTCGCTGACGGCCTCCGCCGCCTCCGCGGCGGCCATGGCCACCATGCGTTCCATCCGCTCGCCGTACCCGTGAGAGCCCGCCTGCAGTGTGACGGGCCGTGGGGGACTGGCGATGAACCCGTCGGTCACTCGTGCTCCCAAGTCGAACGGTCCGGGTACTCCCGGAGCCGGGAGAAGGCTACCGGTCGCGCAAGGGCACGCCGCGCAGACCCGTCGCGCCGGCTGGCGCTCACCCGACCCTCGCGTGTCGCCGATCGGACTACTCAGGCATGCGTGCTCTACCACTCAATTGGCATCGCACTACCGCGAAATGGCGGAATCCGGGCCGCATGATGGAACAAATCCAAGGACCATCCAGGAGGCGCACCAATGACGCTCGTCGACCAGCCAGAGGCCGAGCCCCTAGTCATCGACGCCGATCCTTACATCGCCCCCCGGCTGGCAATGACCGCCTGTCCGCGCACGCTCACCACGTTCGACGGCTTCGTCATCTCGGGCCGCGCCTACGGGTCCGAGGTGGAGGGCGTCGAGGTCGAGGTCTCCGTCGCCGGGGTCACGCGCACGGGGAGCGTGCACGACGGTACCTGGGTGGTCCGCTTCGAGGACGGGGCGCTGTCGCACCGTCACGCCGGAGTGCGCCCGGTCACCGGTCGTGTCACCGACTCCTGGTTCAACGCCGCGCAGGCCTCCGAATGGGTCACCATCGACGAGTTCGTCGACGGGTTCGTCCATGTCGACGGGCGTCACGACGTCGTGGGAGAGGGTGGCTCTGGCGGCCACCTCGTGGTCTCCGGCGAGCTGGGCCTCGGCACGCACGAGGAGGGCCGCGAGCTGGTCGTCATGCTGGTGCGCGACGACTCCGAGGGAGTCGTCGTGTCGACAGGCCTCGTCGAGCCGGGCTGGCACCACGGTGAGTGGCTCGCCCGCCTGCCGCTCGCGGGCGTCACCGCCGGCGTCTACCGCGTGCGGGCGCTCCTCACCGACAAGGTGTGCGCGAGCCTGACCCGCCTGGCGGCGAGCCAGCCGTTCACGCTGGCCTGACGCCGCGCTCCACCCCGTCCCCCTTCCCTTTCGACGTCGTACCTGCTGGCGTTCTCGCGCGCAGAACGCCGGCAGGTACGACGTCGAAAGGGGGGTTCTGCGCTGCTTGCCCCGCGATCGGCCTGACCGACGTCGTCCCCAGGGGCGGCGAAGTCCTGGATGTGCACAGGCCCGTGCCGTGGGCCACGTTCACCTGGGGCGACCCGTGCTCTGATGCGGCGGTGCGCACCCCACGCCCCCTGCCGCCAGCACTCCTCCACCTCGCGGCCGCCCAGGAAGGGCTCGTCACGTTCGCCCAGTGCGAGGCACACGGGGTCGACGGCGGACGCGTTGCCAGGCTCGTGCGACAGGGTCGGCTCGTCCCCGTGACGCGGGGCGTCTACGACTCCGTGCTCGTGCCGCCGCGGGACCGCACCGGTCCCGGCTCGTTCGACCATCGACGCCGCCGCTCCGCCGTCGCCGGGCTCCTCGCCTACGGTGCGAGCGCGGTCGCGACGGGCGCCTGTGCGCTGGCTCTGCTCGGGGTCGCGGGCCTGCCGGTCGAGGTCGTGCCCGAGGTCATGCTGCGCGACGGCGGGCCGCGGCGTCGGCGCGACGGCGTCGTCGCACGGCGCTACCAGGGCTGCAGCATCGGGTCGGCGGAGGGCTGGCCGGTCGTGAGCGTCGAGGACGCGCTCGTCCAGACGATCCCCACGCTGGGACGGCGTCGCGCGCTCGCGGTGCTCGACAGCGCGCGGCACCGGGGTCTGGTCGACGCCGACGGCGTCGCCCGCGCGCACGAACGGGCGCGCGGCCGCCCGGGCGTCGAGCACACGCACGACGTCTGGGGGCTCACGGACGAGCGAGCAGAGTCTCCGGTCGAGTCCGTGGCACGGTTGAGCTGCATCGACGGCGAGCTCGCGCCCGATGCGCTCCAGCTGGTGCTCGTCGACGAGACCGGCCGGTTCGTCGCGCGCTGCGACCTGGCGTGGTGGCTGGGAGGAACCCGCTGGCTGGTCGCAGAGATCGACGGCGAGGACCCGCACTCGCAGCCCGAGGCGCTGTTCCACGACCGGGTCCGGCAGAACGCGATGCTGGCCGGGGGAGTCCAGCTCGTGCGGGTCACCGGTGCCGACGCCTGGCGCGGTGCCCTCCCCGGGCTGGTGCGGCCCGTCCTGCGCCGCGCGGGCTGGGAGCCGGGCCGCCCGGTCCCGTCGGGGGCGGTGGCCCTGACGGGCCTCGACCCCTCCCTTTCGGCGTAGTACCTGCTGGCGCTCTGCGCGCCAGAGCGCCAGCAGGTACTACGCCGAAAGGGAGGGTCAGAGCACCGTCAGCGCCTGCTCCACGTCCTCCGCGATGTCCTGCGGGTCCTCCAGACCCACCGAGAGGCGCACCGTCGTCTCCGCGATGCCCACCTTCGCGCGGCCGGCGGGGCCGAGCTTGCGGTGCGTCGTCGTCGCGGGGTGCGTGACCATCGACTTGGCGTCGCCGAGGTTGTTGGAGATGTCGACGATCTGCAGCGAGTCGAGGAACCGGAAGGTCCGCTTCTTGGCGTCCACGGGGTCGGTGCCCTCGGGCACCGCGAGGTCGAACGTCACCACGGTCCCGCCGCCCTCCTGCTGCGACACCGCGAGATCGTGCTGCGGGTGCGACTCGAGGAACGGGTAGCGCACGACGCTGAGCCCCGGCAGCTGCTCGAGCGTGCGCGCCACCTGCAGCGCGGCGTCGGTCTGCGCGCGGACGCGCAGGTCGAGGGTCTCCAGCCCCTTGAGCAGCACCCACGCGTTGAACGCCGACAGCGACGGCCCGGTGTTGCGGATGAACGTCTGCACGGGCCCCTCGAGGAACTCGCGCGAGCCGAGGATCGCCCCGCCCAGCACTCGCCCCTGCCCGTCGATGTGCTTGGTCGCCGAGTAGACGACGACATCGGCGCCGAGCTGCAGCGGCTTCTGCAGCACCGGCGTCGCGAACACGTTGTCGACGACGACGACGGCGCCCGCCGCGTGCCCGAGCTCGGCCACGCGGCGCACGTCCACGAGGTCCTGCATGGGGTTCGACGGCGTCTCGAAGAAGACGACGTCGGCCGGCCGGCTCAGCGCCTCTTCCCACTGCTCGATGACGTGGCCGTCGACGTAGTCGACCGTCACGCCCCACTTGGCGAAGATCTCTTCGTAGATGACGGTCGTGGAGCCGAACAGTGCCCGCGCGGACACGATGCGGGACCCGCTGCGGACCAGTGCGGCCAGCGTCGTGAACACCGCGCTCATGCCGGTCGACGTCGCGTAGCAGGCCTCGGCCTCCGGGCCCTCGACCAGCCGGAGCCGCTCCTCGAACGTGTGCACCGTCGGGTTGCCGTAGCGCGAGTAGACGAACCGCGACAGCTCGCCCGAGAACGCGGCCTCGGCGTCGGCGGCCGAGTCGTAGGTGTAGCCCTGCGTGAGGTAGACGGGCTCGGCCGTCTCCTGGAACTCGCTGCGGCGGTGGCCGCCGCGCACCGCGAGCGTGCGCGGCCGGGCCGACGCCGGCAGCGGCTTGCGCCCGGAGCCGCCCGGGCGGTTCGTGTCGGCGGCGGGGCCGGTGCCGATCGGGGCGGGGTCGGGGGCGTTCATCGGGCGTCGCCGGCGGGGGCGCCGTCGGCGTACGTGGTGCGCCACGGCAGGCCCGCGGCCTTCCAGCCCTCGCGGTCGCGGACGCCGTCGATCCCCGGCGCGCCCTCGAAGCCCTGGAGGATGTTGTACGACGGCGCGAGGCCCGCCGCCGTGGCGACGCGGGCGGCCGCGATGGAGCGCTGGCCCGAGCGGCACAGGAACACGAGCTTGGCGTCCGGCCCGGCGTCGGCGTCGGCGAGCGCGCCCTGCAGGTCCGACAGGAATGCGGGGTTGGGTGTGCCGTTGTTCAGCACCCACTGCGTGAACACCGTGCGCTTGCCCGCGCCGGCGACGTCGGGAACGCCGATCTGCTCCCACTCACCCTGCGTGCGCACGTCGACGAGGACGGCGGCGGGGTCGGTGGTGAGCAGCGCCCACGTCTGCTCGGGCGTGATGTCGCCGGCGTAGCCGTCGGCCGGGGTGACGTCGATGTCGCTCATGGCTGCCTCCATCGGTCGTGGCGGTAGCACCTTGCGTTCAAGGTTGCTGCGGCGTCACAGTGCCACGTCACTCGGCCGCTCGGGATGGTCGGCGCCGATCGTACGACGGTGCCCGTGTGTCGGACCCATGGTCTCGAATGCTGGTCCCGCATCCTGAGACCGGCGTTGACGTCGCCGCGTGGCGCCCCGCACAGTAGGCGGCGGTCAAGAGCGCCAGCGCGAAGCCCCGGCTCGCTGGCCGGCAACCCTCCCTCCACGGCGGGGTGCCCCGGGTGACGACCGGGCCGCGCCCTCCCCGCGCGGCAAGCGCGAGAGGAGAGATCCCTGTGACCACGCTGACCGAGCAGACGGCCGTCCAGATCGACGTGCCTGCGAGCCCTACCTACGCCCCCGCCCGCGTCGACGACGTCGCGCCCGTGCTGCCCGTCGTCGGCGGCTCCACGCTCGTGCCGCTCGTCGACGGCCGCGAGGTGCCCTACGCGAACCTCGACGTCGCGGCCTCCGCCCCGGCGCTCGAGGCCGTCGCCGAGCGGGTGAGGCGCGTGCTGCCGCTCTACGCCTCGGTCCACCGCGGCGCCGGCTACCTGTCGCAGGTCTCCACCGCGTTGTACGAGCAGGCGCGCCGCACCATCGGGGCGTTCGTCGGGGCCCGCGAGGACGACGTCGTCATCGTCACGCGCAACACCACCGACTCGCTCAACCTGCTCGCCGGGTGCGTGCCGGCCGACCCGGTCACCGGCCGGCCGGGCCGGGTGCTCGTGCTCGACGTCGAGCACCACGCCAACCTGCTGCCGTGGCAGCGCGGGGCGGACGCGACGGTGCTGACCGGCGGCTCCACCGTGGCCGCCACGCTCGCCGAGCTGCACGCCGAGCTCGCCGACGCCGCCACCGCGGGCGCGCCCTACGCGCTGGTTGCCGTGACCGGCGCCTCGAACGTCACGGGCGAGGCGCTGCCCGTCGAGGCCGTCGTCGCGGCCGCGCACGCGGCGGGCGCCCGCGTGGCGCTGGACGGCGCCCAGCTGGTGCCGCACCGCCGGTTCTCGCTCGCCGAGTCCGGCGTCGACTACGTCGCGTTCTCCGGCCACAAGACGTATGCACCCTTCGGTGCGGGCACGCTCGTCGGCCGCCGCGACTGGCTCGACCTCGGCACCCCGTACCTCGCGGGCGGCGGGGCCGTGCGCCGCGTGCGCGTCGCCGAGACCACCTGGCACGACGGCCCCGCCCGGCACGAGGCCGGCTCGCCCAACGTGGTGGGCGCGGTGGCGCTCGCTGCCGCCGCCGAGGCGCTCTCCGCGGTCGACCCGGCGGTGCTGCACCTCCACGAGTCGACCCTGCGCGCCCGCCTCGTCGCGGGGCTCGAGGACATCGAGCGCGTCCGCGTGGTGCGCGCGTGGGACGACGCCGTCGACCCGGTGGGCGTCGTGACGTTCACCGTCGCCGGCTACGACCCCGGTCTCGTCGCCGCGTACCTCTCGGCCGAGCACGGCATCGGCGTGCGCGACGGCCGCTTCTGCGCGCACCCGCTCCTGGGCCGGCTCGGGTTCGACGCCGGTGCGGTGCGCGCCTCGGTCGGCGTCGGCACGCCGGGCTCGGACGTCGAGCGCCTGCTCTCCGCGGTCCGCGCCCTCGTCGAGGACGGCCCGCAGGCGGCCTACGACGTCGTCGACGGCCTGTGGGTCGTGGTCGGCGACCCGCGCCCGGTCCCGGCGGGCCTGGGCCTGAACGGCCTGCTGGCCACGGCGGCGTCGACGACGGACGCGTTCGGCTGCACCACCTACTGATATGTAGGTGCGGTCTGTCAAGGGGCAGGGTGAGGCTCCCGCTCGAGGGTGGTGTCCGGGCGGGAGCCTCACCCTTGCTCCTCGCGGCCGTGGCCGCCCGGCGCAGGCGTGTCTTGGCGACGCGCGGTCAGACTGACATTCGCGGGTTGGTTACCGCATGACGGGGTGTTCGACGGGAGCTGGCCACAGGTCTGAGTTCGAGCGTCGCCCGGCAGGGTTGCTCACAGTAGCCGTCGTGGGTCGCTCCTCGCGCTGCTCGCCGGGGGGCGCGGTGGGCGGGGGCAAGTCTGGGTTGTCAGGTGGGGTCGAGGGTGGCCAGGGACCAGCACCAGCCGGCGAGCTCGCGGGCGATGGCGGTCGTGGCGACGGTGTGCTTCTTCTTCTGGGCGCTCATGACGGTCCAGCGGTAGTGCAGGCGCTGGTTGCCTTCGTGAGCGCGGGCGCGCACGGGTGCGGGCGCGAGGTCCCAGCGGGCCTGGAGGGTGGCGCCGACCCGGTAGAGCGGCTTGTGGTGCCAGGCGGCCTCGATGAGCAGGCGGCGGGCGTGCGGGTTGCCTGCCTTGGTGATCCCGGCCTGGCGGCGTGAGCTGCCGGAGGAGTGCTCGGAGGGGGTCAGGCCGAGGAACGCGCCGATGGATGATCCGGTGAACCGGGTCCAGTCGCCGATCTCGACGGCCAAGGCGAACGCGGTCAGGGTCGAGATCCCGCGCAGGCACGCCAGCCGGTGGGTGATGTCGGTGAACGGGGAGTCGGCGGCCATGAGGGCGATCTTCTCGTCGAGGCGGTCGCGGCGGGCCTCGGCGAACTGGACGGCTTCTAGGGCTGCGTCGAACGCTGCGGTGGTGGCGGGCAGGTCGAACCGGATCTGGCCCAGCCAGGCGTGGTGGACCCGGTTCCAGGTCGTGCCGCCGGTGTAGACGATGCCGTGGCGCAGCAAGAGCTTCCCGGTCCGGTGCCGGGCCGCCATCAGCTCGTGGCGGGTGTCCTCGCGAGCCCGGACCAGGTCGCGGGCGGCTTCCTCGATCAGGGTCGGGACGCGCACGGGGGCGAGGTCGTCACGGGTGAGCAGGCGGGCCAGCAGGACCGCGTCACGGTCGTCGGTCTTGACGTGCTCGCCCGGGGCGCGGGCGATCTTCGACGGTGCGGCCAGCACGCACCGGATCCCGGCGTCGTCGAATGCGCGGGCCAGGCCGAACCCGGTGGGTCCGGCCTCGTAGGCCGCGGCGACCGTGCCCGGCCCGGCGGCCGGATCCAGAGCGTCGATCCACGCGAGGATCCCGGCCGGGTCCGGGGCCAGGCGGCGGGTGTGCAGCTCACCGGTCGAGGTATCGATCGCGGCGGCCGAGACGGAACGAGCGTGGACGTCCAGACCGACGGCCCACCGCTCGCTAAAGTGGGTGATCACAGGGGCCTCCCGACACAATGTGGATAGGCCAGACAGGAACAGCCTGGTAACCCACGACCTTGTGCCGGGCAGGCCTCTGCTGACAACAGCCGCTGCCACCGACCGCGTCGACGCGGGCACACGCCGTCGGCGGGCGCGGTGGCGTCAAGGCCGGCCCGCAGGGCCGCCCCGCAGGGGCCGAAGGGCCTTAGACACCACCACGAACGACGACGACCATCACGCCGGCCCCCGCCGCGATCGAGCCGCGGGCCATCACCTCATACCGTCTGACGCGTGCGCTACTGGGACGCTCACCAGGTCGGCGGGCGGCGGTCCGGCCAGCGGAGGGTCGACTCGAGCTGAGCCGCCAGGGCCAGCAGCGTGTGCTCGCCGCCCGGCCGCCCCACGAGCTGGATCCCCATCGGGAGGCCTGATGGTGCCGTCCGGGTGGGCTCCGTCCACAGCACCGGCACCGTGATCGCCGGCAGCCCGGCCACGTTGATCATCGACGTGTACGGCGTGAACCGGCACTGCTGCTCGAAGTTGCGCTCCGGGTCCTCCGCGTCGAACCAGCCGAGCTCGGGCGGCACCATCCCCAGCCCGGGCAGCACGACGGCGTCGTAGGGCGCGATCCGGGCGAGCGACGTCCGCTCGAACGCGGACAGTGCGCGCAGGGCCTCGACGAGCTCGCGGGCGCTCACCTTGCGGCCCACGCCGACGAGCCACTGGGTCAGCGGCTCCAGCAGCGCGAGCTGGTGGGGGTCGTCGATCGGCAGCGCCGCGGCGCCCGCCATCCACAGGGTGCGGAACGCCGGGGCGTAGGTGGCGTCGGGCTCGCGGACCATCGGCTCGAGCTCGTGGCCGAGGCCGGCGAGCGCCTCGACCCCGGCGTCGTGCGCGGCGAGCGCCTCAGGCGCCGGGTCGATGTCGTAGAAGCCCTCCCACGCACTGAACGTGCTCACGCCGACGCGGAAGGTCCGCCGGGGCGCGCCGCCGTCGCGGCCCGCGACCTGGCCGTCGAGCGCCGCCGCGAGGTACGACCAGCGCGGCCCCACGGCCTGGCGCAGCGTGTAGGGGTGCGCGGCTTCGCCGTCGGGCCCGCGGGTGATGAGGCCCTCGAGCAGGAGCGCGGCGTCGGCGGTCGTGCGCGCGATCGGCCCGTTGACCACGAGCCCGCCGGGGGAGTCGACGCCCCCGCCCGCCGGGAGCAGGCCGCGGCTCGGCTTGAGCCCCACGAGCCCGCACGCCGCGGCCGGGATGCGGATCGACCCGCCGCCATCGGACCCGGGCGCGAAGGGCAGCATGCCCGCGGCGACGGCGACGGCGGCGCCGCCGCTCGAGCCGCCGGCGGTGCGCGTTGGGTCCCACGGGTTGCGGGCGGGCGGCCCGGCGAGCAGCTCGGTGTACGCGGGGAAGCCGAACTCGGGTGCCGCCGTCTTGCCGAGGCTGACGGCGCCGACCGCGTCGAGCTGCTCGACGACCTCGCTGCTGACCTCGGGCACGCGCGTGAAGGCGCCCGCGAACGCGCGCGAGCCGAACCCGGTGGGCACGCCCGCGCGGTCCCACAGGTCCTTGTCGGCCGAGGGAAGACCCCAGAGAACCTCTTCCTCGTCGTCGCCGATCGCGTCGTCGAGGGCGTCGCCGAGCTCGCGCTCGCGCTGCAGCCCTGCCGCACGGGCGCGGGCGGCGTCGGCGGTCACGGTGGCGAAGGCCCCGAGCGCGTCGTTGCGCTCGGCGACGCGCCCGAGGAAGTGCTCGGTGAGCTCGACGGGGGAGACGCTCTCGCCGAGCAGCAGCTCCCGCAGCTCGACGGCGGTGCGTTCGTGCAGGTCGGTCATGGGCCCACCTTCGCACGAGCCGGTCGGGGCGGTCAGGCGAGCAGCGGGCGGACGTCCTCGGCGAGCCACGTCACGACGCCCTCGGTGTCGCCGTGCACCGGGATGATGGCGAGAGTCGTGGTCCCCGCGTCGATCCAGGGCTGCAGGTAGTCGGCCATCGCCGCGGCGCCGCGCGCCCGCGCCTGCGCCGGCAGGGCGATGAACGTGACCACGGTGAACGGGCCCGTCCGCCCCGCCGCCGCACGCCCCTCCTCGACCAGGCCGATGGCGTGCCGCGCGTCGGCGGGTGAGGTGCCGCCCGTGAGCACGACGCCGTCACCGACCTCGCCCGCGAGGCGCAGCGTGCGCGGGCCCTGCCCGGCGGAGAGCACGGGCGGTGGCTCGGCGGGCGGCCAGTCGAGCGCGACGTCGTCGAGCGTGACGTACCGGCCGCTCACCGTGAGCCGGTCGCCGCGCAGCAGCGCGCGCAGGGCCTCGGCGTGCTCGCGCAGCAGCGTCAGCGGGGAGCTCACGCGCGCCCCGACCTGCTCCATCCAGTCCTGGACCCCGTGGCCGATACCGGGCACCAGCCGGCCGGGAAACATGCCGGCGAGCGTCGCGAGCTCCATCGCGGTCAGGGCCACGTTGCGCAGCGGCACGGGAAGGATGCCGATGCCGACGCGCAGCCGCGTCGTCGTGCCGAGGATCGCGCCGGCCGTCGCGATGCCCGACTCCTTGAAGCAGTCCTCCCAGATCCACAGCTCCTCGAGCCCGGCGGCATCGGCCGTCCGCGCGACGGACAGGTACTGCGCCGGCGTGAGGCCCGGCGTCGCGATGCACCCCAGCGTGACCATGCGG
Organism: Xylanimonas sp. McL0601; assembly: GCF_049852175.1. GTDB lineage: Bacteria > Actinomycetota > Actinomycetes > Actinomycetales > Cellulomonadaceae > Xylanimonas. The sequence goes on from NZ_CP187527.1 coordinate 614,116, forward strand.
CGACGATATTGTGGCCCACCCACATCTGCCCGCGTGGTGGAATGCGCGCGTGACCCACCACCTCCTCCTCGCCGGCTACGGCGTTCGCCTCGAGCCCCTGACCGCCGCCCACGCGCCCGCGCTGGCCGCGATGGTCGACGACCCGATGTGGGCCGGCATGACGTCGCCCCGCCCGCAGGGCGTGGCGGCCTGGGAGGAATGGGTCGGCGCGCAGCTGGCCGACCGGGCGCGGCGTGCGTTCGCCGTCGTGACCGACGCCGCGAGCGCGGGCCCCGAGGGCGCGACGGACCGCGCGGGCATCGCGAGCCCCGACGGCGAGGTGCGCGGCTCGACGTCGTTCTACGACCTGTCGCACCCGCAGCGCCGCGTCGAGATCGGCACGACGTTCTACGCCCGCCGCTGGTGGGGCACGGCCAACAACCCGGCGTGCAAGCTCCTGCTGCTCACGCACGCGTTCGAGGACTGGGGTCTCCAGCGTGTCGCGCTGCGCGCCGACGCCCGCAACACGCGCTCGTGCGCGGCGATCCAGCGCCTGGGCGCGACCCCGGAGGGGGTGCTGCGCAAGCACCGGGTCGCCGCGGACGGCAGCACGGGCGACACGGCCTACTTCTCGATCACGGACGACGAGTGGGCGGCGGTGCGGTCCGGCCTGGAGACCCGCCTGCCCGCAGGCGCGGCCGCTACAGCGGGGTGACCTCGCCCGAGAAGTGCCGGAGGCGGCGCGTCGACGCCCAGCCCACGTAGGTGAAGCCGTCCGCGCCCGAGGTGATCGAGACGTCGACGGTGCTCGGCAGGAGCACGGGCCGCGCGAACTCCACCGTCCACCGGTAGGTCGCGCCGCGGGCCGGGCCCACCTCCGCGAGCGCCCGCGCGGCCGTGTACATGCCGTGCGCGATCGCGCGCGGGTACCCGAAGGCCTTGGCGGACAGCGCCGACAGGTGGATCGGGTTCCGGTCGCCCGAGAGTGCCGCGTACGCCCGGCCGGTGCCGCCGGGGAGCGCCCAGCGGCCCGTCGGCAGCGGCGGCACCCACGTCCCGGCGGGCCTGCGGTCTTCGCCGGCCTCCAGCCCCGGCGGGGCCGACGACGCCGCCGCGGCAGCGTCGTCGGGCAGCTGGAAGCCCTTCGCGAGGTAGGTGGACACGCCACGCCAGGCGAGCACCGGCTCGCCGCCTCCCGCGTCCTGCACCCGCACCTCGGCGACGAGGTCCACCGCGACGCCGCGGCGGTGCGGGCGCAGACCCTCGGCCCAGGCCCGCACCTCGAGCACGTCGCCCAGCACCACGGGCCGCAGCAGCGACACGTCGTTGGCCAGGTGCACCATGCCGAGCAGCGGGAGCGGGAAGTCGCCGCGCACCATGACCGCGGTGGCCAGCGGGAACGCCAGCACGTGCAGGTACCCGGCCGGCAGCGTGTCGGAGCCCGGCTCGTGCAGCAGCCGCTGGTAGTCGAGCAGGTGCGCCCGCAGGCCCTCCGTGGCGACGCCCGCGACCCGGTAGGCCGTGCGCGGCAGCGTCAGCACCCCGTCGTCCGACGGCGCCCCGGACCCGCCGAGGCCCGGCAGCGCGGGCAGCGCTCGTCCGGCGGCGATGCGACCCGCCGACGCTGCGCCCTTCGCGTAGAGGCCCGCGAGGCCCGGGACGGCCGGCAGGGTCTCGACGTCCAGCGCCTCGCCGTCGGTCGCTGTCACCGCCGCGGTCACCTGCCCACCATGTTCTGCCCGCAGACGCGGAGCGTCTGCCCGTTGACCCCGGCCGCGAGCGGCGAGGCGAGGAATGCGATCGCCTCCGCGACGTCGATCGGCTCCCCGCCCTGCAGCAGCGACGACAGCCGGCGCGCCACCTGCCGGGTGGCGAACGGGATGTGCTGGGTCATCTCGGTCTCGATGAACCCCGGGGCGACCGCGTTGGCGGTGCCGCCGTGCTTCGCCAGCAGCGGGGCGGTCGCGGCGGTGTGCCCGACGACGCCCGCCTTCGTGAACGCGTAGTTCGTCTGCCCGCGGTTGCCCGCGATGCCGCTCGTGGAGGCGAGGGAGACGATGCGCAGCCCGTCGAGCTCGCCGCGCCCCGCCGCCTCGAGCAGGTGGGCGTTGATGCACAGCTGTGCCTCCACGTTGACCGCCACGACGGAGTCCCACCGCGCCGCGTCCATGTTGGCCAGCAGCTTGTCGCGCGTGATCCCCGCGTTGTGCACGACGACGTCGAGCCCGCCGTGGCGGGAGGTCGCGTGCTCGAGGATCTTCGCGCCGGCGTCGGGGGCCGTCACGTCGAGCTGGAGCGCGGTGCCGCGGACCGCGTTGGCGGTGCGGGCCAGGCCCTCGCCCGCTGCGGGCACGTCGACGCAGACGACGGTGGCGCCGTCACGCGCGAGCGTGCGGGCGATCGCTGCGCCGATGCCGCGCGCGGCGCCCGTGACGACCGCGACCTTGCCGGCCAGCGGCCGGTCCCAGTACTCGGGGCTGGTCTCGACCGGCTCAGCCGCGAGCCCGTCGGTGGTCGAGCCCGCCGACACCTCGAGGAGCTGCCCGTCCACGTAGGCCGACCGGGCCGACAGGAAGAAGCGCAGCGCCGCCGCGACCGAACGGTGGTCGGCGCCGACGCCGTCGGCCAGCACGATCCCGTTGCCCGTCGCCCCGGCGCGCAGCTCCTTGGCGAGCGAGCGCAGGAAGCCGTCGACCCCCCGCCGGACCGCCGCGAGCTCGGGCGCGTCGCCCGGGGCCGCCGCGCGCGACAGGGTGACGACCCGCCCGTTCGGCGCGAGGCGCTTGAGCGCGCCCGGCAGCGACAGCACGGCCGCCGAGGCGTCCGCGGGTCGCGTGGCCTCGGTGAGCACGAGCACGACCGCGCCCCAGCGCGCCCCCTCCGCGAGGGCCTCCGGGGAGCGCTCGACGGCGAGGCCCCACCCGATGAGCGTCGGCTCGAGGGCGTCGGCCGCCGCGGCGCTCGCGGCGTCGGCGACGAGCAGCACGGGCCCGACGGTCAGCGGGGCGCCCGCCTGGTACCGCCGCAGGAGCGCCGGGCGGGGCAGGCCGAGCTTCGTGGCGAGGGTCTTGGTCGGGCCGGTGTTGACGGCCCGTGTGTAGGCGTCGGTCATCGTCGAGCCCCCCGCGCTCAGGCCGACTCGAGGATCGCGGTGGCGCCGAGCCCGCCGGCGGCGCACACGGAGATCAGCGCCCGCGCGGGGCGGCCGGTCTCGGCCGCCCGCTGGGCCACGAGCTTGGCCGCCGTCGCGAGGATGCGTCCGCCGGTCGCGGCGAAGGGGTGGCCCGCGGCGAGCGAGGAGCCGTTGACGTTGATCTTGGCGCGGTCGATCTTGCCGAGCGCGCCGGGCAGGCCCAGCTCGGTGCGGCAGTAGTCGTCGTCCTCCCACGCGGCGAGCGTGGTGAGCACGGTGGAGGCGAAGGCCTCGTGGATCTCGAAGAGGTCGATGTCGTCGAGGGTCAGCGCGTTGCGGGCGAGGAGCCGCGGCACGGCGTGGACGGGGGCCATGAGCAGCCCCTCGTGCCCGTGGACGAAGTCGACGGCGGCCGTCTCGGCGTCGACGAACCGGGCCAGCACCGGCAGGTCGTGCGCCTGCGCCCAGTCGCGGGAGGCGAGCAGGACGGCGGAGGCGCCGTCGGTCAGCGGCGTCGAGTTGCCCGCCGTCATGGTCGGCTCGGCGGAGCCCGCGAGCGCGCGCCCGAACACTGGCTTGAGCGCGGCGAGCTTCTCGAGCGACGTGTCGGCGCGCAGGTTGTCGTCGCGAGTGAGGCCGCGGAACGGGGTGACGAGGTCGTCGAAGAACCCGGTGTCCCAGGCGGCGGCGAGGTTGCGGTGCGAGGCGAGCGCGACCTCGTCCTGCGCCTCGCGCGTGATGCCCCAGCGGGCCGTGGTCACGGCCTGGTGCTCGCCCATCGACAGGCCGGTGCGCGGCTCGTCGGTCACGGGCGTGAGCGGCTTGAGGTCGGCGGGCCGCAGCCGCGCGAGGACCTTCAGGCGCGCCTGGAGCGACTTCGCGTGCGACGCCTCGAGCAGCACGCGGCGCAGCCCGTCGCTGACGGCGATCGGCGCGTCCGAGATGGTGTCGGTGCCGCCCGCGATGCCGGACTCGACCTGCCCGAGCCGGATCTTGTTGCTCACGGCGATGGCGGCCTCGAGGCCGGTCGCGCACGCCTGCTGCAGGTCGTAGGCCGGGGTCTGCGGCGAGAGCGACGAGCCGAGCACGCACTCGCGCACCAGGTTGAAGTCGCGCGAGTGCTTGAGCACCGCGCCGCCCACGACCTCGCCCAGCCGCTCGCCCTGCAGGCCGAACCGGGCCACGAGGCCCTCGATCGCCGCGGTGAGCATCTCCTGGTTGGAGGCGTCCGAGTACTTCCTGCCCGTCCGGGAGAACGGGATGCGGTTGCCGCCGACGACGACGGCGTCTCGCAGGCCGGGGGGCGTGGTGCGGGTCGTGGAGCGTGTGGCCACTGCGTCGTTCCTTCGCTCGGGGGGAGCCGCGGCGCGTCGTGGGACATGCCGCGCATCGGAGGTGTTCCTCGTCGATCGTCCCGCCGCCCCTCGTGGTGGGGCAACTGTGATGTGGGACTCACAGTACCTGATACTGTCGGTCTCGTGAGCCGGATCACAAGGAGAGACCGCGATGACGCGTGACCAGGACGGGCGCTCGACCCGTTGGGAGGACCACCGGGCCGCGCGCCGCGCCGAGCTGGTGAACGCGGCCCGCAAGGCCGTGCACCGGGGCGGGCCAGGCGTGTCGATGGACGAGATCGCCGCCGCCGCGGGGACGTCGAAGTCCATCGTCTACCGCTACTTCGAGGACAAGGCGGGGCTTCGGCTCGCGGTGTCGTCCGCCGTCGTCGCCGACATGCACGACGCGCTGGAGCGCGCCGCGGAGAGCGCCCCGACGCCGCTCGGCGGCCTGCGGGCCATGGTCGCGGTCTACCTCGAGATGATCGAGCACTCGCCACGCGTCTACTGGTTCGTCACGCGCACCTCGATCGCCGGCGTCGAGCCGGCGGACGACCGCGACGAGGGCCCCGGCACCGTCGGGACGCCCGAGGCGCCGCTCTCGGCGTACCTCGACTCCGTCATCGAGATCGTCGCGCGCCCGTTCGCCGAGCTCGCCGGCGTGTCCGACGACGTCGCCGCCGCCTGGGCCGCAGGCGCCGTGGGCTACGTGCGGGGCGCGGGCGAGTGGTGGCTGGCCCACCGCGAGTCCGGCACGACGTCGATGACCCGCGAGGAGCTGACCGAGCACGTGACGCTCTGGCTCTGGCGAGGCCCCGTCGGGGTCTTGAACCACGAACCCGCCGGCGCCACGGCCGGCACCGCCGCCCACCACGACATCAGGGGGAACCGAGGATGACCACCACGACCGAGCCCAGCCCGATGGTCGAGCCCGTCGAGACCACGGCCGTGCCCGGACGGGTCCCGACGAGCCCGACCACCGGAGAAGGCCCGCGCGTCGACGTCGCCGCGCTCCACGACACGCTGCTGGGCCGCTGGCCGCAGTGGCGTTCGGCGGCCCGCGCCCGCTCGGCCGAGCCCGACCTCTGGAAGGACGAGTCGCTGTCGATGGCCGAGCACCGCGAGCGCGTGCTCACCCAGTGCCGCCTCATGGCCGCCGACCCGAAGCGCCAGTCGTGGCTCGCGTTCCCTGCCCGGCTCGGCGGAGGCGACGCGCCCGGCGCGAACCTCGCCGGGTTCGAGGAGCTCGTGATCGCGGACCCGTCGCTGCAGATCAAGGCGGGCGTCCAGTGGGGGTTGTTCGCCGCCGCGATCCTGAACCTCGGCACCCCCGAGCAGCACGACCGCCTGCTGCCCGCCGCGATGGACCTCACCGTGCCGGGCGCGTTCGCGATGACGGAGACGGGCCACGGCTCGGACGTCGCCGCCATCGGCACGACGGCCACGTACGACCCCGGGACCGAGGAGTTCGTGATCCACACGCCGTTCCGCGCGGCGTGGAAGGACTACCTCGGCAACGCGGCGGCGCACGCGACGGCTGCGACGGTGTTCGCACGGCTGATCACGGGTGGCGTCGACTACGGGGTCCACTGCTTCTACGTGCCGGTCCGCGACGCCGCCACGGGCGAGTTCCTGCCCGGCATCGGCGGCGAGGACGACGGCCTCAAGGGCGGGCTGCGCGGCGTCGACAACGGCCGCCTCTGGTTCGACCACGTGCGCGTCCCGCGCGCGGACCTGCTGGCCCGCTACGGCCAGGTCGCCGCGGACGGCACCTACACGTCGTCGATCGACAGCCCGGGGCGCCGCTTCTTCACGATGCTGGGCTCGCTGGTCCAGGGCCGCGTCTCGCTCGACGGCGCCGCGGGCGTCGCGTCGCGCATCGGCCTCGCCATCGCCACGCGGTACGCGGCCGAGCGCCGCCAGTTCGCGAGTGCGACGCCCGACGACGAGGTGGTGCTGCTCGACTACGCGGTGCACCGCAAGCGGCTGTTCCCCCGCATCGCCGAGGCGTACGCGCTGCACTTCGCCCACGACCGCCTGCTCGACCTGTTCGACGAGGTGTTCAGCGGCCGCGGCGACACCCCGCGGCAGCGCGAGGACCTCGAGACCATGGCGGCCGCGCTCAAGGCGACGTCCACCGACTTCGTCCTCACGACGCTCCAGGAGTGCCGCGAGGCGTGCGGCGGCGCGGGCTTCCTCACCGAGAACCGGATCACCAGCCTGCGCGCCGACATGGACGTGTACGCCACGTTCGAGGGCGACAACACCGTGCTGCTGCAGCTCGTCGGCAAGCGCCTCGTGGGCGACTACGCGACGGCCCTGCGCACGCAGGTCCGCACGGGGCAGGGCCAGGTGCGCTTCGTCGCGCGACGGGCCGCGGGCGTCGTCCTGCACCGCACGCCGCTGCGCCGCGCCGCGCAGACCCTGGCCGACGCCGTCAAGCGCCCGGCCCTGGGGACGTGCTTCGGCGTCGACGCCCAGCGCGAGCTGCTCGCCGGGCGCGTGGCCGCGAAGGTCGAGGCGGTGGCGCTCGCGCTGGCGCCGGCGCAGAAGGCCGACCCGGTCACGGGCCAGGAGATCTTCGACCGCCACCAGGTCGCGCTCGTCGACGCCGCCCGCTCGCACGCCGAGCTGGTCCGGTGGGACGCGTTCACGGCCGCTGTGGCCGCCACGAAGGATGCCGGGATGCGCACGGTGCTGGGCTGGCTGCGCGACGTCTACGCGCTCACCGTCATCGAGCGCGACCTCGGGTGGTTCCTGGCGAACGGCCGCCTGTCGGCGTCGAGGGCGCGTGCCGTGGAGTCCGAGCTGGACGACCTGCTGCGCCGCCTGCGCCCGCACGTGCTCGACCTGGTCGACGCGTGGGGTATGGGCGACAACCACCTGCGCGCGAAGATCGCGACGGGCGAGGAGCGCGTCCGCCAGGACGAGGCCCGCGCGTACTACGCGTCGGAGCGCGCGTCGGGCAACGCGCCGCAGAAGGAGAAGAAGCGCACCCGCTGAGTGTCGCCGCAGGGATGACCTCGGCCCTGTCCGCCGCGGCGGACAGGGCCGAGGTGATGCCCAGGGCGGACCGTCAGGCGGCGGCCGGGGCCGGGTAGGTCGCCGGATCCGACGGGGTGGCCGGGACGGGTGCCGGCGCCTGGGTGGCAGGCGTCTGAGCCGGTGTCGGCGGGGCGGCCGCCGCGGGGCCCGGGAGCGTCGCGCGCTCGACGTCGGGCTCCGGCTCGGCGGGCTGGGCCGTGGGACGCACGCCGAGCGTGACCATGACCGGCTCGCCGGGCGGTGCCGCCGGCGTCAGCAAGGCGAGGACGACCGCGGACGCGAGGCCGACGGCGAGCGCCGCCGCCGCGACCCCCGTCCTGCCCACCCCGAGCGCGACGCCGAGCACCACCCCGTCAACGAGTGCGATCCCGGCGCCGGTCAGCAGCACGGCCTTCATAACGAACGCTCCCTCCGGTCCCTTCTTCCATGGGACGACGAACTGGAGGTTCATGCATCCGCAAGGGAGCGGAAGGCTGCGAGCTCAGTGCGACAGGGGGAACCAGCTCGGGCCGGCGGCGGGCGTCGAGGCCCACGGCGAAGGCGCCGGCTCGGGCTGGGCTGCCCACCCGGCATGCTGCTCCTCGGCCGCCCACACGGCGTGCTGCTCCTCGGCCGGCCACCCCGCGTGCTGCGGCTGGGGTTCGGGCGCCCGACCCGCAGGCTCGCCGGCCCAGAGCATCGGGCTCGGGGCCTGGGCGGCGGCACGGAGCAGCTCGCCGTGCACCTGGCCCGCGAGGCTCAGCGCGAGCTCGAACCGCAGCGGCGAGCACGACTCGGCGGAGAGGCGGCCGCCGGCGGCCGGGTGGGGCATGAAGGCAAGCACCTCGTCGTCGCCCGGTGTCACGCCGCGGCCCAGCGCCTCGACCAGGATGTCCTCGAGCAGGATCTCCTCGCGGCCCGCGGGGGAGTCGAGCTCGGCGTACAGGTCGACGGCGTTGGACCAGCGGAGGGTCAGCGTGCCCTCGATGGTGTCGAGCAGCCACCAGCCGTCGAGCGACTCGAGGAAGACGTCACCGAACGCCGTCGTGAAGCGGGGCGTCTTGTCCTGGATCCCGAGCCACGACCACGACGCGAGGCCGTAGGCGAACGCATTCGGAGCGAAGCTACGGAGCATCTGCACGTGCGCATCAAACCACTTCGTGATATTGGACACGAACCCGCACGTCAGGTGGCCGCTCAGGCCGCCGCGGCGTCGCCGTCGGGGCCGGGCGCCTCCGCCTCCGGCTGCTCCTCGTGCAGCGCGTCCATGAGGGCGAACGCCTCGCGCCGCAGGCGCACGTCCGCGAACGGGGCCAGGCAGCGGCCCAGCAGCCACGCTGCTGCGCAGCCCTCGAGCAGCGCGACCGCCACGTGATGGCCCATCGCCGCCGCGCTGATGAAGGTCACGAGGGACACCGCGAAGGAGCCGAGGAAGAGGTAGACGACCCAGCTCGCGGGCATGGGCGCGGGCAGCCGTACCCGCCACGGGACCCCGGGCAGGCGCGTGTGCGTCACGAACCTGCCCTTGGACGGCTCGTCGCTGAGCCCCCAGCACACGCTGTCCGGTACCGCCATCGCGATCGCCTCCACGCGGAGAGAGCCGGGGCCCTTCCCGGCGTAGTCCCCAGGATCGGCCCGGGCGGCGCGATCCGACGGCGACCCTGGCGCGCGTCGAACGGCGGGGTGGCGCCGCGGCGCGCCCGGCGCCGGGCCGGATCGGTCGCGCTGCGCGCGGGCCCGGGCGCCGTCGTACGCCGGTAGACTGGGCGCGCGCGTCTCGCGCACCACACCCGCCACGGCTGACGCCGGAACCGCGCCCGCGGTGATCACCCGGCCCTGGCAACGTGCGACCTCGAGGGAGCTTGATGACCGCCGCCTCCGCAGCCCGCCCGACGCTTGCCGCCCCGAAGCTGGACACCGTCGAGCACGCTCGACGGACTCCTGACGAGGTGCAGCCGTTCGCGGAGCTCGGCCTCAAGCCCGACGAGTATCAGCAGATCCGCGACATCCTGGGCCGCCGCCCCACCGCGGCCGAGCTCGCGATGTACTCGGTCATGTGGTCGGAGCACTGCTCCTACAAGTCGTCCAAGGTGCACCTGCGCAAGTTCGGCGAGCGCGTCACCGACGCGATGAAGGAGCACCTCCTCGTCGGCATCGGCGAGAACGCGGGCGTCGTCGACATCGGCGACGGCTGGGCCGTGACGTTCAAGGTCGAGTCGCACAACCACCCGTCGTTCGTCGAGCCGTACCAGGGCGCCGCGACCGGCGTCGGCGGCATCGTGCGCGACATCATCTCGATGGGTGCCCGCCCGGTTGCCGTGATGGACCAGCTGCGCTTCGGTGACGTGAACCACCCCGACACCGCCCGCGTGGTGCACGGCGTCGTGAGCGGCGTCGGTGGCTACGGGAACTCGCTCGGCCTGCCGAACATCGGCGGCGAGCTCGTGTTCGACGGCTCGTACCAGGGCAACCCGCTCGTCAACGCGCTGTGCGTCGGCGTGCTGCGCCACGAGGACATCCACCTCGCCAACGCCTCGGGCGTCGGCAACAAGATGATCCTGTTCGGCGCCCGCACGGGCGGCGACGGCATCGGCGGCGCCTCGATCCTCGCGTCGGAGACGTTCGAGGACGGCGTCCCGGCCAAGCGCCCGTCGGTGCAGGTGGGCGACCCGTTCATGGAGAAGGTGCTCATCGAGTGCTGCCTCGAGCTGTTCGCCGCGAAGGTCGTGGAGGGCATCCAGGACCTGGGCGCCGCGGGCATCTCGTGCGCCACATCCGAGCTGGCCTCCAACGGTGAGGGCGGCATGCACGTCTACCTCGACGACGTGCTGCTGCGCGACCCGACGCTCAACGCCGGCGAGATCCTCATGTCGGAGTCGCAGGAGCGCATGATGGCCGTCGTCCGGCCCGAGAAGCTGGACGAGTTCCTGGCCATCACCAAGAAGTGGGACGTCGAGACGTCGATCGTCGGCGAGGTCAACGACTCCGGCCGCCTCACCATCGACCACCACGGGCAGCGCATCGTCGACGTCGACCCCCGGACCGTCGCGCACGAGGGCCCCACCTACCACCGCCCGTACGCCCGCCCGGCGTGGCAGGACGCGCTGGTCGCCGACACCTCGGCGTCGCTCGACCGGCCGGCCTCCGCCGAGGAGCTCAAGGCGACCGCGCTGCGCCTGCTCGCGTCCCCGAACCTCGGCTCCAAGGCGTGGGTCACCGACCAGTACGACCGGTTCGTGCAGGGCAACACCGCCCTCGCGCAGCCCGACGACGGCGGCGTCGTCCGCGTCGACGAGTCGACGAACCTCGGCGTCGCTCTCGCGACCGACGCCAACGGCCGCTACGCCAAGCTCGACCCCCGGACCGGCGCGCAGCTCGCGCTCGCCGAGGCGTACCGCAACGTCGCCACAGCGGGGGCCGTGCCCATGGCTGTCACTGACTGCCTCAACTTCGGCTCGCCCGAGAACCCCGACTCGATGTGGCAGCTCGTCGAGGCGATCGAGGGCCTGGCCGACGCGTGCCAGGAGCTCGCGGTGCCCGTCACCGGTGGGAACGTCTCGCTCTACAACGAGACGGGCGCGCCCGGCCTCGTCGACTCGGCCATCCACCCGACGCCCGTCGTGGGCGTGCTCGGCGTGCTCGACGACGTCCGCACCGCGGTGCCCTCCGGCTGGCGCGAGTCCGGGCTGCGGGTCCTGCTCCTCGGCGCCACGGCCGACGAGCTCGACGGGTCCGCCTGGGCCGACGTCGAGCACGGCCACCTGGGTGGCGTGCCGCCGCGCGTGGACCTCACCGCGGAGAAGGCGCTGGCGTCGGTACTGATCGGCGCCCGCCGCGCCGGCCTCGCGGTCGCCGCGCACGACCTGTCCGAGGGCGGCCTCGTCCAGGTGCTGGTCGAGTCGTCGCTGCGCTACGGCGTCGGCGTGACGGCGTCGGTCTCCGGCGTCGTCGAGCGCGACGGCGTGACGCCGTTCGCCGCGCTCTTCAGCGAGACGACGGCGCGGGCGCTCGTGGCGGTCGACCCGGCCCGCGAGGCCGAGCTGGTCGCCGCAGCCGAGGCGGCCGGCGTGCCGGTGCTGGCGCTGGGCACGACGGGCGGGGACGCCGTCGTGGTCGACGACGTCACGATCTCGCTCGCCGAGGCCCGCGAGGCCTTCGAAGGGACGCTGCCGCGCCTGTTCGGCTGACCTGAGCCGCTCTCGACGAGCTCAACCACGGCGGGCCGGTGGTTGAGCTCGTCGAACCCGCTCAGGACGTGCGCGGGTGGGCGAGCATCCAGTCGGCCAGCTGGGGCCCGAACTCCGGCGACCACGTCGGCGAGTGCAAGCCGCCGGCGATCGTCCAGAGCGCGACCTCGGTGCCGTCTGTGCAGGACGACCAGGACTTCGGGGTCGTCTCGGCGCCGGCGATCGTGCCCTCGAGGTCGAGGGACGCGCCCGGGGTGGCCGCGTCGCCGCACCCGTCGAGCGTGCGCCAGTCCTGGACCGTCGTCTCGGCCCCCGGATACGGCGCCCCGGTGTACCCGTTGCCGCCGTCGTAGTGGATGACCTCGTCGTGGTCGCCCTGGACCTGCAGCACGCTCACCTTCTTCGACGGCTTGCACGTCGACGCGTCGTCCGTCATCTCCCCGGCGACCGAGACGACGGCGGCGACCTGGTCGGCGTGCTCGCACGCCATCCTCAAGGCCATGAAGCCGCCGTTGGAGTGCCCGACGACGAACACGCGGTCGGGGTCGACCGTGTACTGCTCCTCGACGGTCGTGATGAGCTTCGACAGGTATGCAGAGTCGTCGACCCCGGTGGCGTTGAAGTCGCAGCACGCGGCGGTCGCGTTCCAGAACCGGTCCCCACCGGAGTCCTTGGTCCCGTCGGGGGACGCGAGCAGGAACCCCTTGTCCTGGGCCTGCGGGCCCAGGCCGAGATAGCTCACGAGCCCGGCCCCGTCGCCCGTGTAGCCGTGCAGTCCCACGACGAGCGGCACGGGCGTGTCCTCGTCGTAGCCGTCCGGGACGGCGAGCGTGAAGGGCCGGTCGTCGAGCGCGACGGAGCCTGAGCTCCCCGGCTGGATCGCCGCGGGCGGCGGGCCTCCGGAGCTGCAGGCCGCGAGAGCGGCGAGGAGGGCCGCGGCGAGGAAGGCGCGTACGACTGTCCGAATGCTCGACATGGCGAAAGCATGGCAACCACCAGGTTGGCGCACCAGAGCACCGGGAGGTCTTCCCGCCAGGTGACCTGCGCTCTTACAGTGGAGGTGGAGGGCGCGATGACGTGGCAGCTCGCGGCGGTCCTCGGTACCGCCATCACGTGGGCACTGGCCGGCCTGGTCGCTTCCGTGCGCGCGGCCGTGCGGGCGAGCCGTCGCCGCCGGGCGGCACGCCGCCGGCAGGCGGAGGGCGACCCTCTCGACACGCTCATGCTGCAGCTACGGCTCGGCCAGATCGCCCACGAGCTGCAGGCCCTCGCCGACAACCACAGCTTCGCCGCCGCGCACCACACGCGGGCGGCCGAGGCCGCCTACGACGCGCTGCTCGCCGAGGCGTGCCGCCGCGCGGGCCTCACCGTCGAGGGGCCGCGCCGCGCGACGGACCGCACGACGGAGGCGGAACGCCTCCGCGAGGAGCTGGAGCTGGCGTCCCGCGGCTGGAGCTGGTGACAGGCCGACGGGCTCGACCACGGGGTGGTCGAGCCCGTCTGGCCGAGCCCGTCGAGTCCTCGTCAGAGGCCGGCCAGCGCCTCGTTGAAGGTCGCGCTCGGGCGCATGACCGCCGACGTCAGCGCCGGGTCGGGGCGGTAGTAGCCACCGATCTCGGCCGGCTTGCCCTGCACGGCCAGCAGCTCCTCGACGATGGTCGGCTCCTGCGCCGTGAGCGCCTGGGCCAGCGGGGCGAACGCGGCAGCGAGCTCGGCGTCGGACGACTGCTTCGCCAGCTCCTGCGCCCAGTACAGGGCCAGGTAGAAGTGCGAGCCGCGGTTGTCGATCGTCCCGAGCCTGCGGCCGGGGGAGCGGTCCTCGTCGAGGAACGTGCCGGTCGCGCGGTCGAGCGTGTCGGCGAGGAGCTGCGCGCGGGCGTTGCCGGTCGTCTGCGCGAGGTGCTCGAACGACGCCGCCAGCGCGAAGAACTCGCCCAGGGAGTCCCACCGCAGGTAGTTCTCCTCGACGAGCTGCTGCACGTGCTTCGGTGCGGAGCCGCCGGCGCCGGTCTCGAACAGGCCGCCGCCGTTCATGAGCGGGACGATCGAGAGCATCTTGGCCGACGTGCCGACCTCGAGGATCGGGAACAGGTCCGTGTTGTAGTCGCGCAGCACGTTGCCCGTCACCGAGATGGTGTCCAGGCCCGCACGCATGCGGGCGAACGAGAACGCCGTCGCCTCGGCAGGGGCCATGACGTGGAGCTCGAGACCGTCCGTGTCGTGCTCCGGAAGGTACTGCTCGAGCTTCTCGACGAGGTTGGCGTCGTGGGCGCGCAGCGCGTCCAGCCAGAACACCGCCGGGGTGCCGGACAGGCGCGCGCGGCGCACGGCCAGGCCCACCCAGTCGCGGATCGAGGCGTCCTTGGTCTGGCAGGCGCGCCAGATGTCGCCGGCCTCGACGTCGTGCGAGAAGAGCACGTCGCCCGCGCCGTCCACGACTTCGACGGTCCCGGCCACCGGGATCTCGAAGGTCTTATCATGCGAGCCGTACTCCTCGGCCGCCTTGGCCATGAGTCCGACGTTCGGCACGGTGCCGATCGTCGCGGGGTCGAGCGCGCCGTGCTCGCGGCAGTCGGCGATCGCGGCCTGGTACACGCCGGCGTAGGACGAGTCGGGGATGACGGCGAGCGTGTCGTGCTCGGCGCCGTCGGGGCCCCACATCTTGCCGCCGCCGCGGATCATCGCGGGCATTGACGCGTCGATGATGACGTCGGAGGGCACGTGGAGGTTGGTGATGCCCTTGTCGGAGTTCACCATCGCCAGCGCGGGGCCGTCCGCCAGCCCGCGCGCGACGGCGGCGCGGATCGCCTCGCCGTCGGGCAGGGACCGGGTGGCGGCGAGCAGCGCGCCCAGGCCGTCGTTGGCGGAGACGCCGGCGGCGCGCAGCTGGTCGCCGAACTGGTCGAACACCGCCGGGAGGAACGCCTGCACGACGTGCCCGAAGATGATCGGGTCGGAGACCTTCATCATCGTGGCCTTGAGGTGCGCGGAGAACAGCACGCCGTCGACCTTGGCCCGCTCGACCTGCTCGGCCAGGAACGCGCGCAGCGCCTTGACGGACATGAACGTGCCGTCCACGACCTCGCCGGCGAGGACCTTGAGCCCGTCCTTGAGCACGGTGACGGAGCCGTCCTCGGCGACGAGGCGGATGGTCAGCGTGTCGTCCGCCGGCACGATGACGGACTTCTCGTTGTGGAAGAAGTCGCCCTCGGTCATGGTCGCCACGGTGGTCTTCGACGACGGCGACCACGCGCCCATGCGGTGCGGGTGGGCCTTCGCGTAGGCCTTGACCGAGGCGGGGGCGCGGCGGTCGGAGTTGCCCTGGCGCAGCACGGGGTTGACGGCCGAGCCCTTGACGCGGTCGTAGCGCGCGCGGGTCTCGCGGTCCTCGTCGGTCTCGGGCGACTCGGGGTAGTCGGGGACGGCGAAGCCCTGGGCCTGCAGCTCGGCGATCGCGGCCTTGAGCTGCGGCACCGACGCGGAGACGTTGGGGAGCTTGATGATGTTCGCCGTCGGCTCCTCGGCGAGGCGGCCCAGCTCCGCGAGGGCGTCCTCGACCCGCTGCTCGGCCGTCAGGCGCTCGGGGAACAGCGCCAGGATGCGCGCCGCCACGGAGATGTCGCGGGTCTCGAGCGCGACGCCCGCCTGGCCCGCGAAGGCCTGGACGATCGGCAGGAACGAGTACGTCGCCAGCAGCGGGGCCTCGTCGGTGTGGGTGTAGATGATCGTGGACTGGCCAGTCATGGGCGACGTCGCTCCCGGGTGCGTGGGCCGCTGCTTGTGGCAGCGGGGCAGGATTTTGCTCGACATCAAGATACTTGACCGTCCGGACGGCCCGGAAACGCGCTGGCGGCCGCCCCGGACCGCCCTGCACCGCATCTCGCGATGCGGGACACCCGTTGACCGCGCTGGCGCGCGCTCCTTATGGTCCGGTCACGTCGAGATCCCCGTGATCTCGGGTCATGAGCTCCGACGTCAAGCCCCGGCTGGTCGGACGGCAACCCCCCGCGCGGGTGGGTGCCCCGGGTGAGGACCAGGTCGGTCGCAGCTGCGGCCTACAACACGCGAGCCCGCCGTGCTGCGGGCGCAGAGGAGTAGCCATGCCCCGCACCGACTGTCGCCGACGCTGAGCACGACCCCCACCACGCCCCGCACCTGACCGGCCTCCGGCCCTCGCCGCTCCGCGGCCCCCTGCACCTCCGGCAGCACCACCACCGTCCCGCCCACGCGACGTCGCGACGGTGGTCCGCTGCGCCCCCGAACGGAGACACGCTGTGCCGACCACCGCTCTGCCGCACCAGGACCGCCAGGTCATCCTCGCCGTCGACCTCACCGCCGCCGGCGCCCGCGCCCACCGCACCCCGGGCGCGGCCGTCCTGCGCCCGTTCGACGGCGAGCGGTTCGTCCGCCTCGTCCGCGCCGCGGACCAGGGGCTGCTCGACCTCGTGGTGCTCGACGAGCCCTTCATGCTGCACCCCGGCCGCGGCCGCGTGAGCGGTCGCCTCGACCCCGCCGTCGCCGCGGCCCGCGTGGCCCCGCTGACATCCGGCATCGGCCTGGTCGCCGCGCTCGACACGATGCATCTCGAGCCCGCGCACGTCGCCGCAGCGATCGCCGCGGTCGACCGTGCGAGCGGCGGTCGCTCCGCCTGGCAGGTGGGGTGCCCCGCCGGCGTCTCGCCGTCCGACGAGCGCTGGCCGGTGCAGGCCGTTGCCGACGCCGCGCGGGTCGCGCGCACGTGGGACCAGGACGTGTCGTCCGGAGGCGCCGCGCTCGACGCCGAGGGGCGGTTCCGGGTCGACCACGACGGCGTCCGCTTCGCCGTCCGCCGGGCCAGCACCGGCCAGGCGGCGCTGCCGCAGGGCCGGCCGCCCGTCGTGATGCGTGTGCGTGACGAGCGCTGCGCGCGGATCGTCGGGGCGGTCGCCGACGTCGTGCGCATCACCGTCGCGGACCCCGAGCGGGCGCTCGCGCTGCGGAAGGTGCTGCACGACGCCGCGACGGACGCCGGGCGCGACCCGCGCGAGCTGCGGGTGCTCGTCGAGGCGTACGTCGTCCTGGGTTCCGAACGGGACAGCGCCCACGCGCGGCTCGCCATGGTCGAGGCGCTCGAGGGGCCCGACGTCGGCGGGGGCGGGCTGGTCGTCGCAGGGACGCCGTCGGACCTCGCCGGCGTGATCACCGACTGGGTGGACGGCGGCCTCGCGGACGGGTTCCTGCTGCGACCGTCGGCCCTCGAGGCAGACCTCGACGCCGTCGTGCGCGGGCTGGTGCCCGGCCTGCAGCAGCGCGGGCTGTTCCGGGAGCGGCGCGCGGCCCGGCAGACGCTGCGCGAGGCGCTGGGGCTGCCCGGCGTGCCGACGGCGGGGCGGCCGAACCCGGTAGCCGCCCGGAACGGCGCGCGCGCGGCCGGCCCGGGCCGGACCGCGACCCGCGGGCCGGTGGGCGCGGCCCGCGTGCCCGCCCCGCTCCACGCGAGCGACCTGGTGACCGCCCGGTAGGGTCGCCGGCATGGCGACGGTGCTGCCCTTCGACGATCACGTTCCCGAGATCCACCCGACGGCGTGGCTCGCGCCTACCGCGACCGTCATCGGCCGGGTGCGCATCGGCCCGCGGGCCAGCGTCTTCTACGGCGCGGTCCTGCGCGGCGACATGGACGAGATCGAGCTGGGCGAGGGCAGCAACCTCCAGGACAACTGCGTCGTCCACACCGACACCGGCGTGCCCACGCGGATCGGCGCGAACGTCGGCGTCGGGCACGCGGCGATCGTCCACGGGGCGACCGTCGGCGACGGCGCTCTGATCGGCATGGGCGCGACGCTGCTCAACGGCTCCGTGGTCGGCGAGGGCGCGTTCGTGGCCGCGGGCGCGCTGCTGCGCGAGGGCCAGGAGGTCCCGGCCCACCACCTCGCGGTGGGCGTGCCGGCCAAGGTGCGCGGCGAGCTCGACGAGGCGGGCCGCGAGCGCGTCCGCCGCAACGCCCTCGAGTACCAGGAGCTCGCGGAGCGCCACCGCAGGTCCGTCGGCTGAGCGCCAGCTCGTCCGGGCGCGGCGGGGGAGGTGGGCTCACGCCCCCGGCGTGCGCACCGTCCCGAACACCATCGGGCGCCGGATCTCGAAGCCGAGCCGCTCGTAGAGGCTCAACGCGGGGTTGTCGGCGGAGGTGTGCAGGTACGCGCGGTCCCCGCGGGCGTGCACGTGGTGCGCGACGTCGCGGACGAGGCGCGAGGCCAGGCCCTCGCCGCGGTGGCCGGGGTCGGTGGTGACCGCGCTGATCTCGGTCCAGCCGGCCGGTCGCACGCGCTCGCCGGCCATCGCGACGAGCCGCCCGTCGCGCCGGATGCCGACGTAGCGCCCCATGACGTAGGTACGGGGCAGGAACGGCCCGGGCCGCGAGCGTTCCACGAGCGCCAGCATCTCGGGCGCGTCGTCGGCGCCGAGCACCACCGCCTCGTCGTCGGGCCGGGTCTCGAGGCGGTCGGTCTCGACCAGCTGCCACGCGTCGAGCGTGAACACCGTCTCCCAGCCGTGCGGCAGCGCGACGCCCGCGGGCGGCAGCGGGAACTCGCCGCCGGGCCCGACGAGGGCGAGGATCGCGTCCCACACCCCGGGCTCGTCCCAGGTCCGCACCGCGGCGAACGGCGAGACGTCGTCGGGGAACCGCCGCACCAGGTCGCCACCGACCGCGAGCCCGGCGTGCGCTCCGGTGAGGGAGGACCAGACGGGGTTGTCGAGGGCGCTGTCGTCGCGGGCGGGGGCGGGGGATGTCACGCGGGCGATCGTCTCACCGCCCGCCGCATCCTCGGTCCGCCCGTTCGTCAGCGCTTCCACGGGAGCGCGCCCCGGTGCGCCAGCCACAGGCCCGCGCCCGTCAGCGTGGCCGCGCCCACGAGGTTGCCGAGGATCACGGGGATCTCGTTCCAGAGCCACCAGTCGGCGAACGAGATGTCCGCACCCATGAGCATGCCCGCGGGGATCACGAACAGGTTGACGACCGAGTGCTCCCACTGGAGCCCGAAGAAGAGCGTGATGGGCAGCCAGATCGCGGCGATCTTGCCGCCGGTGGTCCTCGACGTCATGCCCATGACGGCGCCCAGTGAGACGAGCCAGTTGCACAGGATCGCGCGGAGGAACACGAGCCCGAGCCCGGCCCCCGCGCCGAGCGCCTGGTAGCCGAGCGTCTTGTGCTCGGCGAGGTTGCGGATCCACACGGCGACGGGCGCGTCCATGGAGTGCCCCATCTCGGTGATGGTCGCCCAGGCCACGACGGCGAAGATGCCGCAGCCGATGACGTGGCCGAGCAGGGCCCAGCCGATCGCGCGGCACACGTCGCTCCCCTTGGCCTGGCCGCGCCACCAGGCGAGCGGCACGAGGCCCATGGTCGAGGTGACGAGCTCGAGCCCGAGCAGGATGACGATGACCAGCGCCATCGGGAACACGAGGGCGCCGGTGAAGGCGATGCCGGTCTGCGTGGCCACGGTGCCCGCCAGCAGCGTCACGGCGCCGAAAACGAACGAGGCGAGGATCGCCTGGACCAGGATGGTCCGTGCGGGCCGCGCGGCCTTGTGGGCCCCGGTGGCGACCATCTCGTCGACGACGGCGGACGGCGACACGGTGGTGCTGATGGTCAGAACTTCGGACACGACGGCCTCGGGCTCTCAGGGTCTCGGACGCGGTAGGAGTGTGGTCTGACCACCCTAGCCCTCTGCGTGGCGCGCTTCCGACCACGATGGCGCCAGGTGACCGGCGTGGCGGTCACGTCGCCGCGCCGTCGTCGCTGCTCGGCCCTAATGTCGGGAAGGTGCCTTCCCGTCACCTGAACCTCGCCTCGGCCACGTCAGACGAGGTGCGGGCCGCGCTCTCCGCGCTGCGAGCGGAGATCGGCCTGCCCGCGATGTTCCCGCCCGAGGTGCTGGAGGAGGCCCGCGCCGCCGCGCTCCGGGACGTCACCCGCGACCGGCAGGACCGTCGCGACATCGAGCTCGTCACGATCGACCCGCCCGGCTCGATGGACCTGGACCAGGCCGTGCACGTGGCGTCGTCGGGCGACGGGTACATCGTGCGGTACGCCATCGCCGACCTCGCCGCGTTCGTGACGCCCGGCAGCGCGCTGGACCAGGAGGTCAACCGTCGCGGCACCACCGTGTACGGCCCGGACACGCGCACGCCGCTGCACCCGCAGGTCCTGTCCGAGGGCGCCGCGAGCCTGCTGCCGGACGAGGACCGCCCGGCCGCCCTCTGGACGATCGGCCTCGACGCGCACGGCGAGATCACGTCCGCCACGGTCGCGCGCGCCCTCGTGCGCTCGCGCGCCCGCCTCACCTACGGCGAGGCGCAGTCCGCGCTCGACGACGGCAGCGCACCCGAGCCGCTCCAGCTCCTCGCCGACGTCGGCCGGCTCCGGCAGGAGCGCGAGCGCGACCGCGGCGGCGTCTCGCTCGACGTGCCCGAGCAGGAGGTCACCGAACGGGCCGACGGGTCGTTCGCGCTGAGCTTCCGCCGCACGCTGCCCGTGGAGGGCTGGAACGCGCAGATCTCGCTGCTCACCGGCATCGCGGCCGCCCGCATGATGCGCGAGGCCGGTGTCGGGATCTTCCGCACGCTGCCGCCCGCGGACCCGCGCGACGTCGCCCGCCTGCACCGCACGGCCGTCGCGCTCGGCATCGACTGGCCGCCGGACGTGCCGTACTCCGAGCTGCTGCACCGCCTCGAGTCGCGCAAGCCCGCTCACGCCGCGTTCCTCAACGAGGCGACGACGCTCTTCCGCGGCGCGGGGTATCTCGCGTTCGGCGTGCCGGGCGAGGACGGAGTGACGGTCCGCCTGCCGTCCCGCGCCGCCGACCCCTCGGGGTCCCCGCGATCCCCCGCAGCGGAGCGAGGAGACTCGTGGGGCGATGGCCGCGCGCGCCACGCCGCGATCGCGGCCGAGTATGCGCACGTGACCGCACCGCTGCGCCGCCTCGTCGACCGGTACGGCACCGAGGTCTGCCTGGCGCACTCGGCGGGCCGCGACGTGCCTCGGTGGGTCGCCGACTCGCTGCCCGGTCTGCCGCGGACCATGACGGCGACGGGCCGCACGGCGTCGTCGTTCGAGCGCTCGTGCGTCGACGTGGTCGAGGCCGCGCTGCTGGGCGGCCGCATCGGGCAGAAGTTCGACGGCGTCGTCGTCGAGGTCGAGGACCACCACGGCGAGCCCGCGAACCGCGGCGAGGTGGTGCTCCGCGACCCGGCCGTGCGCGCCCGCGTGGACGGCGAGAACCTGCCGCTGGGCCAGCGCACGCGCGTGACGCTGGCCGAGGCGTCCGTGCCCGAGCGCAAGGTGCGGTTCACTCTCTGACATGCCTGCACGACGCCGGACCGATCCCGCCGCGGGCCGCGCCGCCGTCGGCGCGTGGCTGCGCGGGGAGGCCGCGCGCGCCGAGACGACGACGGCCGTGCGGTTCACGCTCGAGGAGCTCGCCGACGTCGCGCCCGGCAACACCGTCGAGGTGCGGGTGCCGCCGGCGGGCGCCGTCCAGGCCGTGCAGGGTCCGCGGCACACGCGCGGGACGCCGCCCAACGTGGTCGAGACCGACGTGGGCACGTGGCTGGGCCTGGCCACGGGCCGCGTGCAGTGGGCCGACGCCGTCGCGGACGGGCGAGTGCGCGCGTCGGGCGAGCGCTCGGACCTGTCGGCGCTGCTCCCGCTCCAGGCGGCCCGCGAGCGCTGACGTGCCGGTGTGGGCAGGGCCCGCTACGGTGCCCAGCACGGTGTGATCGCGGTCACCGCGCCCGTCGTCCAGGCGATGCCACCTCGCGGTGGAGCGTTCATCGGCGATTCACCTGTGCCTGCTTGCGTGTGTCCGCTACCAGCGCGTTCATCGAGGAGCCAGTGTGACCATCACGTCCGCGGCGGGACGCCGGAACAGAGGCGCGGTTGCCGCGCTCCTGTCGGCGTCGATCGCCCTCCCGACCTCGTTCGCCCTCGCGGCCTCCGCCGCGGCGAGCGTGACCCCGCAGTCCCCGATCGTGATCGACGAGGTCTACGGCGGCGGCGGCAACAGCGGCGCCCCGCTCAGCCAGGACTTCGTCGAGCTCTGGAACACCACCGACCAGGCCGTGTCGCTCGACGGCTGGTCCGTCCAGTACGCGTCGGCGAGCGGCACCTGGGCCAACGGCGCCCAGACGAACCTCACCGGCACCGTCCCCGCGCACGGGCACTACCTGGTCGGTGAGGCGTTCGGCACCAACACCGCGCTCACCCCGCTGCCGACGCCGGACGCCACCGGCACCATCGCGATGTCGGGCACTGCGGCCAAGGTCGCGCTCGTGCAGGGCACGGCACGCATCGACTGCACGGGCGCCGCGTGCGCGGCCCTGCCCGAGGTCGTCGACCTCGTCGGCTGGGGCTCGGGCGTGAACGCCTGGGCGGGTGCCACGGCCGCCCCGGCGACGTCGAACGCGACGTCGGTCGCGCGCACGGACCACGCCAACACCGCCGACAACGGTACCGACTTCACCGCGGGCGCACCGACGCCGTCGAACAGCGCAGACGGAGGTACGACGCCGGACCCCGGCCCCACGGAGCCGACGCCCACCCCGACGCCCACCCCGACGCCGAGCACCGGCACGCCGGGCCAGGACACGCACACGATCGCCCAGATCCAGGGCACCGGCTCGGCCTCGGCGCTCGTGGGCCAGACGGTCACGACGTCGGGCGTCGTCACCGCGGCCTACCCGACCGGCGGCTTCAACGGCTACGTCCTCCAGACGCCCGGCACGGGCGGCCCGGTCGACCTCGCCACCCACGCGGCGTCGGACGCGATCTTCGTCTTCTCGTCCTCGACGGTCGCCTCGGTCCGCGTCGGCCAGACCGTGCGGGTCACGGGCACGGTGAGCGAGTTCAACGGCCTGACGGAGCTCTCCGTCACCGGCACGCAGAACGTCACGGTGCTGCCCGACGCCGCCCCGGTCACCGCGGTGACGGCCGCGTGGCCGGCCACCGACGCGCAGCGCGAGACGCTCGAGTCGATGCTCTACGCCCCGGGCGCGTTCACCGTCAGCAACGCCTACGCCGCGAACCAGTACTCCGAGGTGGGCCTGGCCGCCGGCGACAAGCCGCTGATCCAGTGGACCGACGCCGCCCGGCCGAGCACGCCCGAGGCAGACGCGATCAAGGCCGACAACGCCGCCCGCGGGGTCGTGCTCGACGACGGCTCGACCCTCAACTTCCTCAGCGCGGCCAACAGCTCGCTGACCCCGCCGTACGTCTCGCTGGACGACCCGGTGCGCGTGGGCGCGGCCGTCACGTTCACCGAGCCGGTCATCGTCGACTACCGCAACAACGCGTGGAAGCTCGACCCGACCCACCAGGTCACCGCGGACGGTCCCCGGCCGGTCGCCTTCGCCAAGACCCGCACGACGGCGCCGGAGGACGTGGGCGGTGACCTGAAGGTCGCCACGTTCAACGTGCTCAACTACTTCACGACGACGGGCGACGGCTTCCCCGGCTGCTCGTACTATGCCGACCGCCAGGGCAACCCGATCGCCGTGAACGACTGCGGCGCCCGTGGCCCGCGCGGCGCGTGGGACGCGACGAGCCTCGAGCGCCAGCAGCGCAAGATCGTCGCGGCGATCAACGCCGTGGACGCCGACGTCGTCGGCCTCATGGAGATCGAGAACTCCGTGGTCCTCGGCCGGCCGCAGGACGAGGCGCTCGCCACGCTGACCGCCGCGCTCAACGCCGCCGCCGGCTCCGACGTGTGGGCCTACGTGCCGTCGTCGGCGGAGCTGCCTGCCCCGGCGAACATGGACGTCATCACCACCGCGCTCATCTACAAGCCGGCCGCGATCGAGCGCGTGGGCGACGCCCGCGCGCTGGGCACGCAGTCGGCTGCCGGTGGCGCGTTCGACGACGCCCGCCCGCCCATCGGCCAGGAGTTCCGGCCGGTCGGTGGTGGCGAGAAGTTCTTCGTCGCCGTGAACCACCTGAAGTCGAAGGGCTCCGCCGGCACGCATGCCGGCGACGCCGACACGGGCGACGGCCAGGGCGCCTCGAACGGCTCCCGCGTCCTGCAGGCCACGGCGCTGCGCGACTGGGTCGGCACGGTCACCTCGCCCGGTGAGGCCGTCGCACTGATCGGCGACTTCAACTCCTACACCCAGGAGGACCCGTTGCAGGTGCTCTACCAGTCGGGCTACACCGACGCCGCCTCGCACCTGTCGAGCAACCAGTGGTCCTACTCGTTCGGCGGCCTGTCCGGCTCGCTCGACCACGTGCTCCTCAACGGCCCCGCGCTCGGGCGCGCGACCGGCGCGGACATCTGGGAGATCAACGCCGAGGAGTCCATCGCGCTGGAGTACAGCCGGTACAACTACCACGGCACGCTCTTCTACGCGCCGGACCCCTACGCGTCGTCCGACCACGACCCGGTGGTCGTGGGCCTTGCGGCCGACTACCCCGCCTGGGACCGCAACGTGAAGTACGCCGTGGGTGACCGCGTCGTCTTCGACGGCGGGATCTGGGAGACCGACAAGGCCGTCGTCGGCCAGCAGCCCGGCAAGGGCAAGTTCTGGACCCGCCTGGGCGACGCCTCCTGACAGCAACGGTGGGTTTGACGGTGGCCCGGCTCCGCGCACGGATCCGGGCCACCGTCAGACCCACAGCGGTCGGGACCTAGGCTTGTCCCGTGACCTCCACCCCCGAGCAGCCCACCGACCACGTCGCCGACGACGTCGAGCTCCGCTCCGTCGTCGACCCGGCGAGCGTGCGCCGCGCCCCCCGCTACAAGGGCTTCTTCGTGGTCGGGGTCGTCGCCGGCATCGTCCTGGGCCTCGCGTTCGGGCTGTACCTGCTGAGCACGTTCGACCCCGAGCGCGACCTGCCGCTCGAAAAGCCCGGCGTGTGGCTCTCGGTGATCGTCCTGGTCAGCACGACACTGACCACGCTGATCGCCGGTCTGGTCGCGAGCATCATCGACCGCCGGAGCATGCGGCGCCGGGACGCCAACCGCGGCGTGTGATACTTGGGGCATGCCTCTGCGCCCTGACGGACGCCTCAACCATGACCTGATGCCCGGTGAGAAGGGACCCCAGGACGCGTGCGGCGTCTTCGGTGTCTGGGCCCCCGGCGAGGAGGTCGCGAAGCTCGCGTACTTCGGGCTCTACGCGCTCCAGCACCGCGGCCAGGAGTCGGCCGGCATCGCCACCTCGAACGGTGAGCAGATCCTCGTCTACAAGGACATGGGCCTGGTCTCGCAGGTGTTCGACGAGACGGCGCTCGACGCGCTGCGCGGCCACATCGCCGTCGGGCACTGCCGCTACTCCACCACGGGTGGGGTGACCTGGGAGAACGCGCAACCCACGCTCGGCGCCACGGCGTCGGGCACGGTCGCGCTGGGCCACAACGGCAACCTGACCAACTCCGCCGAGCTCGTGAACCTGGTCGCGGAGCGCTACGGCGCCCAGCGCCGTGGCGAGCTCGCGCGCGGCAACACCACCGACACGGCGCTGGTCACGGCGCTGCTCGCCGGGGACGCCGACCACACGCTCGAGGAGACGGCGCTCGAGGTGCTGCCGCGGCTGCGCGGCGCCTTCTCGCTCGTCTTCATGGACGAGCGCACCCTCTACGCCGCACGCGACCCGCAGGGCGTGCGCCCGCTCGTGCTGGGCCGCCTCGAGCGCGGCTGGGTGGTCGCGTCCGAGACGCCGGCGCTCGACATCGTCGGCGCCAGCTACGTCCGCGAGGTCGAGCCGGGCGAGCTCATCATGATCGACGGCGACGGCCTGCGGTCGCAGAAGTTCGCCGAGCCGCAGCGCGCCGGCTGCGTCTTCGAGTACGTCTACCTGGCCCGCCCCGACACCGTGATCAGCGGTCGCTCGGTCCACGCCGCGCGCGTCGAGATGGGGCGTGCGCTCGCCAAGGAGCACCCGGTCGACGCCGACCTCGTCATCCCGACGCCGGAGTCCGGTACCCCGGCCGCCGTCGGTTACGCGCAGGAGTCGGGCATCCCGTTCGGGCAGGGCCTCACCAAGAACGCCTACGTCGGCCGCACGTTCATCCAGCCGTCCGACACGCTCCGCCAGCTCGGCATCCGCCTCAAGCTCAACCCGCTGCGCGAGGTCATCCGCGGCAAGCGCCTCGTGGTCGTCGACGACTCGATCGTGCGCGGCAACACCCAGCGCGCGCTGGTGCGGATGCTCCGGGAGGCCGGGGCCGCGGAGGTGCACGTGCGCATCTCCTCGCCGCCCGTCCAGTGGCCCTGCTTCTACGGCATCGACTTCGCCTCGCGCGCCGAGCTCATCGCCAACGGCCTGTCCGTCGACGAGATCGGCCAGTCGCTCGGCGCGGACTCGCTGGGGTACATCTCGCTCGACGGCATGATCGCCGCCACGCAGCAGCCGGCCTCGCAGCTCTGCGCCGCGTGCTTCACGGGCAAGTACCCGATCGAGCTGCCGCCCGAGGACCAGCTCGGCAAGCACCTGCTCGAGCAGGAGGAGCTGCCTCTCGGCGCACCGGAGGACGGCCTGCGCTCGCTGTCGGTCGGCGCAGGCGGCGCCGGCGCCCTCGCCCACCCGTGACCCCCGAGGAGCACTCACCCGTGACGAACGAAGGCCTGACCTACGCCGCCGCCGGCGTCGACACCGAGGCGGGCGACAAGGCCGTCGAGCTGATGAAGGACGCCGTGCGCCGTACTCACGGCCCGGCGGTGCTCGGGGGAGTCGGCGGGTTCGCGGGCCTGTACGACCTCAGCGCGTTCAAGCACTACCGTGCGCCGCTGCTCGCGACGTCGACCGACGGCGTCGGCACCAAGGTGGCGATCGCCCAGGCGCTCGACAAGCACGACACCATCGGGTTCGACCTGGTCGGCATGGTGGTCGACGACATCGTCGTGGTGGGCGCCAAGCCGCTGTTCATGACGGACTACATCGCCACGGGCAAGGTGGTCCCCGAGCGCATCGCGGACATCGTGCGAGGGATCGCGCAGGCGTGCGAGGTCGCGGGCACCGCGCTGGTCGGCGGCGAGACCGCCGAGCACCCGGGCCTGCTCGCCCCTGACGAGTACGACGTCGCGGGCGCGGCGACCGGCATCGTCGAGGCCGACCGTGTGCTCGGCCCGGACCGCGTCCGCGCGGGCGACGTCCTCATCGCGATGGCCTCCAGCGGCCTGCACTCCAACGGCTACTCGCTGGTGCGCGCCGTCGTGAAGCACGCCGGCTGGGAGCTCGGCCGACAGGTCGACGAGCTGGGCCGCACCCTCGGTGAGGAGCTGCTCGAGCCCACGCGCGTCTACGCGTCCGACGTTCTCGCCCTCGCCGCCGACGACGCCGCCCAGGTGCACGCGTTCACGCACGTGACCGGCGGTGGCCTGGCAGCCAACCTCGCGCGCGTGCTGCCCGCCGGCCTGGTCGCTACCGTCGACCGCGCGAGCTGGCAGGTGCCGCCGGTGTTCGGCATGGTGCGCTCGCTGGGCCAGGTGCCGACGCGCGACCTCGAGAGAACGCTCAACCTCGGCGTCGGGATGGTCGCCGTGGTCGGGGCCGACGGCGTCGACGCCGCGCTGGCCCGGCTGTCCGCGCTCGGCGTCCCGGCGTGGGAGCTCGGGACCGTCGCGGAGCTCGACGCGACTTCCGCTCGGGAGGACCTGGTCGCAGGGACCAAGGGCGTCGACGGCGGTGCCGTGCGCCTGGTGGGCGACTACCGGTTCTGAGAACCCGAGGAATGCACGAGGGCCCGCACGGCGATCGCCGTGCGGGCCCTCGTCACGTGGTGCGGCGTTAAGTCACCGCTCGTCGTCGTTCCACCGGGAGTACGTGTTGTCGTAGTCCTCGTCGCGCGCGGAGAACCGATCCTCGGTGGCGACGTCGGTGTGCCCGCTTCCTCGCAGCTCCGCCTCCAGCGCGTGGTAGTTCGTCGCGGGGCTGAAGTACTTCAGCTCGCGAGCAACCTTGGTCTGCTTCGCCTTCTGACGGCCGCGGCCCATGGCTCCCCCTCAACGTGGAGCGGGGCGGCAACGTCTCAGACGTGCGGCCCCGGATCAAGTGCGTGTCTGTTCAGTAGGCAACGGTACATGAGCGTCAGCCATTCCAACCACTCCGTCGGCCGATTCGGGCACGCGAGGTGGAGATCTGGCGTCACTCGACGCCCAAACGTCCGTTTTCATCCGCCCGTCAAGTCGCACATATCGGCCATGGGGCGACAATGGGGGAGCGTGGTCGTGGACATCACACCGAGCGCCGCCCGGGCCCGACCACCAGCTGTTGCGACACGGGAGGTCGAGGATGTCGCTCCACGGGGACTCCGAGGTCCTGCTCACGCCGGCCGAGGTGGCGAGCCTGTTCCGGGTGGACCCCAAGACCGTGACGCGTTGGGCCAAGGCGGGCAAGCTCTCGTCGATCCGCACGCTCGGCGGGCACCGGCGCTACAAGGAGGCTGAGGTGCGCGCGCTGCTGGGCGCGGCGTCCGAAGAGGCAGAGCACCCAGCGCCATAACGGCTCCTCGCGGGCAGGCTGTCAGCGCCGCACGCGCCGGACCACTGCGAGAGCCACCAGGGCGGCCATCGTCGCGCTCGCGCCGATCAGCACCTTGACGTTGCGCGCGCGCCCCTCGTCGTCCGCCGGCATGCCGCCGCCCGTGAGGAACGACCGGGCGTCCTGCGCGGCCGTGCGGGACGCCGTCTTGACCCGGTTCGCCTGGTAGCTCGGCGACAGGCGCGTGGAGAGCGCGTCGATCGTGGCGCCCAGCTGCGCGCGCGTGCGCTCGACCTCGGCCTGGAGCTCCGGCTTCGAGGGCGTCTTGCCGGTGGGCGCGGCGCCGACACCGGCCGGGGAGCCGTCGGCAGGCCGGGGGAGCTGCTCTTCTGCCGTCACGACAGATCCTCCTTGCGGGACGTGGAGCCGAAGTTGCTGCGGACCGTCGCGATGTCCGACTTCACGCGGTCGACGGACTCAGGGCGTGTGGATGCGTGCTTGAGCAGCCTCCGGCCGAGCAGGGCGAGCAGGCCGGCCACGATCAGCAGGGCGACGCCGATGACAAGAGCGGACAGCCATAGCGGCCAGGCCTCGCCGAGGCCCAGGACCGCCGACCAGATGAGCACCCCCAACGCGTAGAACACGATGGCGGCCGCGGCGCCGAACAGGCCGGCGCCGATCCCCGACGCCTTCGCCTTGGTCGTCATCTCATCCTTGGCGAGCGCGATCTCCGCGCGCACCAGACGGGTGGCCTGCTCGGAGAGCTGCTCCACGAGATTGCCGAGGGTGGGTTGTTCGTCCCGGTCACTCATGGTCCCACTCAACCTTTTCCCGCTGGTCGCGGCAATTCCAGCGGGATCGGAGTCATCACGCGACCTTTCGGATGAAGCGCTGCGGGAACGACAAAGCCCCCGGATCCATGCGGATCCGGGGGCTTGGCGGTGGCTCCGAGGGGCGTCGATCCCCTGACCTCACGATTTTCAGTCGTGCGCTCTACCAACTGAGCTACAGAGCCTCGGACACAAACGCCCGGGCCGTTTCCGACACCGGGCTTGCGGCGCTGACGCGCCGAGTGCGCGACCCTGACGGGACTTGAACCCGCGACCTCCGCCGTGACAGGGCGGCGCGCTAACCAACTGCGCTACAGGGCCTTGGCCTGGGCGATTCCCTCGCTCTTGGGCCGGGTAGAAGCGTACCCCACGTCCGTCGGAATCCCGAAATCGATCCCTGACCTGCGGAGACGCTCTTCTGAGTACCCCCAACGGGATTCGAACCCGTGCTACCGCCGTGAAAGGGCGGGGTCCTGGGCCGCTAGACGATGGGGGCAGGACGCCCTGATCCTACAGGGGGGAAGATTGCCGACGTGATGGAGTTCTCGCGCCCCGACTTCGAGGGAGCGGTCGCCGACGCGCTCGACACCGTCCCGCCCGAGCTGACCGCCATGATGGACAACGTCGTCGTGCTCGTCGAGGACGACGCCCCACCGGACGACCCGGAGCTGCTCGGGCTCTACGAGGGCGTGCCGCTCACCGAGCGGGGGCTGTGGTGGGCGGCGGGCGCGCTGCCGGACCGCATCACGATCTTCCGCAACCCCACGCTGGCGATCTGCGAGACGCGCGACGACGTCGTCGAGGAGGTCGCCATCACCGTCGTGCACGAGATCGCGCACCACTTCGGGATCGACGACGACCGCCTGCACGAGCTCGGCTGGGGCTGAGCGCGTCGTGGCGCTCGACGCGCCGTGACGGGCCCGTCGGGCCGTGGGGAGCCTCTAGGCTGACCGCCATGACCACCCTTGTCACCGGCGGCGCCGGCTACATCGGCGCGCACGTCGTCCGTCTCCTCCAGCAGCGCGGGGAGGATGTCGTCGTCGTCGACGACCTGTCGACGGGCGACGCCTCGCGCATCGGCGGGGCCACTCTCGTGGAGCTCGACCTCGCCGCGTGCGATGCCGTCGACGCGCTCACCGGCGTGATGACGAAGCACGGCGTCGATGCCGTCGTGCACTTCGCGGCGCGCAAGCAGGTCGGCGAGTCGGTGGCGAGGCCGGCCTGGTACTACCAGCAGAACGTCGGTGGCATGGCGAACCTGCTCACCGCGATGGAGAACGCCGGCGTGGACCGGCTCGTGTTCTCGTCGTCCGCCGCCACCTACGGGCAGCCCGACGTCGAGCTCGTCGACGAGAAGATGGCCGGGCACGCGATCAACCCCTACGGCGAGACCAAGGTCGTGGGCGAGTGGCTCGGGCGCGCTGCGGGCGTCGCGTGGGGGCTGCGGTTCGTGGCGCTGCGCTACTTCAACGTGGCGGGCGCCGGATGGCCCGAGCTCGGCGACCCGGCCGTGCTCAACCTGGTGCCGATGGTGCTCGACCGTCTCGAGCGCGGCGAGCGCCCCAAGATCTTCGGCGACGACTACCCGACGCCCGACGGCACGTGCATCCGCGACTACATCCACGTGCTCGACCTGGCGAAGGCGCACCTCGCGGCCCTCGACTACCTCGACCACGACGAGCGCCACCACGACGCGTTCAACGTCGGTACCGGCACGGGCTCGAGTGTCCGCGAGGTGATCGACGAGATCGGCCGTGCCTCGGGCATCGACACGACCCCGGACATCGAGCCGCGCCGCCCCGGCGACCCTGCGCTGCTCGTCGGCTCGCCCGTTCTCATCGAGCGCACGCTCGGGTGGAAGGCTGAGGCGGGCCTGCCCGAGATCATCTCCTCGGCGTGGGAGGCCTGGCAGGCGGGCCCCCGCCGCATCGACGACTGACACCTGGTGCGGGTGCAGAAATGGGGCTCTGGCCCACGCCAGAACCCCATCTCCTGCACCCGCAGCGTGTCAGCCCTGGTACTCCCAGTGCCACGGCTCCGGCTTGCTGCCGCCCGGCTGGGCCCAGTCCGGGTTGACCCAGCCGAACTTGCCGGCGTTCTCCGCCATCCACCGGTAGGTGTCGCTGCCGAAGCTCGAGATACCGCTGCCGAGGTCCACTGCCACGCCCCAGCCGTGGTTCGAGGTGCCGGGGGCGGCCGCCCAGTACCCCCGCGCAGCCTTGGTCGCGACCTGGTCGGCGTAGGAGCGGTAGGCGTCGGTGATGCCCAGGTTCATGCCGAAGCGCGCGGCGAACGCGGTGTTCAGCCGCCCCAGCTGGATCGCGGCGTCGGCGCGGAGCACGTGGTTGCCCGCCCACGGGATCGGGCGAAGCAGGCTCTGCGGGATCTGGCCGTTGCCGAACGCCTTGGTCGACGCAGCAAGCTGGGCCAGGTGCTGGGCGTCGGCCTTGGCCGCTGCCGCCTTCTTCGCAGCGATCTGGTCCGGCGTCAGCGCGGGCGTGACCGCGACCGTGGTCGCGGGCGTCGCGGCGATGAGCTTCGAGAGCGCGGCCGCCTGCGTCGTCAGGGCTGTGGCGACGACCTGCGGGGCTTCGGGCTCGTCGGTCTTGGCCGCCTTGGCCGCTGCCTTCACGGCGGCGTCCGCGGCAGCGTCCACGGCCTTGGGCGGGGCGTCGCTCGCGGCGTCGGCCTCGACGGCGGACGAGTCCGCACCCGCGGCCGACGGTGCCTCGTCGGGCGGGGTGGACGCGCGGCGGACGAGCTCGCGCACGACGGCCGTGGCCTCGGTGATCTTCTTGACCTTGGCCGCGGGAGCGCCCGCACCCTCGGCCGTGACGTGGTCGGCCTCGAGGAGCGCACCGGAGGCCTGCGCGACCGCGGTCTCGACGACCGCCGCCGACTTCGGGTCGGACGGCGGGACGGCGATCGCCTCGGTGGCCGTCGTGGCGGCCGAGGTCGGGATGGTGATCGCCTGCGCGTCGCTCGCGGCGATCGCGCGCTCGCTGGCGGTCCTCGGTGCGGGGCCGGCCGCGGGGATCGACGTCGTGACGGTGAGCGCGGCCGCGGTGAACGCTGCGAGCCCGGTGCTGACGGTGTGCACATGAGGTCCGCGTCGGCGGCTCGCCGAGGTCTCGCGCAGGGTGGCGCGAGACGGTAACTGCTGGGGCACAGAGGCTCCTGGGTCGTGGCGGGCTGTGGCCTGACCAAACCACGGGGACCCCGACCGAGGGGTGCAGCTGGGCGGCGCGTAAGGAGTGCGCAGCCTTGCCTTGAGTGGCGACGTGCGGCAAGCGGGTGGCGCACTTCGAGCGAGAGGGTGTCAGCGGGTGGCGCGGCCCTCGAGCCAGCCCGCCAGACGGTCGGGCCGGTCGGTGATGATCGCGTCGACCCCGGCGGCGGTGAGGGCCTCCCACTGTGCGACGTCGTCGGCGGTCCACACCATCACCTGGAGGCCGGCGCGGTGCAGCTGCACCAGTTCGTCGTCGGCGAGGACCATCTCCACCGAGGGGTTGCAGGTCGTCACGCCGAGTCGCGCGCAGATGTCCAGGAGCGGTTCGTGCCGCCGCTCGACGAGCCACCCGCGACGCAGGTGAGGAGCGGCGTCGCGCAGCGCGGCGACGGTCTGTGGGTAGAACGACTGCACGATCACGCGTGCGCCCAGGCCCGCTGCGTCGACGGCGGCGGTGACGCGGGCGGCGTCTGCAGGGCTCCACACGTCCTTGAGCTCGAGCAGCAGGTCGGTGCCGGGACGGCCGGACAGGAACGTGAGGACCTCGCCGAGCGTCGGGATGCGCGCGCCCGCGAAGGCGGGGGAGAACCACGCGCCTGCGTCGAGGGCGCGGAGCTCGGCGAGCGTCCGGGCGGCGACCTCGCCGCGGCCGTCCGTCGTCGCGTCGACCGTGTCGTCGTGGATGACGACGATCTCGCCGTCGGCAGTGAGCTGGATGTCGCACTCGATCATCGCGGCGTCGGCGCGCCAGGCGGCCTCGAAGGCCGCGAGCGTGTTCTGCGGTGCGACGGCGCTGTTGCCGCGGTGCGCGACGACGACCGGCATGACGGCGGGCGCGGGAGGCACGCGGACATCCTGGCACCTCGGGGGCCAGGGTGAGGGCGCGGTGGCCGGGAGCGCCAGGCTCCCGGCCACCGCGACGGTAGGCCCCGTGGGACTCGAACCCACAACCCGCGGATTAACCTGCCACTTCGTCTTTCGACGCCGCCCGAGCGGGCGTTCGTGGTCTGGACTGTCCCTTCACCGTGGCGCTGCGCGCTGTAGGTGCCACCCGTCCAGTCTCTACACCTTCCGAGGTGTCCCTCGGCTTGGCTCGGGATTGCCATGCCCGCCTGGGCGGCGGGCGAAGGGTTCCCCGAATTTGAGTGGTGTCATCCCGGCCGTTTCCGGCCGGGCGCTCCTGTTCATGAAGTCCGCTGCTCTGCCAGTTGAGCTAGAGGCCCTGGCGGCGGTGAGTCTACCGAACAAGGCCCTCGCCGAGCGCGGGCACGCAGCGCCCAGGCCGACGGCCGGGTCACCTGCGGGTGACCCGGCCGTCGGCGTGCTCGGTCCGGCTGCGGTTCGGGTCAGTTGACCTGGATCCGCATCACGCCGGTGTTCGCGTTCTGCTTGAGCACCTTGATGGTGGTGCCGGTACCGCCGACGAGCACGGACTCGCTCGGGTTGGCCGGGTCGTAGTACTTCGCGGGGTCGGTGTCGTCGAACACCGACACGGCGGGCCGCCGCGTCACGTCGGCCGTCGTCATGCCGTCCTTCGTCTCGCGGTGGAGGAGGAACGCGTCGGTGGGCTCGAGACCGAACGTCGCGTCGAAGGACTGGACGCGGTTGCGGACCAGGGCGCCGTCGGACCAGTGCAGTGCCGTCGGGTGGGCGTCGACCGGCAGGGCCTCGCCACGGCCCGGGTGGGCCGAGACGTTGTTGTCGCCCCACAGGCTGTTGACGTACCAGATCAGCAGGCCGTCCTCGTACGGGTGGTGCTCCACCCAGTCGGGGCGCGTCGCGGCCCAGCCGAAGTTGTACGGGCCGGTGCGCAGCGTGGCGTCGTACCCGCCGTAGACGCGGTTCTCGGCGACGTAGAAATGCTGCTTGACCTTCTGGTACGTGCCGTCGGCCGCGACCGGGACGAACCCGTTGACGGTCCAGTCGCCGAAGTCGTCGAAGTTCTCGGACAGGGCCGAGCCCACCGCGACGGAGTCGATCGCCAGGCCCATGAGGTTGACGCCGCCGTCGGACGAGTAGCGGAAGCGGACCTTCGCCGTCTGGCCGGCGTAGGTGGACAGGTCGGCGCTGAGGTCGACCCACTCACCCCCCGACGTGCCGGTGATGCCGCCGCCGGGGTTGCCGTTGCCCACGGGCGCCGACAGGTTCGTCGACAGCGGGGTCCACGTCGTGCCGTCGTTCGTCGAGATCTCGGCGTACGCGTAGTCGTAGTCCTGCTCGATCGCGTAGCTGACCTTGGCCGTCAGGCTCGCGCCGGACGGCACCGTGAACGACGGCGAGGCGATCGAGCTGTTCAGGTTGCTCCGCGACTCGGAGTAGACGTACGCGCCGTCGGTGGGTTCGACCAGCGTGAACGTCTCGGTCTTGTCCGGCAGGTCGACCACGACTGCCTGCGCGCCGCGCGTCGTCGCGTGGTACGACGGGCCCAGGTCGACGACGGTGGACTTGCCCGGTGCGACGGCGGCGTAGTCGAGCCAGCCGAGGAAGAGCTTCTCGGTCGCGCCCATGTGGTTCGGCGTCGTGCCGATCGTGTCGGTGCCGTGACCCATCCACGAGCCGGAGCTCATGAGGTTCCAGTAGCCCGTGCCGTTCTCGCCGCCGTCGGTGTCGTAGTAGTCCGGCAGGCCGAGGTCGTGGCCGAACTCGTGCGAGAACACCCCGAGGCCGCCGTTCTCCGGCTCCGTCGTGTAGTCACGGATCCACAGGTCGGTGTCGCCGATCCGGATGCCGCCGACCTTCGGGAAGTCAGCAGGGCCGTCCTTGCCCACGCCCGCCTGGTTGACCGCCCAGCGGTGCGACCAGATGGTCCACGGGTCGGCGCCGGCCTCCTCGCCGGTGCCCGCGTGGATCGCCTGGAAGTGGTCGACGTAGCCGTCGGGCTCGTTGATGATCCCGTCGCCGTCGATGTCGTAGCGGTCCCAGACGTCGAAAGACTTGAGGTACGCGACGATCTGGTCCTTGGTCTTGCCCTTCGCGAGCTGGTCGGCGTACCAGGCGTTCGCGGAGTCCTGGATGAATGCCGTCATGCCTGCCTGGGTCTCGGACCCGTCGAGGACGTCGTCGTCGTCGCTCGGGTCGTCGCCGTCGCCGTAGTACGCCTCGCGGTGCGGCAGCGTCACCCAGTCGGAGACGTCGCCCTGCAGGTCGAAGCGGCCCGACGACATCTGGTCGTAGACGTCGTGGAACGACTCGCCGCCCTGGTCCTTCAAGCCGGAGAAGAACATCTCCTTGTAGTGCTCGGCGGAGAAGTCCTTCTCCCAGTACGTGCTGTTGTCGTTGGCCCGGTCCGGCTCGGGGATGGTGTTGTGCACCGGGCCCGCCGGGGCCGTCGTGTTCGCACCGCCGTCGCCGTCGCCGAAGTCGACGAGGAAGGTCAACAGCTGGGCGGTCTCCTGGGTGCCGTACTCGACGAACTTGCCGGGCGCGACCTGGACCACCTTCGAGGCGTACTTTCCCGTGCCGCGCGTCTGCACCTTCGCGTCGCCGGTCGCGACCAGCTGGGCCGCTTCTTGCTTGGCGTCCCGCTGCTTCGCTGCGAGCGGGTCGGGCCGGTCGTCCGACCGTGCGGGTGCGGTCTGCTGGACGGGCTGGTCCGATGCCGGGGCCGCCGACGCAGCTACGGGTACGACGACGGCGCCGGCGACCACGATGGCCGCGGCGCCGATCGCCGAGGTGAGTCGTGCCTTCACTTGTCCTCCGTGGGGTAATCCTCCGAGAGTCCGGGCCCACCTCGTGGGCGGGCTCGGCGGCAACTTGTGCCGGAAGTCACACTAATCGGGTTTGTCGACCTCGTATGTTTCGGCTGGGCAACAATCGTTCGAAAACGGTCTCGCCCGCCCCGCCGCCTACGCTCGGACCATGCCGATCCCT
Source organism: Xylanimonas sp. McL0601 (assembly GCF_049852175.1). Lineage (GTDB taxonomy): Bacteria > Actinomycetota > Actinomycetes > Actinomycetales > Cellulomonadaceae > Xylanimonas. The sequence goes on from NZ_CP187527.1 coordinate 650,151, forward strand.
CCCTACGTCGCCGGCCTGCGCGAGCGCATCGGCACCGACCTGCTCTGGCTGCCGGGCGTCACCGTCGTCGTGCGCGACGAGGCCGGGCGGCTGCTGCTGGCCCAGCGCGCCGACAGCGGGCTGTGGGCGCTCGTCAGTGGCATCGTCGACCCGGGCGAGGAGCCGGGCCGCGCGGCCGCGCGCGAGGTCGCCGAGGAGACGGGGGTCGCCGTCGTCGTCAGGGCCCTCGCGGCCGTGTCCACGACGGGCGAGGTCGTCTACGCCAACGGGGACAGGTCGGTGTACCTCGACCTCCTCTTCACGGCCCGGCCGGTCTCGCCCGAGGCCGCCGCCGCAGCGCACGTGGGCGACGACGAGAACCTCGCCGTCGGCTGGTTCGCACCCGACGCGCTGCCCGCCGAGCTCCAGCCGTCGACGCGCGACCGGCTCGGGCTCCTGGCCACCTTCGAGGCAGGTGATGGAGCGGCGGTGTTCCTGGCATGACCCACATCGTGGACACGCGTTTGTCCGGGCCACCGGCCAGGGCGTACCTTCGACGCGTGAACATCCGTTGGTATTGGCGCTTTACGCCGGCTCCGTGCGCGAAGAGCACGGTGTGGCGGGCAGGCGCCTGACCAACACCTCACCTTCCACCGGAGCCAGCACAGGCCTTCGACGCCCAGGCGTCGAGGGCCTTCGTCGTGAGACGAGGCGCTCCGGTCGCCGCTCGGGGACACCCGGGCCTGCGGAGAGTCGGCCGGTCACGACCACCACCGAACCCGCCCCGCTCGACCCGGAACCCAGGAGCCACGCATCATGACCATGAGCCACGCCACGACGAGCGATAGCCTGACCGACGCCGACGCCGACGGCGCGACCGACGCCCCGGCACACGACCACCGGAAGGCTGAGCTGTTGGCCGAGACCTCCGACCTCCGCATCCGCGCCCTCGACGCGCTGCCCGCGCCGCGCGACGTGCGCGACGAGCAGCCGCTCGGCACCGAGCGCAGCGACCTGGTGGCGACCTCCCGCCGGGAGGTGCGCGACGTGCTGGTGGGCGACGACGACCGCCTGCTCGTCATCGTCGGCCCCTGCTCGGTGCACGACCCGAAGGCCGCCCTCGACTACGCCGCGCACCTGGCGCCGCTGGCCCGCGAGCTGGCCGACGACCTCGTCGTCGTCATGCGCGTCTACTTCGAGAAGCCGCGCACCACGGTGGGCTGGAAGGGCCTCATCAACGACCCGCACCTCGACGGCTCGCACGACGTGCGCCACGGCCTGCGCCTGGCGCGCGAGGTGCTGCTGGGCGTGCTCGACGCCGGCGTGCCCGCCGCGACCGAGTTCCTCGAGCCCACCAGCCCGCAGTACATCGCCGATGCCGTGACCTGGGGTGCGATCGGCGCCCGCAACGTCGAGTCGCAGGTGCACCGCCAGCTCGCGTCCGGCCTGTCGATGCCCGTTGGCATGAAGAACGCGACCGACGGCGACGTGCAGATCGCCGTCGACGGCTGCATCACCGCCGCCAGCGAGCACACGTTCTTCGGCGCGGACACCGAGGGTCGTGCGGCCGCCGTCGAGACGACCGGCAACCCCGACTGCCACGTCATCCTGCGCGGCGGGCGCAGCGGCCCCAACTACTCGCGGGAGGACATCGAGTCGGCGCTCGCGGTGGCCAGGAAGTCCGGGCTCGGCGGAGCGGTCGAGGCCGGCGTCGTCGTCGACGCCTCGCACGGCAACTCGGGCAAGGACCACGTGCGCCAGGCCGCCGTGGTGCGGGAGATCGCGGCCCGCCTGGCCGAGGGCGAGCGCGGGATCAGCGGCCTGATGATGGAGAGCTTCCTCGTCGGCGGCGCCCAGGACCCGGGTCCGCTCGAGACGCTGGTCTACGGCCAGTCGGTCACGGACAAGTGCATGGACTGGTCGACGACGGCGGAGCTGCTGCGGGAGCTGGCCTCTGCGGTGCAGGAGCGCCGCACGCACTGACGTCTCTGGCTCGAGCACAGGAGCCCCGTCCTCGGCATCGCTGACTGCCGACGACGGGGCTTCGTGCGGTCACGCTCGCGTCACGAACCCCTCCAGCGCCGCCCGGTCCGCCGGGATCGCGCTGCGGATCAGCTGCTCCACCTCCGGCATCCGGTCCCACACGTTCAGGCCCATGCCGGCCTGCACGACGCCGCCGCGCAGCCAGAACGCGAAGGCCTCGCCGTCCTCTGGGGAGCCGCTCACGACCACCTCCTCGTACCCGCCCGGACCGTCGACGAACCCGGTGTACTCCATCCCCAGGTCGAACTGGTCGGAGTAGAAGTACGGCAGGATGTCGTAGGCGTCGGTCGCGCCCAGCATCGCGCGCGCGGCGTGCGGGCCGGTGTCGTTCGCCCTCGCCCAGTGCTCGACCCGCAGCGGCCGGCCGTACGTCGCCGACGGGATCGAGGCGATGTCCCCGGCGGCCCACACGTCAGGGTGCTCGGTGCGCAGGGTCGCGTCGACGGCGACCCCGCCCCCTTCGGCGGCCGACCGCAGCGAGAGCCCGGCTGCTGCCGCAAGCCCCACGTTCGGCGTCGCACCGACACCCACCACCACGATCGAGGCGTCGACGTGCGTGCCGTCGGCCATGTCGACGCCGGTCACCCGGCCGTCGGTGCCCGTGAACCCGGTGACGCTCGCCCGGCGGTGCAACCGCACCCCGTTCTTCTCGTGCAGCTGCGCGTACACCTCACCCATCTCGGGGCCCAGCACCCGGCCGAGCGGGTGCGTGCCCTGCCCGATGATCGTCACGTCCAGCCCGAGCTGCCGCGCCGACGCCGCGACCTCGAGGCCGATCCACCCGTCGCCGACGACGGCGACGGGCGCCGCGCCCTCGTGCGGCTCGGCGCCCTCGAGCGAGGCCTGGAGCAGCACGCCCGAGAGGCGGTCCGCGTCGTCGAGCGTGCGCAGCAGGTGTACGCCGCGCAGATCGTGGCCCGGCAGCGGCAGCGGCCGGGGCGTCGAGCCTGTGGCGAGCAGCAGGCGGCCGAACGCCAGCGAGGTGCCGTCTGCGAGCGTGACCCGGTGGCTCTCCAGCGAGAGCCCCACGGCGGTGGCGTGCGTGCGCACGTCGACCGCGTGCTCGCGATACCACTCCTCGCCGAGAGGGAACACGGACTCCCGCTCGGCCTGCCCCCGGAGGTAGTCCTTCGACAACGGCGGCCGCTCGTAGGGCCGGTGGGGCTCGCTGGTGACGACGATCAGGTCGCCGTCGTACCCCTCTTCGCGCAGCGTCGAGACGGCACGGGCGGCGGCCAGGCCACCACCCACGACGACGATCGGATCCGCGGTCACCAAGACCTCCAGGGGCGCAGGAGCAGGGAGAACATTCTGCTGATCCTGCCCGCTCCGGCTCGTGAGCGCGAGAGGGCCCCGTCCGGTGGCTGGAAGGTCCCCACGCCGACGGCCTCGCCGCTCGCCCGCCCGGGCTGTGCTGCGGCAATTCGGTGGCGACGTCGGTGACCGTCCTTCGATACTGGCTGGCGTGGACGAGGTCCAGATCGTCGTCGCTCATGACGAGCGTGCAACCCTCCGCGTCGGCGACGTGTTCTTGAAGATCGACGCCGACCAGTCACGCATCGACGTGGAGGTCGCGGCGATGGCCATGGCGCCCGTCCCGACCCCGGAGATCCTGTGGCGCAAGCCGCCCGTCCTCGCGCTCGCCGCGGTCCCGGGGAGGGCCCTCGGTCGGCTCGGTGAGCCCTCGCCGGCCTCGCCGGCAGCGTGGGCCGCAGCGGGTGCCGCACTACGGGCGCTCCACGGCGCACCGCTTCCGCCCTGGCCCGGTCGGCCTCTCGACGAGGACGCGTCGCGGCTCGACGCCGAGTGCGCGTGGCTCGTCCGGAACCGCGTCCTTCCCGCCGACCTGGTCGAGCGCAACCACCGGATCGCCGAGGCTGCGCTCCGGCCACGGACGCCGGTGTTCGCCCACGGCGACCTGCAGATCACGCACGTGTTCGTCGACGGTGACGAGATCACCGGGGTGATCGACTGGTCCGAGGCGGGCCAGGGCGACGCCCTGTTCGACCTCGCGGTCCTGACGCTCGGGCACGAGGAGCACCTGGGAGACGTCCTCGCCGGCTACGGCACCGATGTCGATCTCGAGGCGATCCGCGCCTGGTGGTCGTGGCGAAGCCTGGTGGCGGCCCGCTGGCTGATCGAGCACGGCTTTGACCCGTCGGAGCCGGGAGCTGAGTTCGACGTGCTGAGAGCTGCCCGGTGATGTGTCCCTGGCACGACTCCGGCGCACTGCGCCCACGTGGTCGCTGACCCGAGGTCGCATCAGCTGCGTTCCGACGCGGACGCGGGCCACGTACGTGGCACTTGACCGAGTCGACGTACTCTCTAGCCTGCGCTCGGCACTCGATACGTTTCGATCAGGGGAGGTGCACCCAGGTGGGAGCCACCCGGGGCGCTGGCCTCACGGCCCCTCGCGCCCCCGGCTGCGCGACTCCGAGTCGGTCGACCCAGCAACTTGGTCTATACCTCAGTCGTGCGAGAGCACTGTGGTCAGTGTCCAGCCCGGCATCAAGGTTGCCTCGAATTGGCGGTTACGGCGGCGTGCGAGCCTGTGTTCCATGACTGGTTGACAGATTGGTATACACCTGTGATGCTCCAACTGGTGTAAACCAACCGCTCTTCCAGACAGGACGAACAAGGAGGTACGTATGTCTAGCCGAAGGCTGGTGGCGGCCCTGGCCGGCGTTGCCGCGGGGCTGTCGCTTGCGGGTTGTGGGCTGTCGGGTGTCCAGGCAGGGGGTGCCGGGTCGGACGCGAGCGCGAGCGCCGGCGGCGAGATCACGGGCGACGTGACCCTTCAGACCTGGGCGCTCAAGGCGGGGTTCTCGGACTACATCGAGGGCGTGATCGCCGACTTCGAGAAGACCTACCCCGGCACCCACGTGAAGTGGATCGACCAGCCGGGCGACGGGTACGCGGAGAAGCTGCTCGCGCAGGCGAGCGCGGGTGAGCTGCCCGACGTCGTCAACACGACGCCGGCGTTCGGGTTCCAGCTCGCCAAGGAAGGCCTGCTGCAGGACCTGACGAGGGTCGACGACACCCTCGACGCGACCTACGTCCCCGGCGCTCTCGAAGGCTTCCAGTTCGCGGGCGTCGAGGGCACCTACGGCTATCCCTGGTACCTCTCTTCCGAGCTCAACTACTGGGACACCGACATCCTCGCCAAGGCGGGCATCGACCCGAAGAGCCCGCCGGCAACCTTCGACGACCTGGTCGCGGCGTCGAAGACCCTCAAGGACGCGTCCGGCGGCCAGATGTACCTGATGAGCAAGAAGCCCGACCTCGGCGACTTCGCCTCGGCCGGCATCAAGGTGATCAACGACGACGGCACCGAGTTGATCTTCAACTCGGACGACGCCGTCGCCCTGCTGGACAAGTACCGCCAGGCGTACGCCGACGGCCTGATGCCGGCCGACGTGCTGACCGACAAGTTCCTCGGGGACACCGAGCTCTTCAAGAAGGGGACCGTCGGCTGGACGGCCACCGGCGGCAACTTCATCGCCGGCGCGGTCAAGGACAACCCGTCGCTCGAGGGCAAGTTCGCGGTGTCGCCCCACTTCGGGACGCCGCCGATCGACGTCCAGGGCGTCTCGATCCCGAAGACGACGAAGAACCTGCCGACGGCGATCGCCCTCGCGCAGTTCCTGACGAACGAGAAGAACCAGGACGCGTTCGCCGAGCTGGTCCCGGGGATCTTCCCGTCGACGACGGCCTCGCAGTCCCAGGACTTCGCGAAGTCGGACGGCACGCCTGACGGCGACGCGAAGGCGATCGCGTTCACGTCCCTGAACGACGCCCGGGTGATGGAGCCCGTCCAGGTCACGGACGCGATGTCGACGGTCATCAAGCAGCAGGTCGCCGCGGCCATGACGGGCCAGGTGTCGTCGCGTGAGGCGCTCGACGCCGCCGTCGAGAAGTGCAACCAGCTGCTCGCGGAGTAGCTGCGACGGGCGGGGCGGGGCGACGTCGCCCCGCCCCGCCCGCCGACGCACACGTCCCATCTCAACGAGGAGACCAGATGAGCGCCACTGCCGAGGTGACGAAGGGCCCGGTGAAGGCCGCGGGCCGGGACCGCGCGGGAACCGCCGTCCCGCGGGCGCGGTCGCCCATCCGCACGCACGGCTGGTTCTCGCCGTGGCTGCTGTGCTTGCCGGCGATGTTCTTCCTGGTGACGTTCAACGTCGTGCCGGCGGTCAACACCGTCGTGCTGTCGTTCACGAACGCCAAGATGCTCTCGGGCGGCACGTTCGTGGGGCTGGCGAACTTCACGCGCATGCTTCACGACGAGCAGGTGGGCGTCGCGCTGGTCAACGTGCTGGTCTACCTCGCCGTCTGCCTGCCGTTCCTGCTCCTCCTCCCGCTGGCCCTGGCCATCCTGGTCGAGAAGAAGATCCCGGCGATCGGGTTCTTCCGGACCATGTTCTACACGCCGGTCGTCGCGTCGGCCGTCGTCGTCGGGCTCATCTGGAGCTGGATGCTCGACGACCGGGGGGCCATCAACGGGATCGCGCACAGCCTCGGCCTCGTGACGAGGTCGATCCCGTTCCTCACGGACCGCTGGCTGCTGCTGTTCAGCGCCATGAGCCTGACGATCTGGAAGGGCCTCGGCTACTACATGGTCGTCTACCTGTCCGCGCTCGGCAGCGTGCCACGCGAGCTGCACGAGGCGGCGGCCGTCGACGGCGCCGGAGCCTGGCGGCGGTTCTGGACCGTGACCGTCCCCGGCGTGCGCGGCACCATGTTCCTCGTCGGCATCCTGATCGTCATCGGGGCACTACGGGTGTTCTCGGAGCTGTACATCCTGACCAACGGCGCCGGGGGCATCGGCGGGAAGAACGTCTCGCCCGTCATGCTCATCCAGATGTACGCCAGCGGGTTCAACGGCAACCTCGGCTACGCGTCGGCGCTGTCCGTGATGCTCTTCTTCGTCACGCTGATTCCCCTGCTCGTCATCGCACGCATCCAGCGGAAGGTCGACTGATGGCCGCCGTCACCGCCCCCGCCGAGCGCACGTTCCACCGCGGCTTCTCCTCCGTGCAGACGCGCGAGCTCGTGGTCCGCTACGTCCTGCTGGTCCTGGTGCTGGCCCTGACGGTCGGCCCGTTCCTGTGGCAGCTGTCGACGTCCCTCAAGGGCCCGGCGGACGACGTCTACAGCGCGACCCCGCAGCTCATCCCGCGCGACCCGACCTTCGCGAACTTCGTGGAGGCGGCGACGAAGGTCCCGATCCTGCAGTTCGCGCTCAACTCCGTGCTCGTCGCGGTCCTCGTCGTCGGGGGCAACGTGATCGGGTGCACGATGGCCGGCTACGCGCTCGCCCGGCTGCGCTTCCGGGGTCGGGGGGTGGTCCTGGCCGCGATCTTCGGCACGATGCTGCTGCCGGCCGAGTCCACGATCGTCGCGCAGTACCTGACGGTCCGATCGTTCGGGCTCTCGGACCATCTGCTCGGCGTCGCCCTGCCCGGCATGGTGGGCATGATCAACATCCTGCTCATGCGCGCCGCGTTCATGGCCGTCCCGAAGGAGCTCGACGAAGCGGCGCTGGTGGACGGCGCCAACGTGTGGCAGCGGTTCTGGCGGGTCGGCCTGCCGAACGCCCGTGGCATGGTCGCGGTCATCTCGGTGTTCGCGTTCATCGCGGCCTGGGACGACTTCCTGTGGCCGCTGCTCGTCCTCACGACGCCGGAGCGGTTCACGCTCACGGTCGGCCTGCAGTACCTGTCCGGCGCGTTCTCCTCGAACCCGAGGGTGATCGCGGCGGGGACGATGATCGCCTTCATCCCGATCGTCGTGTTCTTCCTGGTCCTCCAGAAGCAGTTCTTCAAGGGCGTGGACGCCGGCGCGATCAAGGGCTGAGCCCACCCGATCCAGGTCTTCAACGAGGCGGAGGAGCGACGTCGCTTCCTCGCGCTCGCTGTCGTCACCAAGTCAGAGTCGACGAAAGGAGCGATGTTGTCATGAAGTTCAGACGAAGCAACAGCCGGCGGGGGACGAGGGTCGTCTCGCTCTGGGCGGCGACCGTGGCGGCCGTCGCACTGACCGCGGCGGGGGGCGGGGCGGTCGCCGCACCGGCCGCGGCGCAGGGCGAGACCGTCGACCGCACGACGGTCGTCGCCGCCGACGGCACCCGGTGGGCGATCGACGCGGTGAACACGGGGCGGGGCGCGGGGATGCTCGTCGAGTACACCCCGGACTACGGGTTCTCGACGTTCACGAACCAGTGGGGCGCGGAGGCGGTCCTCGAGGCCACCGGGGCGCCGAACACGTACCGCGTCCTCAAGGTGGTGACCGCCGGGGTCGACGGCGCCGCCGCCGGCAACCAGCAGATCCCCGCCGACGGGCTCGTGATCAGCGGCGGCCCGGCCGGGGACCCGGACCCCGTCGCGTGGGTCACCGACCACCTCGCGGCCGGCGACGAGGTCATGGTGGTGCGCCCGACGTCGCTCGACGGGTCGCACGCGCTGGCCGCCACCGACCCGACGCCGCGGTCCAACCCCGACGGCGCCCCGTTCCCCGGGTACCGCGGCCAGGACCAGCTCATCCAGTACACGTCCGCGTTCGGCGAGACGACCGGGACCAACGAGTGGGGTTCCGAGGCCGTCGTCCAGGGCGGCATCATCACCGCGCTCGGCGCGGCGTCCACCGCGATCCCGCAGGACGGGTACGTGCTGAGCGGCAACGGCCTGGCGGACACCTGGCTGCGCGCGAACGCCGTCGTCGGCGCGAGCGTCGAGATCGCGGACGGGACCGTCCACATCAGCAGCGACGTCGGCACCTCCATCGACAACGCGGCGCGCGGCGTCGCCTCCGTCGCCGCGACCGTCAGCTCTCGCTACGACGCGTTCGCCGACGCCGACTTCACCACCGCCGGCTCCGCGCTCGACCAGGCGCAGGCGCTCCTGGACAAGGCGCGTGCCGCGCAGGGCACCGACGATCAGGCCGCGCTGTACTACGCCGACCAGGCCGCTGCGGCCGCCCGCGCGGCGAGCTACGCGTCCACGCCGTCGCGCGTCGCCGAGTCGCGCGGCGTCTGGTACCGCCCCGTGGAGGCGAGCCCTGCGGCGATCCAGGCCACCGTGGACGCGATGAAGCGGACGGGGGTCAACGAGGTCTACCTCGAGACGCTCTCCGGCGGCTACACCATCTACCCCAGCGCGGTCGCCGCGGCGCACGGCCTGCCGGCGGTCCGCCCGGAGTTCGCCGGGTTCGACTCGCTCGCCGCGTGGAAGGCCGCAGCGGACAAGGACGGCATCGAGCTCCACGCCTGGATCGACGGCCTGCAGGTCGGCAACGAGCTCGGCGACGGCGTCGGGCCCATCGTCCAGCTGCACCCGGAGTGGCTCGCCGCCGACCGCAAGCATGCGGGCACCACCACCGCGACGGCGTCGTACAACGGGTTCTACATGCTCGACGTCACCGACCCGGTGGCCCGGCAGTACCTCGTCGACGTCACCGCCGAGATGGTCGGCAAGTACCACCTCGCGGGGCTCGACCTCGACTACATGCGCTACTGGGACAACGGCAACGTCGAGGACTCGTACAACTTCTCCGACGACTCGCGCGGCGCCTACGAGGCGCGGACCGGGATCGACCCCGTGACGCTCTCGCGCGACGCCGACGCCGACGCCTGGGGCGCTTGGGCGACGTTCGTGAACGGCGAGGAGAACCGCCTCGTCGCCGACATCGCCCGCGACGTCAAGAAGGCCGCGCCGGCGGCCGTCGTGTCCGACGCTCCCGAGGTGGGCACGGAGAACGACAAGATCGGCCAGTGGAACGACGCGCTCGACGTGGTCGTCCCGCAGGCCTACACGGCCAACCTCGACTCGATCCACCAGCGGGTGGCGGGCATCGAGGACACCATGACGGGCGGGCAGCTCGTCTACACCGGCCTGAGCGCGATGTACGAGCGGCTCGGCGCCGACCGCACCGTGGAGCAGACGCAGGCGGCGCACGACCTCGACCAGGGCACCGTGATCTTCTCCTGGGGGCAGGCCGGCCCGGCGCACGTGACCGCGCTGTCGAGCGGCCCGTGGCGTGAGGCGGCCGTCTCGCCCGGCGTCCACCCGATCGAGGCGACCCGCGCCATGATCGACGACGCGGCGGAGAACATCGCGGGCTCGTACCTCCCGCGCGGCGGCATCTCGTCGAACGACGCCAAGGCGTACCTGCAAGGGCTCGCCGCCGTGAAGTCGGCCCTGGGCACACACCCGACCGAGGGGCAGATCACCGCGGCGCTGCGTCAGCTCGCCGCCCTCGGGGCCGACGTCGAGCGCGAGCGCGCCGCCGGCCACGTCGCGGACGCGGTGGCGTCCCGCCTGGGCGAGAGCCTCGGCACGTGCACCGCGTTCCTCACCTACGCCTCCGAGCGAGGCATGCGGTGACGGCGGGGACCGACGACGTCGTCCACCTGCGCGCGGGCGGCGTGTCGCTCGTCGTCGAGGCGGGCGGGGGCCTGCCCCGGGTCGTGCACTGGGGTGCGGACCTCGGTGACCTCGACCCGGTGAGCGTGCGGGGTGTCGCGACGGCGTCGGTCCCACCTGTCGTCTCGGGCCCGGTGGACCAGGTCGTGCCGCTGGCGGTGCTGCCGGAGGCGCACCGCGGCTGGCTCGGCACCCCGGGCCTCTCCGGGCACCGCGACGGCCGCGCGTTCGCGCCCGCGTTCGTGACGAACGGCGTCGACCTCGACACGGCGAGCGACGGCGCGCAGCGGCTCGTCGTCCGCGCGCGCGACGACGAGGCGGCCCTGTCGCTCACGCTCACGATCGCGCTCGCGCCGTCGGGCCTCGTGTCGCTGGACGCGGCGCTGACCAACGAGGACGCGGCCGAGGCCTACCGGCTCGAGGAGCTGCTGCTCGCGCTGCCGGTGCCGACGCAGGCCACGGAGATCCTCGACTTCACCGGCCGCCACCTGCGGGAGCGGGCGCCGCAGCGGCACCGCTTCACCCAGGGCACGCATCTGCGGGAGAACCGCCGCGGCCGGACCGGTGCCGACGCGACGATGCTCCTGCTCGCCGGCACCCCGGGCTTCTCGTTCGAGTCCGGCGAGGTCTGGGGCGTGCATGTCGCGTGGAGCGGCAACCACCGGACCCTGGCCGAGCGGAGCGCGGAGGGCCAGGGGATCCTGGCCGGCGGCGAGCTGCTCCTGCCGGGGGAGCTCGGGCTCGGCCCGGGGGAGACGTACCGGTCGCCGACCGTCCATGGCGCGTGGGGCACGGGCCTCAACGCCTTGTCCTGGCGGTTCCACGACTTCCTGCGTGCGCGCCCGGGGCACCCGAGCGCCGAGCGCCCGGTGCTGCTCAACACCTGGGAGGCGGTGTACTTCGACCAGGACGCCGACACCCTGCGCGAGCTCGTCGACGCGGCCGCCGACGTCGGCATCGAGCGGTTCGTGCTCGACGACGGGTGGTTCCGCGGCCGCCGGGACGACACCGCGGGGCTCGGCGACTGGTACGTCGACGAGGGCGTCTGGCCCGACGGGCTGCACCCGCTCGTCGAGCACGTGCGCGAGCGCGAGATGCAGTTCGGGCTGTGGTTCGAGCCGGAGATGGTCAACCCGGACTCCGACCTGGCCCGTGCCCACCCCGGGTGGATCCTCGGTCCGGGCGGAGCGCTGCCGCCCGAGGCGCGTCATCAGCAGGTTCTGGACCTGACCGACCCCGAGGCCTACGCCTTCGTGCTCGGCCGGATGGACGCGATCATCACCGAGTACGGCATCGACTTCGTCAAGTGGGACCACAACCGCGACCTGGTCTCGCCCGGGCACGGCACGCTCCGGACCGCGGGTGTGCACGAGCAGACGCTCGCGGTCTACCGGCTGATCGACACCCTGCGCGCGCGCCACCCGCGGCTCGAGATCGAGTCCTGCGCGTCCGGGGGCGCCCGGGTGGACCTGGGTATCCTGCAGCGCACGGACCGGGTCTGGGCCAGCGATGCGATCGATGCCCTGGAGCGCCAGCAGATCGAGCGCTGGACGCGGCTGCTGCTGCCGCCCGAGCTCATCGGGTCGCACGTCGGCGCCGCGTGGGCGACCGCTACCGGCCGCACGCAGGAGCTCGAGATGCGCGCGGGGACGGCGTTCTTCGGCTCGTTCGGCGTCGAGCGCGACCTGCGGCACGCGGACGAGGACGAGCGCGCGGCGCTGCGGGCATGGATTGCCCTGTACCGGCGCCATCAGGAGCTGCTCCACACCGGCCGGTTCCACACCGTCGACCACGGCGACCCGTCGCTGCAGGTCCACGGGGTCGTCGCGCGGGACCGGGGCGAGGCCGTCTTCTCCTTCGTCTGCCTCGCGACGTCCGAGTACGCCCGGCCCGGGCTGGTGCGCCTGCCCGGCCTCGACCCGGACGCCGAGTACGACGTCCGGCCCGTGCCGCTGGCTGCGCGCGTCGACAAGCTCATGGGGCGCACCGTGCCCCCGTGGTGGGCTGACGGGATCACCCTTCCCGGCAGCGTCCTGTCCCGGCACGGGGTGCAGATCCCCGCGCTCTTTCCCGAGAGGCTGACGATGGTGCACCTGGAGCGGACCAAGGCGGTCACGCGATGAGCGGGACCAAGACGACCGAGACCGCGACGACGGAGGCGTGGTGGCGGCAGGCCGTCGTCTACCAGGTCTACCCGCGCAGCTTCGCCGACGGGAACGGCGACGGCATCGGCGACCTCGCGGGCATCCTCGCGCGCCTCGACCACCTGGTCGCGCTCGGGATCGACGCCGTGTGGCTCAGCCCGTTCTACCCGTCCGCCCTGGTGGACGGCGGGTACGACGTCGACGACTACATGGACGTGGACCCGCGCATCGGCACGCTCGACGAGCTCGACCGCCTCGTGGCGGCCCTGCACGCGCACGGCATCCGCGTGCTCGTCGACCTGGTGCCCAACCACTCGTCGGACCGGCACGAGAAGTTCCGGGCGGCCGTGGCCGCCGGGCCCGGGTCGCCCGAGCGCGACCTGTACGTCTTCCGCGACGGACGCGGGGAGCACGGCGAGCTGCCGCCGGCGGAGTGGTCGTCGCTCATGGGCGACCCGGCCTGGACCCAGGTGCCCGACGGGCAGTGGTACCTGCACCTGTTCACCAAGGAGCAGCCCGACTGGAACTGGGCCAACCCGGCCGTGCACGCGTACTTCCGGGACGTGCTGAGGTTCTGGGGTGACCGAGGCGTCGACGGGTTCCGCGTGGACGTGGCCAACGGCCTGACCAAGCGGCTCGAGGCCGACCTGCCGACGCAGCAGGAGCTGGACACGCCCGGCACGTTCCCGGTGGGCGACCACCCGCTGTTCGACCGCGACGACGTCCAGGACGTCTACCGCGAGTGGCGAGCGGTGTTCGACGAGTACGACCCGCCGCTGATGGCCGTCGCCGAGGCGTGGGTGACGCCGGACCGGCGACTGCGGTACACCGCGTCCGGGGGGCTGGACCAGGCGTTCGGCTTCGACCTGCTGCGAGGCACGTGGGACTCGGCCGTGTTCCGCCGCATCATCGAGGAGAGCTACGCCCTGGCCGAGCGTGCGGGCGTGCCCGCCACCTGGGTCTTCTCCAACCACGACGTCGTGCGGCACGCCACGCGCTACGGGCTCGTGGGTGGCGGGGACGAGAACGACTGGCTGCTCAGCCGGGGCGCGCACCCGGCCGAGGACCGCGACCTGGGCCTGCGCCGTGCGCGGGCGGCGACGATGCTCGCGCTGGCGCTGCCCGGGTCGGCCTACCTGTACCAGGGTGAGGAGCTCGGCCTGCCCGAGGTCATGGTGCCCGACGAGCAACGTCAGGACCCGGTCTTCTGGCGCAAGGGTGGCAAGGAGATCGGGCGGGACGGCTGCCGCGTGCCGCTGCCGTGGACGAAGGACGGGTCGTCGTTCGGGTTCGGCAGTGGTGGCGCGCACCTGCCGCAGCCCGACTGGTTCCGTCACTACGCGGTGGACCTCCAGGAGCAGGACCCGGCATCGACGCTCCACCTGTACCGGCGCGCGCTCGCGCTGCGCCGTCGGCTCCAGGCCGACGCGCGCCTGGACTGGCTCGAGCTCGGTGACGGCGTGGTGGCCTTCCGCAGGCCCGGGGGCTGGTGCTCGGTGACGAACTTCGGCACCGCGCCGGTGGCACTGCCCCGCGCGACGGTGCTGCTGGCCAGCGACGTCCGCGGGCTCCACGACGGGTCGCTCGGCCCGGACACGACGGTGTGGCTGGACCTCGACGGTCCGGCCGGGACGACGCAGGAAGCGTGAGGGAGACGACGACCATGCAGATTGCGCTGCTTCCGCTCGACGAGCGGCCCGTGAACGTGCGGCTGCCCGCGGCCGTCGCCGCCGTCGCGGGCGCGACGGTCGTGGTGCCGCCCGAGGGCTCGCTGCCGCGCATGCGCGAGCGCGGCGACGTCGAGGCGCTCGGGGGCTGGCTGACCGAGCAGTGCCTCGACGCGCGCACCGACGCCGCCGTGGTCTCGCTCGAGATGCTGCTGCACGGCGGGCTGATTGCCTCCCGGCTCAGCGACGACGACCTGGCGGCGATCCTCGCCCGGACGCAGACGCTGCGGACGATCCGCGCCGCCCGCCCGCGCATGCCCGTCGCGGCGGTCTCCGTCGTCATGCGCGCGAGCGACTCGTACATCGCCGACGAGGAGCCGGCCTACTGGACGCAGCACGGGCGCGACCTGCACGCGCTCGGCGGGGAGCTGCACCGCAGGTTCCTCGGCCGGCCGGCGACGCCGCGCGGCGCGCAGGCCCGCGCCGTCCCCGCCGAGGTCCGCAGCGACTTCCTGCGGCGGCGGCTGCGCAACCACGCGGCCAACCTCGCCGCGGTGGAGCTCGCCGCCGCGGGCGTCGTGGACCCCCTCCTGATCACGGCGGACGACACCGCGACCCGGTCGGCCGGATCGCTGGAGCAGGTCTGGCTCGACCACTGGGTCCAGGCCCTGCAGCCCGACGAGCGCTCGGTCGTGGTCCACGCGGGCGCCGACGAGGTCGACACCGTCCTGGTGTCCCGGGCCCTGGGCCTCCTGCACCCGGACCCGGTGCGCATCCGGCTGTCGTGCGCGGATCCTTCGGGCCTCGAGCGCGTCGCCCTCTACGAGAACTCTCCGATCGGCGAGGGGGCGTCGTCGCAGGTCAGGGCCTCGGGAAGCATCGTCGTCGCCGGAACGGCGGACGCCGTCCTCGTGGTGCACGCGCCGGACCCGGACCGCGGCGACTGGCGTGGGGACCTGCCCGAGGATCGGTGGGTCGGGCCGGTCAAGGCGACCGTCGAGGCGGTGCGGGCGGCGCTCGACTCTGGCGCCGAGGTTGGCGTGGCCGACGTGCGGTACGCCAACGGGGCCGACCCGGCCCTCGTCGAGCAGCTGCGCGACGAGGGGCTGCTCGGCGGGCTGGCGGCCTACGGCGGCTGGAACACGGCCGGCAACACGATCGGGTCCGTCGTCGGGGCGCTGCGCGCCAGCGTGATCGGCAAGCGGGCCGGCACGTTCGACGCGACGGCCCAGCGACGGCTGCTCGTCCACCGCGTGCTCGAGGACTGGGGCTACCAGGCGGTCGTGCGGACCGGGCTGACCGGCGACGTCGACCCGCGCACGGGGCGGGACCCCGCCGCCGGCGCGGCCGAGGCCGGCTACCTCGAGCAGACGCGCCGGGGGCTCGAGGCGCTGCTGGCGACGTTCGCGCACGGCACCCGGCTGGAGGACGTGCGCCTGCCGTGGCACCGGTCGTTCGAGGTCGACTTCGACCTGCGGCTCCCCGCCGGACGGGCGGGCTGATGCGGGTCGCCGTCGGCGTCGACCTCGGCGGTACCAAGACGGCGGGCGGCGTGGTCGACCTGCACGGCGAGGTGGTGCACCACGTCGTGCGGCCGACCCCCGCCGCCGCGGGGCCCCACGCGGTGCTCGGCACCCTGTGCGACGTCGCCGCGGACCTGGTCGCGTGGGCCCGCGGCCGCGGCGCCGAGCTGGTGGGTTGCGGCGCCGGGGTGGCGGGGGTGATCGACCCGAGCGGCGTCGTCACGCACGCCACGGGCGCCCTGCCGGGCTGGGCCGGCACCGACGTCGCCACGGCGCTGGCGTCGGCGACCGGGCTGCCGGTCCGGGTGGTCAACGACGTGCACGCCCTGGCCCTCGGCGAGGTCCGGTCCGGGGCCGCGGCGGGGGAGCCGAGTGCGCTCGTCGTGGCGGTCGGTACCGGGATCGGCGGCGCGTACGTGCGCGACGGTGACGTCGTCGTCGGGCGGACGGGCACCGCGGGCTCGATCGGGCACGTGCCCGTGGGGGGCGGCGAGGCGCGTCCGTGCCCGTGCGGGGGCGTCGACCACCTGGAGGCCCACGCGTCGGGCCCGGCGATCGTGGCGCGGTTCCGCGAGCAGGGCGGCGAGGCGCGGCGGCTCGAGGACGTCGTCGCCGCGGCCCGTGCCGGCTCCGCGCTCGCGCGCGGCGCGCTGTCCGAGGCGGGCGCGACGATCGGGCGCGCTCTCGCGGGGACGATGAACCTGCTCGACCCGCACGTCGTCGTCCTCGGCGGCGGTGTGGTGCACGCGGGCCCGATCCTGCTCGACGCCGTGCGGCGCGAGGTGGTGGCCCACACCCTGCCCGGCCCGCGCTCGGTACCCGTCCTGCCCGCGGCGGGGCTGCGGCACGGGAACGTCATCGGCGCCGCGAGCCTCGTGACGGCACGCGGGCGGGTCGGATGAGCGCCGCGCGACTCGGCCGCAATCCTCGCCGCCGGTGGTGTAGACCTTTATGCTGGCGTCATGACGACGGATGACCCGGTTGCCCCGACCAAGCCGGAGCGCTCCAAGTACCTGCAGATCAAGGACTCCTTGCTGCACGACTACGTCGACGGAAAGCCGGCAGGCAGCACGCTGCCTCCCGAGCGCGTGCTGGCGCAGGACTTCGCGGTCACGCGGGTCACCGTGCGCCGCGCGATCGACGAGCTCGAGTCGGACGGCCTGGTCTACCGGATCCAAGGTGGCGGCACGTACACGGTCGGCCCGTCGATCGCCAAGTCGCTGCGCCTGACGTCGTTCTCGGAGGACATCCGCGCGCGCGGCCGCACGCCCAGCTCGCAGGTCCTCGAGGTGTCGCACGGCCCTGCCGGGGACGAGATCGGCCGAAGCCTCCACCTGAGCCCTAGGGACCTAGTCGTTACCGTTCGCCGGCTGCGCATGGCCGACGGCGAGCCGATGTGCCTCGAGGTCTGCTCGCTCGCCGCCGCGCTCGTCCCCGGCATCGAGGACGAAGACCTCACGGGCTCCCTGTACGGCCTCCTGTCCCGACGCTACGGCCTGGAGCCCGCACGGGCGGAGCAGCTGATCGAGGCCACCGTGCTGGACGAGCGCGAGGCGGCGATGCTCGCCGTGCCCTCGTTCTCGGCCGCGCTGCGCGCCACGCGCACCTCGTACGACGCCCGCGGTGGCGCGGTCGAGTTCGCGGTGACGACCTACCGGGCCGACCGGTACTCGCTGAGGTTCGCCGTCCGCCGCGACTGAGCGGGTCGTCCGCGGCCCATGGGATGCCTTTCTTTGCACTATCGAGATGAATGGTATATACCAAAGCCGTGAGATCGAACCAGCAGTCCCGACATGGACGGCGACCCCGAGCCGAGATCCTTGCCAGCCTCGCCCGAGGCCTCGTCGTCTCCGCTCAGACCCACCGGAACGGCGGCCCGCTCGACGACCCGGACACCCTCGTCCGGATCGCGCTCGCGGCCGAGCTCGGGGGCGCCGCGGCGTTCCGGGTGGCGTCCGCCGACGTCGTCGGGCTGCTGCGCGCGCGCACCGCCCTGCCGATCATCGGGATCACCAAGAACCTCACGGTCGGGGACGCCGTCTACATCACGCCGACGGTCGCCGACGCGCTCGCCCTCGTCGACGCCGGGGCGGACATCGTCGCGGCCCACGCGGCCCGCGAAGGCCGGCCCGCCGAGACGTTCGAGGAGATCGTCCGCGCCTGCCACGCGCGCGGCGTCGCCGTCCTCGCCGACTGCGCAACCCTCGACGAGGCAGCCGACGCCGTCCGGGCCGGCGCCGACGCCGTGGCGACGACCATGGCCGGGTACACCGAGGGCACCCGGCACGTCGTCCCTCCCGCCCTCGACCTGGCCTCGCAGCTTGCGCACGAGCTGCCTGTGCCGGTGATCGTCGAGGGCGGCGTGTGGGACCGGGACGCCGTCGCGGCGGCGTTCGCTGCGGGCGCCCACGCGGTGGTGGTCGGCTCGGCCGTCACGGACCCCGAGCGCATCACCCGGCGGCTGGTCGAGGCGATCCCGGCCGGGGCAGGCACGGACCCCGTTCCGGTAGGCCGCGCGGACGCCGTGGCGCCCAGCCCGGCCTCGTCGGGCACGTTCACACAGAGCTGAGGAGAGTCGGTTGACCACCAGAGTGGGGCTTGTCGGGGCAGGGGGCATCGCGGTCGCGCACGCCGCCGCCTGGGAGGAGCTCGGGGCAGAGATCTCGATCTACAGCGAGGCCGGCGCCGCGGGGCTGGCGTCGCGGCACGGCGCCGCCGTCGCCGCGTCGTTCGACGAGCTGCTGGACCGGAGCGACGTCGTCGGCGTGCTCACGCCGACGCCGAGCCACCACGCCTACGCGCTCCAGGCGCTCGAGGCGGGCAAGCACGTGGTGTGCGAGAAGCCGCTCGCGCGGACCCCGGAGCAGGCAGCCGAGCTGGTGCGGACCGCCGGGCTGTCGAGCGGCAGGCTCTACCCGGCGCACGTGGTCCGCTACTTCCCGGAGTACGCCGCGATGCGGTACGCCGTCGCCGAGGGGCGTATCGGGCGGCCCGCCGTCCTGCGGTTCATGCGCAGCGGGGTGTTCCCGTCCTGGTCGCCCTGGTTCGCCGAGGAGGAGCAGTCGGGCGGGATCGTCATGGACCAGATGATCCATGACCTCGACGTCGCGCGATGGGTCGCCGGCGAGGTCGTCGGGGTCTATGCCACCCGCACGCCGGCGCGGGACGACGGGCGTCAGTCCGCGCACGTCACGCTGACCCACTCGTCCGGCGCGGTGAGCCTTGTCACCGGCGTGTGGGGGCCGCCGCACCTGACATTCCGGACGGGCTTCCACGTCTCCGGCGACGGCGGCACGCTGCGATACGACTCGGCGGACGCGCACGGGGTCCGCCTCGACCTCGGGCCCGCGACCCCCGGCGGCGAGCCGCGGCCCGCCGCGGCCGGCGGCGAGAGCCCCTACCTGGCCGAGCTGCGCGAGTTCGCGAACGCCTTCGACGGCGGTCCCGCGCCGCGAGTGAGCGCCGTCGATGGCGCGCTGGCTGTCGAGCTCGCCTGCGCCGCCCTGACCTCGATCGCCACGGGCGAAGTGGTCGCGGTCGACACCGCCGCCCGCGCCGCCGAGCTGACGACCGCCACGGTCGCCGCCACCGCCGGGAGGAACGCATGACCGCCGTCGGGCACGAGCGCGCCGTGAAGGTCGCGCTGCTCTCGTTCGCACACTCCCACGCGGAGGCGTACGCGCCTCTGCTCGCGAGCTGGCCAGGGGTCGAGCTGCTCACCACCGACCCGGACGGCGACACCGCTGGCGACGGCCCGCTGCGCGGGCGCAGGCTCGCCGACGAGCTGGGCGTCGCGTACGTCGACTCCTACGAGGAGGCGCTGGCCTGGGGCCCCGACGCCGTCGTCGTCTGCAGCGAGAACGCGCGGCATCGCGACCTCGTGACCTCCGCGGCGGCGGCCGGGGCGCATGTGCTGTGCGAGAAGCCGCTGGCCACCACCCTGGAGGACGGGCAGGCGATGGTCGACGCGTGCCGTGCGGCCGGGGTGTTCCTCATGATGGCGTACCCGGTCCGGTTCAGCCCGGAGTTCGAGACCCTGCGCAGGAACGTCGAGGCCGGGGTGCTGGGCGACCTCCTGGCCCTCGTCGGCACGAACAACGGCAAGATCCCCGTCGGCGGGCGCCCCTGGTTCGTCGACCCCGAGCTGGCCGGCGGCGGCGCGCTCTTCGACCACGTCGTGCACGTCGCGGACCTCGTCGACGCGCTGCTCGACGGCCGGGAGGCCGTCGCGGTGCGCGCGGTGACGAACCGCATCCTGCACGCCGACGACCCGCGGGTGCGGGCCGAGACGGGCGCCCTCGTGAGCGCCACGTACGCCGGCGGGACGACGTTGAGCATCGACTCCTCGTGGAGCCACCCGGACGCGGCGCCCAACTGGGGCGGCCTGACGCTGCAGGCGGTGGGCAGCGACGGCGTCGTCGACATCGACCCGTTCGGCGCTCACGTCACCGGGACGGCCGGCGGCGGGGAGGCGTGGCTGTACCTCAGCACCGACCTGGACCGCGCGATGCTCGACCACTTCCTCGCGGCCGTCCGCGCCGGAACGCGGCCCCAGCCCGACGGCGAGGTGGGCCTGCGCACACTTCGGCTCGTGCTGGACGCGCAGCGGTCGGCCGCGACCGGCGCGGTCGTGCACCGCGGCTGACCTGGGCGTCGGCGTCGGCGTCGTCGGGGTCGGGGAGCGCGCGCAGATCGCGCGCCACGTCGGGGCGGCCGGGGTCGGCGCGCGGGTCACCGCCGTGGCCGACCCCGCGCCCGACGACGTCGCGCGAGGCCGGGCGATGTTCGGCGCCGGGGTGCGCTCGTTCGCGAGCCACGCCGCCCTCGCCGCGAGCGGGGCCGTGGACGCCGTCGTCGTGGCGACCCCGGACGACACGCACGCCGGCGTGGCGGCGGACCTGCTGGAGGCGGGCATCGCCGTCTACCCGGACCGCCGCCGGTCGTGGAGCGCCGAGGGGGACCGCGAGTACCCCATCGAGGGCGTCGCGGCGGGGCACGAGGACGCGGACCTGGCCACCATGGTCGAGTACGTCCGGCACGTCGCGCTGGGCGAACCCGTCGCTCTCTCGCCGGTCGCCGCCCGCGAGGCGGTCGCCGCGGCCGCGCTCGCGACGGCGTCCCTGCGCGGCGGCTCGATTCCGCTCGACGTGCCCGAGCCCGACCCGGACGTCGTCGCCACGCTCGAGGCGGACCGGCAGGCCGGACCTCGACACGAGGAGAGTGACCCGACGACATGACCACCCCGACAGTCCTGTTCGTCGGCGACAGCGTGACCGACTGCGGGCGCCGTGACGACCCGACGGGGCTCGGCGACGGCTACGTCCGAATCAGCGCCGCGCAGGCCGCCTGGCGCGAGGACCTGGACGAGAAGATCGCCGTCGTGCGTCGCCTCGCGGCCGAGACGTCCGCGGTCGTCGTGCACGCCGATGCGCGCCCCGCCGGCGCGGGGAACGCCGCCGAGCTCGCCGCGGACGGCGTGCATCCCACGGCGCGCGGGCATGCCGTCCTCGCCGAGACCTGGCTCGAGCAGGCGGGGACCGCGACCGGGCGGACGGCCGGATAGCGGTCTGCGTCTGGACCAGCCCACCGTGGTGCGTCTGGTGAGCGGACCCACCCCTTGCCCTAACGATTATCGTTGTGCCACTCTCTCTCTTGCGACACAACGACAATCGTTATAGAGGAGTGGCGATGGCCCTGGAGAGGATCCACAGGACGGCGACGGCGCAGCAGTCGGCACGCATCAGCGTGTGCGTGCTGCGGGTCCTGGTGCTCGCTGCGGCGGCGTGGGTGCTCGTTCTGAACCTCTGGGGTTCGCTCGGGCCGTCCTACGCCGACCTCGTCCGTGTGCCGTGGCCGCAGCACGTCGCGTCGGTGCCCGTCGTCGGTGGCCGTGGGCTCGGCGATCGGGTCGCGGCGATCCAGGGCGACACCGCGGTGCAGTCCGATCAGGAGCGCTACGGCACCGTCGGTCCGAACCTCTTCCCGTGGTCGGACGCGTCCGCCGACGGCACGAAGGACGCCTTCACCGGTCTGCCGCCAGTCGAGTGGGGGTTCGGGGACGCGCGGATGTCGTTGTGGGGCGCCGGCGCGGTTGACCGAGCGAGCCTTGCGGCACCTGTCGTCGCATGGGGAGTCTTGGCACTGGTGGTCCTGCTGCTGCTGTGGCGGCTGGTCGGTTCGATAGCGGCCGACGACGTCTTCACCCGCGCGAACGCGCGACGGGTCGCTCTGATCGGCGTGCTCGTGGCGACCTGTGGGAGCGTGATCCAGTTCGCGGAGCACTGGCTCAACGCCCGGATCGTCGCGCGCTCGGCCGCAGACGGCATCCTGCAGGCCGCATTCAGCTTCTCCTTCCTGCCCCTGTGGGTCGGGCTCGTCGTCCTCGCGCTAGCTCAGGTGTTCCGTGAAGGCGTGCGGATGCGCGACGACGTCGAGGGGCTGGTGTAGCAGTGGGAGAAGAAGCCGCGCACCGCGTCCACTCGCGCCTCGACGTACTCCTGGCCGAGCGCGGCATGACGCTCGTGGAGCTGTCGGAGAAGGTCGGGCTGAGCGTGGTGAACCTCTCGGTGCTCAAGAACGACCGCGCCAAAGCGATCCGGTTCTCTACGTTGACGGCGATCTGCGACGCGCTCGGCTGTGCCGTCGGTGAGCTGCTCGAGGTCCAAGGCGAGCCCTGACCCCTGCCCAAGCCTGACTCGAGCGCCGGCGGGGCCTCTGCCGGTCGGCGTCGGGGTGGCGCAAGGAGAAGTCGAGGTCGGTGCTGAACCGGCCAGCGGGTCCGGCGAACGTCTTGCGCAGCGCCGTGCCACCCTTGAAGACCAGCAGGTCGAACACTTCCGCGTCGACCAGGTGCGCGAGCAGGAGGTCCTGGGCGATGTCGATCAGCGCGGCAGGGCGACCTGGGGACCCTTCGGGGTGTGGCGGGCCAGGAGGCCGGGAGTGATCGGCACGAAGTCAGTCCTTCTTGCGAGCGGTGGCGTTGACGTTCCTGGTGTCCAGGACGTTCCAGCGGGCGTCGTAGCGTCCACCCTTGACGCGTCGGCCCAGCCAGACGGTGTGCTGCGACCTGTTCACGCCTAGGCCCGCGAGGTCGAGCGTGGCGGTGTCGACGTCACGTAGCAGGTAGCCGAGGCGTGTGCGGGTTGCGGCGTCGGTGGCCCCGCGCTCGACGGCGAGAACGGCGTGGTCGGCCCGGTCGACGAGGTCGGCGAGGGCCTCGTCGATGCCGCCCCCGCGTGAGCTCCCGGGGCGAACTCGTACACGCCCCGCTGTCCCGTGGGAAGCAGCCAGCCCGAGAGCCGAAGACGACGTGCGATCTCGCTCGCCGGGGTCTTGATCCCGCGCCGCGCCGCGATGCCGGCGACGTCGGCGGTCGTCACCACGATGGGCTGGTCGAGCTCGAGCTCCTCGATCACCTGACCCAGCGCAGGGCCGAGCGTTCGTGTCTGGGCCATGAACACCTCTTCCTTCGAGCGACGCGTGAAACACACTGAATCTGTGACTATCCAACCTCTCGCGACAGGCGATGGGTGGGCGAGCGACCATCGTCGCGTGGCGCGCCCGCACGGCGGTGCGCAGGTGGGCTGGTACCCCTGCCAGGCTGTGGGCTATGGACGCGCCCGGCAGTCTTCCGTCGGCTCCGCCGCTGTGGGTACCGCCCCAACGGCGTCGGCTTCGCGGGATCGCGTGGTTGGGTGCGGTCCTGTTGCTCGCAGGTCTCGTCATCGCGGTCGCGCCTGCGACGGGCGGGTTCTGTGCCTTCGTGCCGTGCGACCCAGCCGTTCCGCTGCTGGGCTGGTCATCGGCGCCGGACGGGGAGCCGATCCTGCGTGTCGGCCCGGTCTCCGCGTCCGGGACGTCCATCATCGAGCTTTCCACCGCGGACGATGCCGACGGCTCGTCAACGGTGCTCTGGCAGATCAGTCGAGACCCGGACTCGGCACCGGCCTGGAACGGAACGGTCACGCTCGGCGACGTCCCGCCAGGGTTCACCCAAGCCGTGCCGTTGACCGAGCCCGTGCCGCGCGGCGCCGAGGCCTCGGTGTCGAACGGCTGCTACTTCGGATCGGACGAAGCCCCCGTCAGCGTCCCCGCAGGGGTCATCACGACCCAGGTCGGTGCCATGTCCCCCGAGGCCTTTGCCCGAGACGACGGGGGATTCACGCCCTGCCCGTCGAGCGGGCGTCCGCAGCCCAACGGATGGGGGTGGGCGGTCATGGTTGCCGGAGCGGGACTCCTCGCCTGGCGCGCCGGGTCAGCCCGCCGCCTGCCGTATACAGCCTGACGCTCGTCCGGCGACCATAGCCCGCCGCTCAGACGCCTCACGGCTTCTGACTGGACATGCAGTGCGGTTGCGACGTCCAAGCTCGGGGAGCTGGTCGCCCCGGAGCTGCCGGCGTTCGAGCTCCCACCGCAGGGCGGTGAGCGCGCGGGCGGTGTTTCCCGCGATCGTGTACGTGCTGACCAGCGGGTGTGCGTGGCGGATGTTGCCGAACTCGCTCGGGGTCTCGCCGGCCCTGGCCGGCTCGGGGCGGCCTGGTCGACTGGTGCTCGGTCATCCTGGACGCGGCGGCGGTAAGGGCGACTTCGACCACCTGCGCCGCGAGCCGCTGTCCTGCGCCATGAGATGCGTGCAACATCGTCACGCCAACTGATGTACGCCGGCGAGCTTCGGTGTCCCATACTTCCATCCGCGTGACTAATCCCAGGCAGGAGGATCCGCTCGTGCAACGACACTGGCGTGCACGGGCCTGGATTCGAACCCTCGCGGTCCTGCTCTGGCTCGGCCTCCTGGCGCAGCAGTTCTCGACGATCCACTTCGTCCGGCTCGGGGAGATGAACCCAGGCGAGATCAGGGACGGTTGGGTCACGTTGGGCGCGTTGGCCTGCGGCATCGTTCTGCTGGCGTTCCGGCCTTCATCGACGTCACCGATTATCTGGTCACGCTCCAGGGACCGTTCCGGCGGATCAGGTTCAGTCGTCTGGACGTCGTCGAGCTGCGCCCCACACCGTGGGGTCTGCGGTTCCGCCTGCGGGACGGTTCGCGTCACACGAGCATCGTGTGCCAGGCAACGATGTCCGTCGGCGAGCCGCGGTGGTTTGACGTTGCTGAGGCCGTCACCGGCGTTCGGCCCGAGCCAGAAGCGATGGACGAGGAGGAGCCGGAACCTCCCATTCGGGGTCAGTCCGCAGAGCATGACTTTGGCTCGGGCATGGAACAGTTCCTGCAGGGCCTTGCGGTGCTGCGTCGGGACGGTGCGCCGGTGGGCCACGTGGCAACCTCGCTGGGAACCTTTCGCTCCCTCTTCTCCCCGTTCAAGCCCAGGCCATGGGTCTGGCTCGTGGTCGTGTGGGATGACGGCATGAAGGAACGCGCAGTCGAGGACTACCCGCCATGGACCTACGTAGCCGAGATGCGCGCAGGTTCCTTCGAGTGGGAGGTGGGCCGGGACGGAGGCCGCGCCGGTCGCTACGAGATCGACTGGATTCCCCGCGAGCACGTGGAAGCCGAGTGGGCTCGCCTCGGCATTCGCCAAGAGGATTTCTAGCCACTGACGGGCGCCAAACGGTGGGCGGGTGTCGCACATCAGTTGGCCTGGATCTCTGGCACATCACCTGGCTCAGGGCAGTCGAGACAGGCCGGACAGCAGCGAGCGGGCGACCGGCCAACCAACGTGCTCGGCGCTGCAACACGCCCTCTGGCGAAAGCGTCCTCGCTGGTCAACGGGCCGGCGAACGGTCTCGGCGAAGCACCGGCAACGGACGACCTCTTCGTGCGAAGGGGCGACCGGCGCGCGTCGTCGTACGCGACCCGAGGGGCGTAGAACGCGACGTGCCCTGCGTGCTCGGTGACGATCTGGCGGACCTTCCTCCCGAGCACGGCGCGCATGAGGATGTTCGCGTCCAGGACGATGCTGCGATCGATCTCCACTACCGCCGCGCCTCACGGCGAGCGGCCTTGAAGTCCTCCATCAGCTCCTCGACATCCAGACCCTGCTCCTCGATCAGCGCGTCCAGCGTCGCCGCCGCCGACTGCAGCGCGGCAACCTCCGCCGACAGGTCCGCCTTCGCCGGGATGAAGAACCCGACCGTCTGCCCGTGCCGCGTCACCGCCACTGGCGTGTCCGAGGCGATGTAGTCAGCAAGGCTCGCCCGGAACTCCCTGATCCCCACTTTGGTTGCGGTCACGGCGACCCCCTTGTGTATCACTGTGTACACAAGTATAGCGCATTTGGACGATCATCGAACTACCGCGCCTTCCGTCGGCGACGCTCGCTCCTCCTCCTGGATCTCAAGAAGCAGGTCCAGCTCGACGAGCTGCCATGGGTCCGAGCGGCAAAGGTGCACAGCACGCCTGTGGCGGACGAGGCCGCCGCGGTATCTCGGCGGGTCGGTGCGCTGGCGCTGGACCACTTCCCGGACACAATCCTGCCCGACCCGCTGATCCAGGAACTGAGCCACCTGCTTGGCGCCGGCCGCAGCGATGTGGCCTTGGTCGAGGAGCTCGCCGCCGACATCTTCATGGGCCGCTTCTCGGACAAGTTCCGTCGCGCCGCACAGGTTGCGGCTCGAAAGCTGGCCGAGGCAGCCCTGGCGGGCGTGGCCTCGCGACTTGAGCTTGCTCCTCGCCAGGAGCGCCCACTCGCGACGGTGAAGGACGCTGCATACGCGTGGCGGCAGATGGTCTTCTTCCTCAGCGTCGCACCGAGCATCGAGCTTTGTCCGTTCATCGACCGCGCCGAGGCGCGGCATGGCCGGGTAGGCGGGATGCGACAGCTGCTTGGTGGACTCCGCGAGGCAGCGGACAGCAGCACACCACCCCGCCAGTTCGTAGGGTGGGTAACTGGTCGCCATCGGATTCTGGACGTTCTCGGGGTTTCGCGCTGGAGCGCTTGAGCGCAAACCGTGTCGATGCATCTCGCTGCGAGACTGCGGCGTGGCTGCCGGGAGGCGCAGTGATGGATCAGGTACGCGCCCTCGCTGTCGGGATCGACCTTCACTTCGTCCCGACGACCGAGGGTGGTCGCCGCACCGCTCTTCGAGGTGGATGCGAGCCCGACGTCCGCTTCACGTACCGGCCGAACTGGGGCCTTCCCGAATGGGCCGACGGCGAGCAGACAGGTGCGCCCGTTCTTGGCTTCTCCCGGTCGAACATTCAGAGGCCGCGAAGAGGTCTCTCCGGAGAACGCGAAAGGGCCGCTGCCCTGAGCAAATGCCCAGGTCAGCGGCCCTTTCGGCTGGTCGGGGTGACAGGATTTGAACCTGCGACCTCTTCGTCCCGAACGAAGCGCGCTACCAAGCTGCGCCACACCCCGAGGGACTGCCCACACGCGCTACTGCGCGGTGAAGCCTGCTCAGCATAGCGGAGCATCGGCCAAGGACGAAAACGGGTTCCTCAGCGTGCCGTGAGGGTGAGCAGCGTCGCTTCCGGGCGGCACGCGAAGCGCACCGGCGTGTACGGCGACGTCCCCGCCCCGGCCGAGACATGCAGCCAGGTGGAGCCTCCACCGCCGGGGGAGTCGGGCCGCGCTCGCGGCCATCCGTGCAGGCCGGAGGCCCGGCGACGGTCGATGTCGCAGTTGGTCACGAGCGCGCCGAAGCCGGGCACGCACAGCTGCCCACCGTGCGTGTGGCCGGCGAGGATCAGGTCGGCGCCGTCGGCCTGGAAGTCGGTGAGCACCCGCTGGTACGGGGCGTGCGTCACGCCGACGTGGAGCACGGCGTCGGCACGCGTCGTGCCGGCGGCTGGGACGCCGTCGGGGCGCGCGGGCATCTTGTCGAGATCCAGGTGCGGGTCGTCGGTCCCCACGAACGTCAGCACGCGCCCGTCGGCGAGCTCGACGTCGTCGCGGCGGTTGTCGAGGTCCTTCCACCCTGCTGCGGCGAAGCCGGCGACGAGACGGTCCCAGGGCAGCGGCGTCGGCTCCGGGTGAAACTTGCGCGAGTCCGGCATCAGGTAGCGCGCGGGGTTCTTGGCCTTCGGCGCCCAGTAGTCGTTGGACCCCATGACGTACACGCCGGGTGTCGTGGCCAGCAGCGGCTCGAGCGCGTCGAGCAGCGGGTCCACGGCCCCCGGGTGGGCCAGGTTGTCCCCGGTGTCCACCACGAGGTCGGGGCGCAGTTCCGCCAGCGATCGCACCCACTCCAGCTTGCGGTGGTTGCGGGGGATCACGTGGAGGTCGCTGACGTGCAGCACGCGCACGTCAGGCTGCCCGGCGGGCAGGACGGGCACGGTCACGTGCCGGACGGTGAAGAGCTTGGTCTCGACGTACGCGTACGCGAGCCCTGCGACGCCGGCGGCGAGAACACCGCCGAGGGGGCTCAGCGCGCGCCGCCCGCTGGGCGCGCTCAGTTTCCGCCCCCGTTACCGGTGGCGGGAATGTTTGGCAGGCCCGGGAGGATGGGCGCCGTGGTGGGGAAAGGGTTGCCGTTCTGGCCGCCTCCGTTCCCCTGGCCGCCTCCGTTGCCCTGGCCACCACCACCGGTCTGGCCCCCGCCGTTGCCCTGGCCGCCGTCGTTGCCGTTGCCGTTGCCGGCCGCAGGCGGGTATTGCCGGGGCGGCGTCCCCACGAGCGCGGGGTCGGCCGGCGGGAAGCCGACCTGCGGGGCGCCGGCGAGGGCCAGGTCCATGTAGTCCTTCCACATCGGCGCGGCCACGGTGCTGCCGTAGAGGGTCTTGATGAATCGGCCCATGAAGTCGAAGTCGAAGTGGTTCACCTCACCTGACGCCTCGCCAACCCACGTGGTGGTCACGAGCTGGGGCGTGAACCCGGTGAACCACGTCTGCGACGAGCCCTGGTTGGTGCCCGTCTTGCCCGCCGCAACGCGCCCGTCCGCGAGCTCGTTGCCGCGGGCGGTGCCCTGGGTCAGCACGTTCTGGAGCGCAGAGACCACCGTCGCCGCGACGTTGCCCGGCAGCGCGTTGGGGTCGCAGTTCGCTGACGGCACCGGGAGCTTCTTGCCCGCCGGCGTGACCACCTTGCTGATCGCGATCGGCGAGCAGTAGGTGCCGTTGCTCGCGAGCGTGCCGAAGGCCGCGGCGAGCTGGACCGGCGACGTCGTCTGCGTGCCGATCACCAT
This sequence comes from Xylanimonas sp. McL0601, assembly GCF_049852175.1. Lineage (GTDB taxonomy): Bacteria > Actinomycetota > Actinomycetes > Actinomycetales > Cellulomonadaceae > Xylanimonas. Next base: position 679,007 of record NZ_CP187527.1, read on the forward strand.
CGACGGCGTGATGAAGATGTCTTCCTTGGTGGGGTCGTACAGCGTGACGGCGTGAGGCTTCGTCGTAGGGCGGAAGCCCATGCTCCACGCGGTGTCCCGCAGCCCGCACAGGTCGAGCTTGGTCGACATGGTCGCGTAGGCGGTGTTGACGGAGTCGTAGGTGGCCTCGAGCACCGACATGTTGCCGCCGATGTTCCCCTCGGCGTTGGCCGGTCCCCACGGTTCGCCGCCGAACCGCGAGCACGAGGAGTGCCAGCTGCCCTGCGGTCGCTTCATGTGGTCCGCGTTGACGACCTCGTTGAGGGTGTGGCCTTCCTTCAGCCACTCGGCCAGCACGAACGGCTTGAAGTTCGAGCCGGGCTGGAAGCCCTTCGACGCGCCGTGCAGCGGGTCGGCGGAGTAGTTCACCGACGTCGTCCCCTCGGCGGGGTGGCTGCTCGGGTCGAACGGCACGTTCTGCGCCATCGCGAGGATCTTCCCGGTCCCCGGTTCGACAGAGACGATTGCCGACTCGAGCCCCGCGTTGTTCGGGTAGGGCACGTGCTGGGAGACCATCTGCTGGGCGGCCGTCTGCTTGGCCAGGTCGAGCGTCGTCGTGATCTTCAGGCCGCCGCGGTACAGCAGCGCGAGGCGGTCCGCCTCGGTCTTGCCGAACTCGGGGCTGTTCTTGATCTCCGAGATGACGTAGGCGCAGAAGAAGGCCGAGCCGCCCGCCGCCTGGCAGCCGGTGGGCACGGGCGTGACATGCAGGGTGTCCTTGACCGAAGTGGCCTTGGCCTGGGTGTACTCGTCGGTGGAGATGTAACCGAGCGACCACATCTTGTAGAGGACGGCGTCGCGGCGCTTCTGCGCGAGCGCCGGGTCGACGGTCGGGTCGAACTTGCTCGGCGCCTTGGTGACGCCGGCGATCGTGGCGGCCTCGACCGCCGTCAGGTCCTTGGCCGACTTGCCGAAGTAGTACCGCGCTGCCGTCTCGACGCCGTAGATGTTGTTCTTCCCGAACTGGGCGACGTTGAGATATCCCTGGAGGATCTCGTCCTTCGTCATCGTCTGCTCGAGCGTGATCGCGAGCTTTGCCTCGCGGGCCTTCCGGGCCAGCGAGTCTTCACGCGCCTCGATGACGCCGAACGGGTCACCCGACTGCTCGGCCTGGTCGATGAGCACGTTCTTCACGTACTGCTGGGTGAGCGTCGACGCGCCCTGCATCGGCCGGTGCATCGCGTTGTTGACGAACGCGCGCAGCATGCCGCGCAGGTCGATGCCGCCATGCTCGTAGAAGCGCTCGTCCTCGATCGCGATGACGGCGTGCTGCATCGGTTCCGACACCTTGTCCAGCGGGACAACGATGCGGTTCTGTGCATAGAAGGTCGCGAGCGTCTGGCCGTTCGCGGCGTACACGGTCGACGCCTGCGAGAGCGGCCCGGGCTTCAGCTCGGTGGGCAGCTCGTCGAACACCGCGAAGGTCTTGTCGGTCGTGGCGCTCGCGCCCGCAGCGAAGGGAATCGCGAGCCCGGCGGCGAGCACACCGCCCGCGGCGGCCACGAGCACGAAGGCCAGGAGGAGCGCGACGAGCTGCGTCGCAGGCATCGTCCGGGTGATGCGTCGCGGCTCGTGCGATGTCGCGATTCGTCGGCTCGCCATGGTTGCCAGCGTACGGGGTTGGGCTGATGCGTCGCCGAACGGTCGCCCGAATCCCATGTGCAGGTCCTGTGGAAGGGCCCCTGTGCCCGTCCTGGCACGGCGCACGGGCGCGCCCCGGCTATGTTGGGCGCATGGCGATGACGTGGGAGTACGCGACGATCCCCCTGCTGATCCACAACACCAAGGCGATCCTCGACCAGTGGGGAGCCGACGGGTGGGAGCTCGTGCAGGTGGTGCCTGGTCCGGACGGGGTCGGCCTGGTGGCCTACCTCAAGCGCCCGGCGGGCGAACGCTGATGTCCCACATCGACGCCCGGCTCGACGAGCTGGGCATCACGCTGCCCGACGTCGCCGCGCCGGTCGCGGTGTACGTGCCGGCCGTCCGCAGCGGCTCGTACGTCTACACGTCAGGGCAGCTCCCGTTCGTGGACGGCGCCCTGCCCGAAGCGGGCAAGGTCGGCCTCACCGACGGGCTCGTGACTCCCGAGGCAGCGGCGGGCTACGCCCGGCAGTGCGCGCTCAACGCCCTGGCCGCCGTGAAGGCGCTCATCGGCTCGCTCGACGACGTCGCGCGCGTGGTCAAGGTCGTGGGCTTCGTGGCCTCCGACCTTGGCTTCACCGGGCAGCCCGGCGTGGTCAACGGTGCCTCGAACGTGCTGGGCGAGATCTTCGGCGAGGCCGGCGTGCACGCGCGCAGCGCGGTCGGCGTCGCCGTCCTGCCGCTGGACAGCCCGGTCGAGGTCGAGCTGATCGTGGAGCTCAAGCAGTAGCGGACCCCGGCGGAGAGCCGAGAAAGAGCAGACGACAAGGGCCTCGGAGGCCCTTGTCGTCTGCGGTGCGAAGGCCCTCAGCGGGCGCGGCGCTCCAGGCGGTCCAGGTCCAGGAGGACGACGGCGCGACCTTCCCGCCGCACCCAGCCGCGGGAGGCGAAGTCGGCGAGGGCCTTGTTGACCGTCTCGCGGCTCGCACCGACGAGCTGGGCCAGCTCCTCCTGCGTGAGGTCGTGGGCGACCCGCACGCCCTCGTCCGACGGCTCGCCGAAGCGGGTCGACAGGTCGAGCAGCGCCTTGGCCACGCGGCCGGGGACGTCGGAGAACACGAGGTCGGCGAGCGTCTCGTTGGTGCGGCGCAGGCGGCGGGCCAGCGCGCCCAGCAGGTAGGTGGCGACCTTGGGGTGCTGGCCGACCCACGCGACCAGCGCCTGGTGGCGCAGCTCGTAGACCACGGAGTCCGCGACCGACGACGCCGTCGCAGTACGGGGGCCCGGGTCGAACAGGGAGAGCTCGCCGAACATCTCACCGGGGCCGAGCACCGAGAGCAGGTTCTCGCGGCCGTCGCTCGAGCGGCGGCCCAGCTTGATCTTGCCCTGCTCGATCACGTACAGGCGGTCCCCCGGCTCGCCCTCGCGGAACAGCACGTCTCCGCGGGAGAGCTCGACCGGGACCATGGTCTCGAGAAGGGCCCGCGACTCGACATCGTCCATGTCGGCGAAGAGGGGGGCGGAGAGCAGGACGGTGTCGTCCACGTAGTTTCCTCACGTTCTCGGGGTTCGGCGGGCGTAGTCCACGCACGACCGGTCCGGGCCAAAATGTGTTCCAGTTCTCAAGTTTGCCTCACACGGGCGGTTTCGCGGGAGATCGTGGCGTCGGTGGAACGGCGTTGGCGGCGCTGTGGCACTGGGTGCACGTCGGTGGGCGTCGGTACGCTGCCAGCGTGCCGACGACGACGCAGCCGCATCCGACCCCCACGGGCGAGTCCCGGCTGGCGCTCGTGCGCCGCGCCCGGCGGATCGACCGCGAGCTTGCACTCACCTACCCAGACGCCCGCGCGGAGCTCGACTTCACGACGCCGCTCGAGCTGCTCGTGGCGACGGTGCTCAGCGCACAGACGACCGACGTGCGGGTCAACGCGACGACGCCGGTGCTGTTCGCGCGCTACCCCAGCGCGGAGGCGTACGCGTCGGCCGACCCTGCGGAGCTCGAGGAGCTTCTCAAGCCGCTGGGCTTCTTCCGCGCCAAGACCCGTGCCGTCATGGGGCTGGGGCGGGCGCTCGTCGAGCGGTTCGACGGCGAGGTCCCGCCCCGGCTCGCGGACCTGGTGACGTTGCCCGGCGTCGGGCGCAAGACGGCCAACGTGGTGCTGGGCAACGCGTTCGGGGTGCCGGGCATCACGGTGGACACGCACTTCGGGCGGCTGGCGCGCCGGTTCGGGTGGACGACGTCGGACGACCCGGTCAAGGTCGAGCACGAGGTGGGCGAGCTCATCCCGAAGAAGGACTGGACGATGCTCAGCCACCATCTGGTGTGGCACGGCCGGCGGGTGTGCCACTCCCAGCGCCCGGCATGCGGCGCGTGCCCGGTGGCGGCGTGGTGCCCGTCGTTCGGCATCGGCGAGACCGACCCGGCTCTGGCGGCCAAGCTGGTCAAGCCGGGCCCTCCGCGATAGTGCTCTTTAGGTGGTGGGAGCGGCGTGGAGCAGCCACGTCAGGAGGAGGTCGGTGATCTCCTCCGGCGCCTCCTCGGGGAGGTAGTGGCCCACGCCCTCCAGGACCTCGAACTGGAAGTCGCGCGCGAACGCCGCGCCGTCGGCGTCGGCCCGCTCCCGACGGAAGATCCCGTCGAGCGCGCCGTGCACCTGGAGCGTCGGGAGCGACAGGACGCGGCGCACCGCGGTGGTGAAGCGGCGACCGTCGGGCCGCGGCGTCGAGCGGACCGACCAGCGCAGGGCCTCGGCCGCCGTGTGCGCGGCGAAGGGGATGCGCATCACCGTGCGGTAGAGCTCGACCGCGTCTGCAGGGAGCGGCCGCGCCGCGCCGAGCGCGAAGACGCGCTCGAGGAGGTCCGACTCGCGCAGCCGGCGCTCGGGCAGCGTGGGGAGCTGCGCCAGCGCGAGCAGCTGCAGCGCGTGCGGCGTGAGCTGCTGGAAGAGCGAGGCATGCACGCGAGCCGGGTGCGGGCACGACAGCGCCGCGACGCCTGCCGTGACGGCGGGCTGCAGCGCCGCCATCGACCACGCGATCGAGCCGCCGCTCCCGTGCCCGACGACGACCGCCTGGTCGTGCCCGAGCGACCGCACCACGCCCGCGACGTCGCGCGTCCGCGTCGGGATGTCGTAGCCCGACGGCGGCTTGTCCGACGCCGCGGTGCCGCGCAGGTCCATCGCGGCGACCTGGTATCCGGCGTCGGCGAGCGCGGTGAGCTGGTGCCGCCACGCCCACCAGAACTGCCCGAACCCGTGCAGCAGGACGACCAGCGGCGCCGTCGGCGACGCGGTGCGCTCTGGCCCGGCGAGCGCCACGTGGAAGCGGGCCCCGTTCGCGGGGACGAACTCGTGCCGCCACGGACCCTCGAGGAGCGCGGCGGAGTAGTCGGCCACGTCCTTGGTCTCCGACATCAGCGCGTCCGGGTCGCGACGGTCCGGCCGTCGCCGTCGGGCTGGGCCGCGGTACCGCCCGCGGTCTCGTCGCGAGCGGGGCGGTCCTTCGGCGGGTCGAACCGGTAGCCCACGTTGCGCACCGTGCCGATGAGCTGCTCGTGCTCCGGCCCGAGCTTGGCGCGCAGGCGCCGTACGTGGACGTCCACGGTGCGCGTGCCGCCGTAGTAGTCGTAGCCCCACACCTCCTGGAGGAGCTGCGCGCGCGTGAACACGCGACCCGGGTGCTGGACCAGGTACTTGAGCAGCTCGAACTCCTTGTAGGTGAGGTCGATGGGGCGGCCGCGCAGGCGCGCGGTGTAGCCGCCCGCGTCGATGGCGAGGTCGCCGGCGGCGATCTCCTCCGGCCCGTCCTCGACCGAGCCGCGCGCTGCGCGCTCGATGGCGAGCCGCAGCCGCGCCTCGACCTCGGCGGGCGAGGCGTGCTCGAGCAGCAGGTCGTCGACACCCCACTCGTGCGTGACGACGGTCAGCCCGCCCTCGGTGAGGACGAGGACGAGGGGGACGGTGAGCCCGGTGGCGTGCAGCAGGCGGCAGGTCGTCCGCGCCGCGACCAGGTCGCGCCGGGCGTCGAGGATCAGGACGTCGGAGTCGGGGGCGTCGACCAGCGCCGACGGCTCCATGGGCAGCACGCGCACGCGGTGGGTGAGGAGCCCGAGCGCGGGCAGCACGTCGACCGACCCGCCCGTCGCGGGCGTGAGGATCAACAGCTCTGCCATCTGCGCTCCTCCCGGTCGGGTGTCGGTCCGGTATCGGCCTGCGGACAAACTACCGCCCGGCAGGTGCCCGCACACCGGATCCGGGTGTCCGTACACAGATCCAAAGACCCGCCTGATGACGCAGTATGCATCGGCCGTGTGTCGGGCATGTGTCGTGCACGGTCCACGCACGCGGGGGAGCGCGGCAGTCCGGGATACTCATGCCCGTGACCCTCAGCACCCGCGCCGTGACGACCGCCGTCCTCGCAGCCGCCGTCGCCGGCGCCGCGTACCTCGGCGCCCTGCCGCTCGTGGGAGTGAGCGCGCTGCTGGTGCTGCTGCTCGTGATCGGCTGGTCGCGGCTGTCGGCCGCGCCCGCGCCGGGCGGGGCCACGGTCGTCGTCCTGCTCGCCGGGCTCGGGGCCGCGGCCGTCGCGTGGCGGACGCAGGGCGAGCCGGTGCTGCGCCACCTGCCCATCGTCATCGCGATGGCGCTGGTGCTCGCGTTCCTCGCAGAGATGCTGCGGCGTGACGGGCGCCCGCGCCTGGTCGAGTCGGTGAGCGGCACCGTCGCGGGCGCGTTCGTCGCGGTCGCCGCCGCCGGCTGGGTCGCGACCGTCCGCTCGGTGGGCGGCTCGGCGCTGGTCGTCACGGCCGCCGTGGCGATCGCGGTCGCCGCGGCCGTCTCCGCGCTGCCGGTCGCACGGGGCTGGCTCGGCGCGCTCGTCGCGGTCGCCGCGGCGGCGGTGGCCGGCGCGGTGGCGGGCACCGTCGTGCCCGACGTCGAGCCGCTGACCGGCCTGATCGCCGGTGTCGCCGGCGGTCTGGGCGTTGCCACCCTGAGGATCCTCGTCGAGCGCCTGCCCGAGGTACGGAGCCTGCGGGCAGGGCTAACGGCGGCGACCGTCCCGGTCGCGCTGGGCGGCATGCTCGTCTTCGCGGTCGGGCGCGTGCTGCTGGGCTGAGCCTCAGCCGCGCGTCGTCACGCCGTCGGAGCGGATGAACTCGCCGGCCAGCTCGAGGCGCACCGTCCTGGCCACGAGCACCCCGCCGGCCTCGAGAGCCATGTTCCACAGCAGGCCGTAGGCCTCGCGGTCGATCTGCGTGGTGGCCGAGAACCCCCAGATGTCGCGACCGAACACGTCGCGGCGGGCGCCGCCGTACTCGACGGCCAGGGTGACCGGCAGCGTCGTGCCGCGGATCGTCAGCTCGCCGTGGAGCTCGAGCTTCGGGACGGTCCGGGTCGCAGCGGCGGGGAGGGCGGCCCGTCCGCGCGCGTGGCCCTTGAGCCGCGCCCAGGTCAGGATCGGGTCGGGCTGGGTCTGCCAGGTGACCCCGGTCGAGCGGAAGTCGATCGTCGGGTGGTTGGCGGCGTCGAGGAAGTCGGCGCTGCGCAGGTGCGCGTCGCGTTCCGCGTTGCCGGTGTCGATCGAGGCCGACTCCAGCGTGGCGGCGGCCCACGACTCGAGCGGGTCCTCGGCGATCCACACCTGTGCGGCGCCCGCGGTGAGCTCGCCTTGTACGGCGCTGACCATCATGTGGGTCACGTTGAACCCGAGGCGCATGTGCTCCACGTCGAGGTGGTAGGCGCCGGGCGTGGGGATGACGAGGTCGTTCCAGGTGCGCAAGGGCAGGTCGGTCATTCCAGGTCCTCAGGGGTCGGCGGGCGGGCGGCGGGCGACGCGACACGATCCGAGACCTCGCCATACCAACATCCGGACACCTGGTGGCGAACATGTGGACGGTAAGGTCATCATTGATCGCCGAGCGTGCTTCACTCTATAGATTCAAACTTCAACTTTCCGCACCCCCGTTGTAGTCCGAAGCTGCCGCAGGAAGGAATCGACGTGACCCAGATCGTCGCGCTCGTCACCCTCCTCGCCGTGACCGCGGCCATCGGTGCAGCGTGGCGGACCCGGCAGGGCCGCGTGCGGGTGACGCGCCCGTCGGCCGCCACGGTAGCCGCCGGCGGCCTCGGAACCGGGGAGAGCCCCGCCGGGGTGTGGGCCACCCGTGGCGTCACGCTCGGCGAGCGGGTCACGTTCCTGCAGCTCTCTGCCAAGGTGTGCGCCCCCTGCCGTGCCACGGCCCGTGTGCTGGGCTCGCTCGCCGCGGCCGAGGACGGCGTCACGCACCACGAGCTCGACGTCGACGAGAACCTCGACCTTGTCTCTCGGCTGCATGTGCTGACCACCCCGACGGTGCTCGTGCTCGACCCCGACGGCGTCGAGGTCGCCCGCGCGAGCGGCGCCATGACAGCGGCCCAGGCGCGCGAGGCGCTCGCCCTCTGTCGCTGACCGACCGTCGCGTCGGTCGGCACCCGCACGCCCGCCTTCCGAGCGAGGCCACGGCCGGCGCTCCCCACCCTCTCGCCCGAGACCTCCGAGGAGCCCCGATGACCAACCCCGTCCCCATCCCCGCCCCGGCGACCGCCGGTGCCACGCCAGCCGGGATCGACCCGCGCGGCCCGCGCGTCGCCGCCGGCATCACGGCCGTGCTGCTCGCCGTCGTCGTGCTGCTGGGCGTCGGTCAGTCGACCCGCACCGCTGCGCTGGTGCTGCTGGTCGTGCTCGCGCTGACCTTCGCCGTCGGCGCGTGGCGCGGTGCGCAGCACACATGGCAGGGCTGGGTGTTCCGCACGTTCGTGCGCCCGCGCCTGGCCGCCCCTGACGAGCTCGAGGACCCCCGCCCGCCGCGCTTCGCCCAGCTCGTGGGGCTGGTCGTGACCGGCGTGGGCGTGGTGCTCGGCCTGCTGGGGGTCGGCCTGGCCGTGCCCGTCGCGGCCGGGCTGGCGTTCGTCGCCGCGGCGCTCAACGCCGTCGTCGGGCTGTGTCTCGGGTGCGAGCTGTACCTGCTGGGCCGACGGCTGCGCGCCGCGGCCTGAGCGGATCTCCTCGGACGCGCCGCAGCCGCGGTTAGGATCGGGCACATGTACGCCGGTCTCGAGGCCTTCTTCATCACCCTGCTGGTCATCACCGCGGTCGCGATCGCGTGGTTCGCCGGCTACGTCGTCTACAAGCTGTTCGCGGGCCAGCGCTGATGCCCTTCGCGTTCCCCGAGGGCCTCGCGCCCGAGGTCTACCCGCTCGCGTGGCTCGTGGGCGGGTGGCGCGGCGAGGGCGTCATCGACCACCCCGCCACCGGCAAGCGCTCGTTCGTCAACGAGGTCGTGTTCGACCACGACGGCGGCCCGTACCTGCGCTACGAGTCGACGATCCGCGTGCTCGAGGCGGGGCCCGAGGACGGGACGGTGTGGTCGACCGAGACCGGGTACTGGCGCACCTCGTCCGAGCGTCCCGAGGGCCTGCCCGAGGACAGCCAGGCTCTCGAGGTGCTGCTCGCCGACGCCGCCGGCCGGATGAGCCTGTTCCTGGGTGCCGCCGGCAACGGCCGCGTGGACCTCGCGACCGACTTCGTCGCCCGCACGGCGACGGCGTCGGAGGTCACTGCCGCCAAGCGGATGTACGGCTTCGTCGACGGCCAGCTGCTGTGGGCCGAGGACCTGGCGGCGTTCGGGCACCCGCTCCGTTCCTACGCGTCGGCCCGGCTCGACCGGGTCTGAGCGCGAATCCTCCCGGGGGAGAGCCGACCGAATGACCGAGTACTCCAGCCCCATGCTCGCCCGGCACGGTGCCGTGGCGGCGTCCGGCTCCGACGCCGGGGTCGCCTGGCACTACGGCGACCCCGTAGCCGAGCAGCGCGCCCTCGTGCGCGGCGGCGCCGTCGTCGACCAGTCGCACCTGGGCGTGGTGCGGGTCGCCGGACCGGACCGGCTGCGGTGGCTGCACGACATCACCTCGCAGGACGTCGCGGCGCTCGCGCCGCGCACCTCGACCGAGCTGCTGGTCCTCAGCCCGCAGGGGCACGTGGAGCACGCGGCCGGCGTGGTCGACGACGGCGAGGCGACGTGGCTGATCACGGAGGCCGACGACGCCGCGCCGCTCGCCGCCTGGCTCGACCGGATGCGGTTCATGCTGCGCGTCGAGGTCGCGGACGTGACCGGCGAGTGGGCGGTGATCGGCGAGCCCGTGGCCGCGGAAGGCGCCGAGGGCGAGCCGCTGACCTGGTGGGACACGTGGCCCCGCGTCGCCGCGGGCGGGACCCGGTACGGGCCGGCCGAGGACGAGCACCCGGGGATGCAGCGGCCGTGGCGGCTCGTCCTGGTGCCGCGCGCCACGCTGGCGGCGGAGGTCGCCGCGCGCGAGGCCAGCGGCTGGCGCCTTGCCGGCACGTGGGCCACCGAGGCGCTGCGGGTCGAGGCCCTGCGGCCCCGGCTCGCGCGCGAGGTCGACCACCGGTCCATCCCGCACGAGCTCGACTGGCTGCGCACCGCCGTCCACCTGCACAAGGGGTGCTACCGCGGGCAGGAGACGGTCGCACGGGTGCACAACCTGGGCCGCCCGCCGCGCCGGCTGGTGCTCCTGCACCTCGACGGCTCGGGGCACGTGCTCCCGGAGGCAGGGGGCGAGGTGCTGCTCGACGGGCGGGTGGTCGGCGCGCTGACGAGCGTCGCGCGGCACCACGAGCTGGGCCCCGTCGGCCTCGCGGTCGTCAAGCGCAGCGTGCCCGAGGACGCCGAGCTGCTCGTCGCGGGCGACGTCTCGGGCGAGCGGGTCGAGGTCGCCGCGGCGCAGGAGGTCGTGGTGCCCGGCGAGGGTGTCTCGGCAGACCGGCCGGCGGCACGCGGACCCCTCACGCGCGGGCTGTCCGCGCCGGGGCACGAGGGCCTCGGCGCCCGCTGAGCACCGCCGACGGCGCGCGATGAGCCCGAGCACCCCGGCCGGCGACGCCGGTCCGGCGACCCGGCTGGCCGGTCACGTGGTGCGCAGGCTCGTGCTGCGCGCCCGGGCGCGGCAGGGCGTCGCGCGCGTCCGTGCGTCGTTCTGGCCCCTTCTGGAGGCGGCGCTGGCCGCCGGGGTCGCATTCCTGCTGGCACGAGCGCTGCTGGGGCACGAACAGCCGTTCTTCGCCGCGATCGCTGCGTGGGCGTGCCTCGGGTTCTCGTTCGAACGCGACCTGCGCAAGATCGCCGAGGTCGCGTTCGGCGTGGCCGTGGGCGTCGGAGTGGGCGACGTCGTGGTGCGGATCATCGGGTCCGGCTGGTGGCAGCTGAGCACCGTGCTGGTCGTGTCGGCGCTCGTCGCCCGGTTCATCGACCGCGGGGCCGTGCTCACGGCCCAGGCGGGCACGCAGGCGATCGTCGTCGTCGGGCTGCCGTCTCTCACCGGAGGGCCGTTCGGGCGCGCCGGGGACGCACTGGTGGGCGGCGTCGTCGCCCTCGTGATCGCGCTGCTGACCCCCGCCGACCCGCGGCGCGGTCTGCGCACGCTGGGAAACGTCGCGACGACGGCGCTGGCCGCCGTGGTCGAGATGGCGGCCACGGCCGTGCGGACGGGGGACGAGGACGGGCTGCAGGCCGCGCTCGTGCGGGCACGGGCCGCAGACCCTGCGCTGTCCGAGTGGCTCGAGCGCGTGCAGAACGCGAGCGAGCAGGCCCGCGTGACCGTCAACCGGGTGCACCGGGACGAGCTCGAACGGCTGGGTGCGCAGGCCGTGCTCGTGGAGCGGGCGATGCGCACCGTGCGGGTGCTGGTGCGCCGCGCGCCCGTCGGGGTGCGGCACGCCTCGGCGCAGGACCGCGCGGCGCTCGGAGACCTGCTCGACCGGTACGCGGCGGGCGTGCGGCTGCTCGCGTCGGCGGTCTCGACGGGGCAGGACGCCGGCGCGGCGCGCACGACGCTGGCCGAGCTCGCGAGCGACCTCGACCCGCACGAGGCCGCGGAGGACTGGGGCGTGCAGGCGCTCGTGCTCCTGCTGCGCTCGCCCGTCGTGGACGGGCTGGAGGCCGCAGGGGCGAGCCCCGAGGCGGCGCGCGCGGCGCTCGGGGACCTCTGAGCAGGTCACCGGCGGCGCGCCGCAGATCACCTGGCGGGTGATCTGCGGACACGCGATGCCGTCCGGCCCTGGTTCCGGGAAGTGGAGGGCGGTAGCGTCGCGTCCCATGGAGGTCGCCGTGAGCGCGCTGCGCGCCGAGCTCAAGACGTGGATCGAGAGAGCCCGGGCCGGCGACGAGGTGATCATCACCGACCGTGGCCTGCCGGTAGCCCGGCTGACGGGGATCGCCGCCGCCGACCTCGTCCAGGGCCTCGTGCGCGACGGTCTGCTCACGCCCGCCCAGGTGGAACGCCCGCTCCACGAGGTGCCGGACGCACCGTCGCCGTCGTCGTCGTCGATTCCGGCCCCGGCCGGAGCCGGCGGAGCCCGGGCCGCGGTCTCGGGCCTGGTCCGCCGCATCCGCCGTTGACCACCGTCGCTGGTGAGCATCGGGGCGCCACCGCCCCGCGGAGCCCGCAGCACGCACCGACACGGAAGTAGCGCACCGACAGCGAAGCAGAGAGGGGGAGGGGTCTTGGCCGTCGTGTACTTCGATACGTCCGCGCTCCTCAAGCTCGTCGTGCGCGAGAGCGGGTCGGCGCTCGCGTCGGCGCTCTACAACCGTGCCGACATCGCCGTGACCAGCCGGATCGCCGACGTCGAGGTGCGTTCAGCGCTCGCCGCGGGCCGGCGTGCAGGCCTGCTCGACGCCCGCTCCCACGCGGACGCCGTCGCCGCCTGGGAGCGGCTGTGGCCGTCGCTCGCCGTCGTCGAGGTGGGCGACAAGGTGTCGCGCGACGCCGCCGAGCTGCTCGCCATCAGCACCGTGCCGCTGCGCGCCGACGACGCGATGCACGTCGCCTCCGCACTCGCCGTCGCGCACCCGGAGACGGTCGTGGCGGCCTGGGACGAGCAGGTCGCAGGCGCCGCGCGGGCGCAGGCCCTGATCGTGGTCCCGTAGGCTCGGCACGTGCTCGATTTCGTCCGCAGCTTCGTCGACCTTGCCATCTCGCTCGTCGTGCTCGTCGTCGCGGTCGTCGCGACGGTGGACGGCGCGCGGCGCCCCGAGCGGGCGTACTCCGTCGAAGGCAAGGCGACCAAGCGGATCTGGATGCTGATCCTCGGCGCCGGGCTGCTCTTCGCCGTCCTCGGGGCGCTCGGGATGATCCAGATCGTCCTCAACATCATCGCGATCGGCCCCGCCGCCGTGTACTGGTACGACGTGCGGCCGGCCATCAAGCCCTACGGCACCGGCGGTCCGCGCCGGCCGCAGGGCCCCCAGTGGTGAGCCCGGTCGAGGGCGCCGCCGTCCTGGCCGAGGTGGTGCGCGGCGACCTGGTCGAGTCCGTGCACCTCGGGCACCTCGTGGTGCTCGACGCGGCCGGCACCCCGGTGCTCACTGTCGGCGACCCCGACGTCGTGATCTACCCGCGCTCGTCGCTCAAGCCGGTGCAGGCACTGGCCGCGCTGCGTCACGGCTTCGCGCCCACCGACGAGAGCCTGCTCGCGCTCGCGACCGCCAGCCACAACGGCGAGCCGTTCCACCTCGACGGTGTCCGGGCGATCCTCGCCGCCGCGGGGCTGGGCATCGAGGCGCTGCAGAACACCCCCGACCTGCCGCTGTACGCCCCAGCGGCGCTCGCCTGGCACCAGGCGGGCCACGGGCCCGAGCCGCTCGCGCAGAACTGCTCGGGCAAGCACGCCGCGATGCTCGCGGCCTGCGTGGCGGCGGGCTGGGACACGGTGACCTACCTGGACCCGTCCCACCCGCTCCAGACGGCGATCGCCGCGGCAGTCGCCGAGCTCACGGGCGACCGGGCGGCCCCGCACGTCACCGTGGACGGCTGCGGCGCCCCGCTCATGTCGACGTCGCTGCGCGGGCTCGCGCGCGCGTTCGCCAGGCTCGCGTCCGCCGACGACGGCACCCCCGAGGCGCGTGTCGCGCGGGCAATGTCCGCGCACCCCGAGATGGTCGCGGGCACCGGCCGGGACGCCACGCTCGCCATGCGCGCCGTGCCGGGGCTCGTGTGCAAGGACGGCGCCGAGGGTGTCTACGCGGGCGCGCTGAGCGGGGGGCCGGCCTTCGCCTTCAAGGTGCTCGACGGCGCCGGCCGGCCGCGCCCGGCGATCCTCGCCGCCGTGCTGCGCGCGGCGGGGGCGCTCGACGTCGTCGGCGCCGACCCGGACGCACTCGAGGAGCTGGCCAGGGTGCCCGTACTCGGGCACGGGCGGTCCGTCGGATCCGTGCGGGTGCCGTTCGGCAGGGCGCCGAGGCAGACGCCGCCAGGCGTGGAGGGGACGACGGCCGCATGAGGGCTGCCGCATGAGGGCAGTGGTGCAGCGCGTGACGCACGCGAGCGTCAGCGTCGACGGCACGGTGGTCGGCGCGATCGACCGGCCCGGCCTGGTCGCCCTGGTCGGCGTCACGCACGACGACGGGCCGGCGCAGGCGGACACCATCGCCCGCAAGATCGCCGAGCTGCGCATCCTGCGCGACGAACGCTCCGCCCTTGACGACGGTGCGCCCGTGCTCGTGGTCAGCCAGTTCACGCTCTACGGGGACGCCCGCAAGGGCCGGCGGCCGAGCTGGAGCGCCGCCGCTCCCGGCCCCGTGGCCCAGCCGCTGGTCGACGCGGTCGTCGCCGGGCTGCGCCACCGCGGGCTCGAGGTCGCGACGGGCGCGTTCGGCGCGGACATGGCCGTCATGCTCGTCAACGACGGGCCCGTGACGATCCTGCTCGAGGTCTGAGCCCGCCCGGACGGAGACAGACCGACGGCCCCGGCAGATCGCACCGCCGGGGCCGTCGTCGTCGTCGCGCGAGCGTCCGTCAGGCGCGGCGACGCCTTGCCAGCACGACTCCCGTCGTACCGAGCGCGATGAGCCCGGCGGCGATCGCGGCCAGGCGCGCGGCGTCGGCGCCCGTGCGCGGCAGGAGGTGCGTCACCGTCGAGGCGCTCCCGCACGCCGAGGAGGCCTCCGGGAACGTCACGGGCACCGTGACCTCCGGGTTGACCTTGAACGTCAGCTGGACCGTGCCGACCGCCCAGCCGTAGTCACGGGTGTTCTGCCACATGTTGTTGACGAGCTCCCAGCCCTCGGAGGCAGGGAGGTCGACGTACCGCTTCGGATACGCCCCCGGCCACAGCACCCGCCCCCGCAGCGGCTGGCCGCTCTGGACGAAGTCGGCGCCGCCCGTCGGGTTGTGCCACGTGAGCGTGGCCGTGGTGTTCGGCGTGCCGGTCACCGTCAGGCCGTAGTCGAGGTACGTGACGCCCTGCTCGCAGACGGGCGTCACCGTGTCGACCTTGATGGTCGGGTCAGGCGTCTCGGGCGGGTTCGTCGTGCAGGTCGGCGAGGACTCCGGGTACGCGACCGTCTTGGTGGCCTCCGCGCCGGCCGCGAACTTCACGTCCACCGAGGGGCGCGCCCAGCCGAACTCGTCGCCCGCGACCCACGTGCTGCCCTCGAGGTGCCAGCCCGGCCAGTCGGTGGCCTTGCCTGCGGCGTCGACCTTGGCGCCCGGCCAGAGCACGCGGCCCGTCAGCGGCAGGCCCGTCAGGACGACGTCGTCGCCCGTCGGGTTCTCCCACGTGATCGTCACCGTGTCGGCGGAGGTGCCCGTGGGCACGACGGCGTACCGGAGGTACGGCGCGCCGCCGTCGCACGTGGGCGTCAGCACGCTGACGTCGATCGACGGCGGGGTCTCCGGGGGGTACAGGACGGTCGACGACGGCGTCGGGACGGGCGGGCTCGACGCGGCGTCCGGCACGGCGGAGGACGCGGCCGGTGAGGGCGTGCCCGCGGCCGCGAGGCCTCCGGTCGAGACGAGCATCAGCGTCGCGACGGCCGCCGTAGCCGCCGCGATCACCCCTGTGCGGCCACGCCCGCGGAGCTGCGGTGCGATGCCACGCGTGCGTCCTGCCATGCTCTCCCCCGTCCAGGTCTGCTGTTGATCTGTCGTGCTCACGCTAGGGGCGCAGCCGGTCGCGCCGGATCGGCTGTCGGGGGTGAAACCCCAGGTGGTTCGCGGTTTCACCCGGTGCTCAGGGGGCCGGCGCGCACACGGCGACCGGGACGGTCTGGAGACCGCCTGCCCGCGCCGTCGGGGTCGACCAGATGTCGAGCGTCCCCCCGGGCTGCGGCCCGTCGCCCTGGCTGGCCGCGGGTGTCGCCGCCGCCTCGACGCGCACCGTCGTCGACTGGCCCGGGGCGAGCGTGACGGTCCCTGACGCGACCGAGCGCCCGCCGAGCGGGTGCGTGTCCAGGCCGAGCACCGCGCCGTCGCGCTCGAGGCGCGGGGTCGGCGCACCGACCGGTCCAGCCACCCGGAGCACCGTGCGGATAGTGCCGGGCGCGTGGATCCCGTCCGGCCACCCGGCCACGTACGTCGGCAGGCTCGTCGCGGCGTCGGCCGGTGCCGTGGACGTCAGCGTGACGTCGATCGTGTCCACGCGACCCGTCGCGGTGCACCGGGACGACACGAGCGTCACGGACGTGTCGAGGAACCAGCTCATCTTCCCGGAGATCGCGTCGTCGAGGAACACGCCGACCGCGTCGGCCGCGCGCGGCGAGGACAGGAACGTCCCGGCGAGCACCGTGCCGGTGAGGGCCGCCTGTTCCTCCTCGTGCGCCGACCAGACCACGAGCCGGTGCTGCGCCGCACCCGCGGCGAGGGCCCCGACGAGCGCGGAGAAGTCGACGTCGTCCGACTCGAGCCGGGCGGCCGTGGCGGAGACCAGTGCGCCGAAGAACGCGTCCGCCTCCGCCGGGGCGAGGCCGAGCGAGGTGTAGACGTCGTGCTCCAGGAGCTGGACGGCGCTGTCGGCGGTCACGGTGACGGTCGCGGCGCCGAGGTGCTCGGCACTCGCGGCCGGCAGGGGGACGTCGACCGGTCCCGTCGCCCGGAGGAGCCCGGCGAGCGCGACCGGGTCCGTCGCGATCACGCCGTCGACGACCTCACCCTGCGCCTGGGCCCACATGCGCGCTGCGAGCGCGGCCGACGTCGGGAACTCGGGCGTGAACGTGACGTCCTGGATGAACCGCGCGGTCCGGTCGGAGAAGATCGCCGTCGTCTCCGGGTCCAGCGTCGTGACCGGCGGCGAGAACTCGCCGAGGTCGACCCCGGCGATCTCGCGGACGACCTCGACGCGGCCGGCGTCGGCGCGCAGCAGCACGACGGCTCCGGGGATACCGCCGCCGGAGCGCAGCTCGGCGTTGGTCAGCGCGAGCACCAGGTACGACCGAGGGCCGTCGTCGCCGAGCATCGGCGGGAGGAGAGTGACGGCGCGGTCCGCCGTCGTGACCGTCGCGGCGACCGCGTCCAGCCGGCTGCGCAGGCGGACCAGCGGGTCGGCGAGCTGGGGCATCAGGTGCGCGGGGTCGAGGCGGGCGAGGCTTGCCGTGACGGCAGTCATGGTGGTTTGCGCCGCGTCGACGCGCGGGGCGAGCGCGCGCAGCGCGGTGAGGTCGACGCCGCCGTCGGCGGTGCGCTGCGTGCCGGCGACGGCCGCGCGCACGTCCACGAGCGCGGGCGCGACGTCGCGGGCGACGTCGTCGAGGGCGGCCGCGATGCGCGCGACGGCGTCCAGGTCGTGGCTGACCACGGGCAGGCGCGCGCCCACGGCCCACAGCGGGCCGTCGGTGTGCGACCGGGCGGCGGCGGTGTCGCGCTGCAGGGCGGCGAGCTGCGGACCGATCGCGGCCGGGTCGGCGTCGCCGGACACCGCCTGCTGGAGCGCGGGCACGCGCTCGCCCGCGGAGTCGAGCGCGGCCTGGGCGGCGCGGGCGTCGCGCGCGAGCAGCAGCGAGCCGCCGGCCGGCACCAGCAGGAGCCCAAGGACGACGGCGAGGACGATGCGGCGGGCGCGAGGACGTCGTCGGTTCCGCGCGGGGGCGGCGGGTTCCAGGGCGGCCTCAGGGTTCCGCTCTGCGCCCGCGGGCCCGGGGACCAGCACGGGCTGGGTCGGCACGCCCACACGCTAGGGGGTGCGGGTCCCGGGGTCGGCGACGCCGGCGGGTGAACCGGGGATGAAACCCGGGCCGGTCGATGTGACGTGCGGTGCAGCGCGCGGCGCGGCGTGGCGCTACCTTCGGTGGCGACGCCGCCGCGCTCGGCGGCGGCACCGACTCCGACACGGAGGAGCAGGTCAATGCCCATTCGTACCGCACGCACCGCCTGGAACGGCACGCTCGAGCAGGGTTCTGGCCAGGTCGAGCTCAGCAGCTCCGGCACGGCGACGTTCGACGTCTCGTTCCCGCGCCGCGCCGCCGAGGACGCCGAGGGCGTCACGAGCCCCGAGGAGCTCATCGCGGCCGCCCACTCGGCGTGCTTCGCGATGCAGTTCTCGGCCGAGGTCGCCGGGGCCGGCGGCACCCCCGAGCAGGTCGAGGTCACGGCGAACGTCACGCTGGGGCCGGACCCGGCGGGCGGCTTCCGCATCCCGCGCATCGCGCTGAAGGTCACCGGGTACGCGTCGGGGCTCGACGAGGCGGGCTTCAAGGCCGCCGCCGAGGCCGCGAAGAAGAACTGCCCGGTCTCGAAGGCGCTCGCGGGCGTCGCTGACGTCTCGCTGGACGTCACCTTCGAGGGCTGACCCCCCGGGGGAGAGGCTCGCTCGCGAGCCTCTCCCCTTCGCGAGAGGACCTCGCCTCGGCGCTCGGGATGGGCGCGATGCCGGGCCGTTCGTGCCCTCGGACCGCGCTCTTGCGGGGTCGAGTGCAAGAATCGGCCCGTGCCTGGACCGACTCCCGCGACCGAGAACCCGATCCCCGCCACCCCCTTCGCGGGGAGGGGTGGCGTGATCGAGGCCGAACGGACCGCGGCCGCCGCGCGCGAGGCCGTCGCCCGGGCGCTGCGCACCGTCGTCGACCCCCGCATCGTCGACATCGGCTCCCGCCGCCGCGCCGAGTACGCGACCGACGCCTCGAACTACCGGGTCGTCCCCGACGTCGTCGTCCTCCCGCAGACCGAGGACGAGCTGCTCGCCGCGCTCGACGTGCTGCGCGAGCTCAAGGTGCCGGTCACGGCACGCGGGGCCGGCACGTCGGTCGCCGGCAACGCCGTCGGCCCGGGCGCGGTGCTCGACCTCTCGCGGCACCTCGGCCAGGTCGTGAGCGTCGATGCGGGCGCGCGCACCGCCGTCGTGCAGCCCGGCACGGTGATGTCCACGCTGCAGAAGGCGGCCGCTCCGCTCGGGCTGCGGTTCGGCCCCGACCCGTCGACGCAGAACCGGGCCACTCTCGGCGGCATGATCGGCAACAACGCGTGCGGCCCGCACGCCGTCGCCTACGGCCGCACGGCCGACAACGTGATCGCGCTCGACGTCGTCGACGGCCGCGGCCGGCGCTTCACGGCCGGCGCAGGGGACCCGGACTTCACGGACGTGCCCGGGCTCAAGGAGCTGGTGCGCGAGAACCTCGCGCTCATCCGGACCGAGTTCGGCCGGTTCGGCCGTCAGGTCTCCGGCTACTCGCTCGAGCACCTGCTGCCGGAGAACGGGTCCGACCTCGCGAAGGCCCTCGTCGGCACCGAGGGCACGTGCGTCACGGTGCTCGGCGCCACGCTCCGCCTGGTGCCGCTGCCGCAGAAGCCCACGCTCGTCGTGCTCGGCTACGCCGACATGCCGTCGGCGGCCGACGACGTCCCCGCCCTGCTGGCAGTCGGCTCGCAGGACTCGGGCGACGCACCGCTGGCCATCGAGGGACTGGACGCGCGACTGGTCGACGTCGTCCGCAAGGCACGCGGCGCGGACGCCGTCCCGCCCCTGCCGGAGGGCGCGGGCTGGCTCATGATCGAGGTCGCGGGCGAGACGCAGGAGGACGCGCTGAAGAACGCCCAGCGGGTGGCCGAGGCGTCGAGCGCCCTGGCCGCGCAGATCCACCCCGCGGGCCCCGAGGCCACCAAGATGTGGCAGATCCGGGCCGACGGCGCGGGGCTGGCCGGCCGCACGCCCGCGGGCGAGCAGGCGTGGCCCGGCTGGGAGGACTCGGCGGTGCCGCCGGAGAAGCTCGGCGCCTACCTGCGCGACCTCGACGCCCTCATGGCGCGCTACGGGGTCGACGGCCTGCCGTACGGGCACTTCGGCGACGGGTGCGTCCACCTGCGGATCGACATCCCGCTCGAGGCGTCCGGCTCGGTGCTGCGCACGTTCATGACCGAGGCCGCGGAGCTCGTGGCGCGCTACGGCGGCTCGCTCAGCGGCGAGCACGGCGACGGCCGCGCCCGCTCGGAGCTGCTGCCGCTCATGTACTCGACCGAGGCGATCGCGCTGCTCGAGAAGTTCAAGGCGCTGTTCGACCCGGAGGACCTGCTCAACCCGGGCGTGGTGGTGCGCCCGGCCGCCGTTGACGCCGACCTGCGCCGCCCGCAGGCGCGGCCCGTGCTCTCGAAGCGCCCCATCGACCCGCGCGACGGCGGGGCCCGGACGGGCGGCAAGCTCCGCGGGATCGAGAAGGAGGCGGGCTTCGCCGGCTTCTCGTTCGCCCACGACCACCACGACCTGACGACGGCCGTGCACCGCTGCGTCGGCGTCGGCAAGTGCCGCGCGGACAACCACGCGAGCGGCGGCTTCATGTGCCCCAGCTACCAGGCCACCAAGGACGAGAAGGACGTCACGCGCGGCCGCGCCCGCGTGCTGCAGGACGCCGTCAACGGGACCCTGATCGGCGGGCTCTCCGCCCCCGAGGTGCGCCAGTCGCTCGACCTGTGCCTCAGCTGCAAGGCATGCTCGTCCGACTGCCCGGCCGGCGTCGACATGGCGCAGTACAAGTCCGAGGTGCTGCACCGCACCTACAAGGGCCGTCTGCGGCCGGTGGACCACTACGTGCTCGGCTGGCTGCCCCGCTGGACGCGCCTCATCGGCCCGTTCGCGCCCCTGGTCAACAAGGTCCTGGGCGTGCGCCCGATCGCCAAGGCCGTGCTGTCGCTCGGCGGCATGGACCCGCGGCGCGAGATGATGTCGTTCGCCGACGTGCCGTTCCGCACCTGGTGGAAGCGCGGCGGCGCGGCGAACGGCCTCTCCCGCCGCGCGCGCCGGAAGCAGCGGCTCGCCTACGAGGGGCGCCCGCGCGTGGTGCTGTGGACGGACTCGTTCAGCGACGCCATGGCGCCGTCGGTGCCGCAGGCCGCGGTCAAGGTGCTCACCGCGGCCGGCTACGACGTCGTCGTGCCGGACGAGCAGGCGTGCTGCGGCCTCACCTGGATCTCCACGGGTCAGCTCGACGGCGCCCGGCGGCGCCTGGCGAACCTCCTGTCGGTGCTGGGGCCGTATGCGGTCAACGGCGTCCCGATCCTCGGGCTCGAACCGTCGTGCACCGCGGTGCTGCGCTCCGACCTGCTCGACCTCTTCCCGGACGACCCGCGCGCGGCCGCCGTCGCCGCCGCGACGCGCACGCTCGCCGAGCTGCTCACGGAGCCGGAGACCCGGCCGGCGCCCGAGACGGGCTGGGAGCTGCCCGACCTGAGCGACCTCAAGGCGGTCGTCCAGCCGCACTGCCACCACCACTCGGTCATGGGCTACCAGGCCGACGAGAAGCTTCTCCGCGGGGGTGGCGCGACGGTCGAGATCCTCGCCGGCTGCTGCGGCCTCGCGGGCAACTTCGGCATGCAGAAGGGGCACTACGACGTCTCGGTCGCGGTCGCGGAGAACGCGCTGCTCCCGGCGCTGCGCCAGGCCGAGGAGGGCACGGAGTACCTGGCCGACGGCTTCTCCTGCCGTACCCAGGCCGTGCACCTCGCGGGGGTGGAGGGCAAGGCGCTCGTCGAGGTCATCGCCGAACGCCTGTAATTCGTCAAGATGACGTTCGGGTGATTTTCGGGCTTCTACCCGCGGGCACGTAGTCTGCGGGACGTGACCCTCCAGCTGCTGCCGTTCCCGGCCGCCGACTACGCCGCCTGGCGCGATGCCCAGGTGGAACGTCGGCTGCGCTGGCAGTTCGGCCCGCTGTGGTCCGACGCCGCCGCCGCGGCCGCGCAGGCACGCATCGCCGTCGACGAGCTCGCGCCGGCCGAAGGGCTGTCGGGCACGCACCTGCTGCGCGTGCTCTCTCACCAGGGCGAGGTCGGCTGGGTGTGGCTCTCGAGGCAGGACGGCGACCTGCTCGTGCTCGACGCCGACGTCCGCGCCCCGGCGGGTGAGCTGCTCGCCCTCCTCGAGGCGCATGCCCGCGCCGGGGACGCGACCTGCCTGCTCCTCGACCGGATGGTCGCGGCGCCGACGCCGGCGGCGCTGGCGGCCGAGGGCGGGTTCACGGTCGTGAGCCAGACGATGACCCTCCGCCTGGCCGGCGGAGACGACGCGAGCGGTGCCCGCGCCGGAGGACCGGCGAGCCCTCCTGTGATCCTGCTGCCGATGAGCGAGACCTCGTTCGACGCGTACCTCGGCGCCGCGATCGACGAGTATGCGCGCGAGATCCAGCAGGCCGACGAGGTGGCGTGGGACGAGGCGCTCACGCGCTCGCACAAGGACTACGAAGAGCTGCTCCCGCGCGGGCTCGACTCCGACGGCCACGTGCTGCTCGACGTCCTCGAGGCGACGACCCATGCTCACGTGGGCGCGCTGTGGCTCGGGCTGCGGCCGCCGTCCGCGGCGTTCGTCTACGACGTGCACGTGCACCCGGCCGTGCGCGGGCGCGGGCTCGGCCGCGCGGCGATGAGCGCGGGCGCCGAGTGGTGCCGGGCAAGGGGGATCGAGGTGCTCGGCCTGAGCGTGTTCGGGCGCAACGAGATCGCGCTGGGTCTGTACGACTCGCTCGGCTACGAGGTCGTGGTCGAGGCGCTGCGGCGGCCGGTGGAGCCGGCTCCGCCGGTGGTGGGGCCGCGCTGAGTTCCAGCGGCGCAGCTGTTCGAGGGGCCGACGCCCTGCGCTCTTCCTGCGACGATGGCGGGATGGAGTTCCAGGACGTCGTGCGCAGGCGGCGGATGGTGAGGTCGTTCACCGACGAGCCGCTCGCTCCCGAGCAGGTCGAGCGGATCCTCGCCAACGCGGTCCGCGGGCCCTCGGCCGGGTTCACGCAGGGGTGGGCGTTCCTGGTGCTCGAGACTCCCGAGGACCGGGAGCGGTTCTGGACCGCGGCGACCCCGCCGACGTCGTCGCGCGACCTGAGCACCTGGCGGTCCGGGCTGCGCCGGGCGCCGCTCCTCGTCGTGCCGATGGCGTCGAGGGACGCCTACCTGCGGCGCTACGCGGAGAGGGACAAGGCCGGCGCCCGGCTCGCCACGCCCGGTTCGTGGACGCCCGAGGACGAGGCGCGCTGGCCAGTGCCCTACTGGCACGTCGACGTCGGGATGGCGTCCCTGCTGATGCTGCAGACCGCCGTCGACCTGGGGCTCGGGGCCTGCTTCTTCGGCATCGGCGGGCCCGAGCGGCCCGCGTTCCACGCGGCGTTCGGCGTGCCGTCGGAGTGGGACCCGACGGGCGTGGTCGCCGTCGGGCACCCCGCCGACCGTGCCGCCGGGGCGGCGGGCTCGCCGTCGCGACGAGCCCGCCGACCGCTCGAGGACGTCGTGCACCGGGGGACGTTCGTGCGGCCCGCACCCTAGCCGGCGGTCACACCGCGTCGAGGCGGGCGCGCAGCTCGGGCCCGAGGTCGAGCTCGACGGCGTCGAGCGCCTCGTCGAGCTGAGCGAGGGTGCTCGCGCCCACGAGGGGCACCACCGGCACCTCGCCGCCCAGGAGCCAGGCGATGACGACCTGGTTGGGCGTCGCGCCGAGCTCGCGCGCCGCGTCGTGCAGGGCGTCCACGCGTGCGTGCGTCGTCGCGTGGTCGTAGCCCCAGAAGAGCGGCTTGTCCGCGCGGGTGTACGCGCCCTGGAGCAGCGGCGAGTACGCGACCACGGTGAGCGGCGGACGGCCCGGCACGCCCGTGGAACGGGCGTAGTCGAGCAGCTCGGGCGATCCCCAGCTGAGGTTCCCGACGCTGGGCGTCGGGTAGGCGTACGAGAGCTGCTGCTGCACGACGGCGTAGGGGTGCACGCCCTGGCGCGCCGCCTCCTCACGGGCCTCGACGACGCGCCACAGCGACACGTTCGAGATGCCCGTGACCCCCACGAGCCCCTCGGCCTGGAGCTTGCCGAACGCGCCGACCGTGTCGGCCAGCGGCGTCTCGCGGTCGTCGACGTGCCCGTAGAGCAGGTCGATGTGCTCCACGCCCAGGTGCCGCAGGCTCTCGCGGGCCTCGCGCGCGACGACGTCGGGCGTCAGGCCCTGGTAGTTGGTGGGCGGTGTGCTCGACAGCGGGAGTGCCGGGTCCTTCTTGGCGGCGCCCAGCTTGGTGGCGAGCCGCACCTGGTCGCGCGTGCCGCGGCTCGCGAGCCAGCGGCCCAGCAGGTCCTCGCTCTCGCGGCCGTAGCCGCCGGCCCAGGAGTTGTAGTTGTTCGCCGTGTCGAGGAAGCTTCCGCCCGCCTCGACGAAATGGTCGAGCAGTGCGAACGACGTCGCCTCGTCGGTGCGCGAGCCCATGAACATCGTGCCCAGGCAGAGGGCCGAGGCCTCGAAGGCCTGGTCGCCGTCGCCGATCGTGCGGTACCGCATGTGTCCTCCTCGGTCAGTAGTCGAGCGCGTGCCACGCTACGGGTGCAGTGGTCCGGACGTACGATCCACTTCGATGCCCATCGACCAGACCACTTCGCGACTCGCGTGGGAGACGCTCCTCGACCTCGGCGAGGGGCCCGGCACGCTCGTGGTGCGGCTCGAGCGCTCGCTCCGCGACGCCGTCCGCTCCGGGCGTGCGCCCGTCGGCGCCGCGCTCCCCGCGAGCCGGCGGCTGGCCGAGGCCCTCGGTGTCTCGCGCTGGGTGGTCACCGAGGTGTACGGGCAGCTCGTCGCCGAGGGCGTGCTCGAGGCCCGGGCCGGGTCCACCACGCGGGTGGCTCCGGGCGGCGTCGTCCCCGGGCGAGCGGAGCGCGGAGCCGCACCGGAGCACGACGGCGCGGCGACGCCCAGCCCAGCACGCGCCCCGGCGCCACGGCCCGTCCTCAACCTTGCTCCGGGCGTCCCCGACCTGCGCCACGCGCCGCGCGACGCCTGGCTGCGCGCGGCCCGCGAGGCGCTCGCGCTTGCCACGCGCGACGACCTGGCCGCCCGGCCGTCGGCCGGTCACCCCCGCGCCCGCGCGGTCGTCGCCGGCCACCTGCGCCGCGCGCGGCTCGCCGCGACCGACGAGGACGCCGTCGTGCTCACGCACGGTGCCACGCACGGGATGACGCTGGCCGCGGCGGCGCTCGCGGCCCGGGGGCACACCCGGCTGCTCGTCGAGGAGCCGAGCTGGCCGGTGCTGCGCGAGGTCGCGCGGCGGGCCGGGCTCGAGCCCGTGGGCGTCCCGGTCGGCCCCGGCGGGGTCGACGTCGACGCGCTCGAGGCGGCGTCGCGGCGCACCGGCGCACGGGCCGTGCTGCTCACCCCCGCGCACCAGTTCCCCACGGGCGAGGCGCTCGCACCCGAGCGGCGACATCAGGTGCTCGCCTGGGCGCGGTCGGTCGACGGCCTGGTGGTCGAGGACGACTACGACGCCGAGTTCCGCTACGACCGCCGGCCGGTCGCGGCCCTGCAGGGCGCGGACCCGGACCGGGTGCTGCTGCTGGGATCGCTGACCAAGACGATCGCGCCCGCGTTCGCGCTCGGCTGGGCCACGGTGCCCGCCGCGTGGCGGGACGCCGTCGCGGCGGCCGCCGGCCTGGGGACCGGCCCGTCCGTCATCGACCAGCTCACGTTCGCCCGGCTCGTCGAGTCGGGCGGATACGACCGGCACCTGCGCGCGCAGCGCGCCCGGTACCGGCGGCGTCGCGACGCCGTCGTCGCGGCGCTCGCGCGCGAGCTGCCGGGCGCCCGCGTGGGGGGCATCGCGGCGGGCATGCACCTGCTCGTCGAGCTGCCGGGCTCCCCGCCGCCGGACGCCGCCGACGTCGTGCGCGAGGCCGCCGCGCGAGGCGTGGCCGTGACCGACCTGCGCCGCTACAGGGCCGCTGACGGGCCGTGCTCGACGCTCGTTCTCGGGTACGGCGACGTCGCCGAGGCGCGCGTCGACTCGGCCGTGGGCCTGCTCGCCCAGGCGGTACGCGCCGCCCAGCCCTGACGGGCGGTCACGGACGGGCGTCGCCGGCGCGCGGGGGCGGCCCGCTGCGGCCGGTCAGAGGCCGTCGGCCGCCATGGGGTTCGTCTCCTCGGACAGGCCGTCGGCCACCAGGGGGTTGGTCCCGTCCGACCGGCTGTCGAGCGCGGCGGGCGCGCTCTCGTCGGCCAGGCCGTCGGCCACCATCTGGTTCGTCCCGTCGGACAGCATGGAAGACAGCAGGCCGAAGACGTTGCCGTCGGGGTCGAGCAGGTAGGCGAGGCGCCCGACGCCCTGCATGTCGTTCGGCGCGACGGCCTCGGTGGCGCCGAGCTGCAGCGCCTTCGCGAACAGCCCGTCGACGTCGTCGACCGCCACGACCAGGTCCGCTCCCATGACCGGGCTGCCAGGCGCGGGCGCCGGACCCTGCCGCTTGGTGAGACCGCCGTTGATCCCGAACCCGGCCTGCTGCGGCGAGTTGCGCGTCGAGCCGTCCCCGGTGTCGATGCTCCAGTACCCCATCTCCCCGAACTGCTCGAACTTCCAGCCGAGCAGGCTCGAGTAGAAGTCGACGAGCCGCTGCGGCTCCGTCGCGTGGATCTCGAAGTGCACCACGAGGTTTGCCATGGTCGTCCCCTTGTCGGTGGCTGGTTCGCATGTCTGCGTCGGCCGCGATCCACCGTCCACGCTACGCGGAGTTCACTCGAGCCACTCGGTGATGGATGGCCAGACGCGGTGGACGGCGCGCGGCGCCCGGACTGAGCGGCGCTCAGCCGGCCAGCCGCGCCCGCGTGGGCGCGGGCAGCTCGTCCCAGTCGTCGAGGGTGTCGAGGTCCGCCGCCGTGCCGGGGCGCTGCACGACGACGGCGGTCAGCCCGCGCCGCGCCGCCTCGGCCTCGTGCGCGGCGCGGGAGCCGATGCCGAACCGGAAGTCGTAGGCCGCGTCGGCGGGCAGGACGAGCAGGTTGGTGCCGGTGCCGTGCCGGTCCGTGGCGACGACGACGTCCGCGGTGCGGCCCGCGGCGAGCAGCGCGGCGACGTCGTCGGGCCCGAGGGCAGGCAGGTCCGCGTGGGCGACGAGCAGGGCCGTGCCGGGAGCGTCGCGGCGCACCTGCTCTCGCGCGAGGTCGAGCGCGCCGTTGAGCCCGGGCCGGTCGCCGGGCTGGGGGAGCACGCTGATCCTCGCGCTCGCGCTCTGGCCCGCCAGCACCTCAGCCACGAAGGGCGGGTCCGCCGTCACGATCACGATCCGCTCCACGCGCTCCACCGCCGTCAGCGTCGCCACGACGTGACGCGCCAGCTCGGCGACCAGGCGGCGGCGTTCGTCCGGCGCGAGCGCCGCAGCCAGCCGCGACTTGCCGCTGACGCCGTCGCGCAGGGGGACGACGGCGACGACCCGCGTCGCGTCGTCCGTCACGGCAGCGGGTGCCCCGCGACCGCGAGGAGCTCGCGGGCCAGGCGCTCGCGGCCGTCCGGGCCGCCCATGATCGTGTCGGTCACGACGACGTCGAAGCCCAGGTCGCGGACCGCCGGCGCGAGCGCGGCGTCGGCGTCGTCGACCACCATCACGTCGACCAGCCCGGTGTACAGGCGCGCGACCCCGAGCGCGGAGACCTCGTGGCCGAGCGTCTCGAGGATCTGCGCCGCGGGGCCCTTGATGGCCTGCCCGCCGACGATCGGGCTCACCGCGACGCGGCGCGCCGCCGTCGTGCGGACGGCGTCGCGCACGCCCGGCACGGACAGCACGGGGAACACGGACAGGAACGGGTTCGACGGCGCGATCACCAGCACGTCGGCGTCGGCGACGGCCTCGAGCACGCCGGGCGCCGGGCGGGCCGCCTCGACGCCCTCGTGCACGACACCGAGCACGGCGTCGGCGTGGTGCCGGCGTACGAAGTACTCCTGGAACGCGAGGCGCCCGGAGGGGGTGTCGAGCAGGGTGGCGACGCGGTCGTCGGTGACGGGCAGCAGCCGGGCCGCGACGCCGAGCGACGCCGCGAGCTGCGCGGTGACCTCGCTCAGCGGGGCGCCGGCGCGCATCCGGGCGCTGCGGACCACGTGCGTGGCGAGGTCCTTGTCGCCGAGCGTGAACCAGGTGTCCTCGCCGAGCGCTGCCATCTGGGTCAGGGTCGCGTAGGTCTCGCCGCGGAGTCCCCAGCCGCGCTCCTCGTCGTTGAGCCCGGCGAGCGTGTAGAGCACGGTGTCGAGATCCGGGGAGATCCACAGGCCGTGCAGCTCCGTGTCGTCGCCGACGTTGACGACGACGTCGGGGCGCACCCCGGCGAGCGCGACCCCGTGCGCCAACCGTGCGCCCCCCACCCCACCGGCCAGAACAGTTACCCGAGGAACCACCACGCGACCGAGCCTACGCGCCGCCCGCGCGTCCCTGGCTCGTCGCGAGCGCGAGCCCGCACGCGCGACCTCGCACCTCATGGGCACTGTCGCGGGGATGCGCGCATCGTGCGTGGTGGTCCGCCAGGATGGGGGCATGGCTGTTTTCGCGTTTTCCGTCGCGCCGCTCGGGGTCGGGGAGTCCGTCGCCGAGCAGGTCGCCGAGGCCGTCCGCATCGTCCGCGAGTCGGGGCTGCCCAACCGGACCACCTCGATGTTCACCGAGATCGAGGGCGAGTGGGACGAGGTGATGCCGGTGATCAAGGCGGCCACCGACGCCGTCGGGCACGGCGGGCACCGTGTGTCGCTGGTGCTCAAGGCCGACATCCGCCCCGGCTACACCGGCCAGCTCGACGCGAAGGTCGCCCGCGTCGAGGAGCGGCTGGCCGCCGACGCCGCGGAGGAGGGGCACAGCTGACCGCGCGCGTCAGCGCGCGGCGGCGCACTATCCGGCGAGCATCACCACGGCGAGCGCCACCATCACGACCGACGACGCGAGCGCCGTCGCGAGCCGCCCGCGCGGCCCGGCGAGCGCCCGCCCCAGCGCCGTCCCCGCCCCGGCGAGGACCAGCTGCCAGGAGGCCGACGCGACGAACGCCCCGACCGCGAACGCGACCGCGACCGGGACGTGACCCGTTCCGCCGCCGTCGGGCAGGGACCTGCCCGCGACCACGACCGCGAAGAACAGCACCGTCGCGGGGTTGACCGCCGTGACGGCGACGAGGTGGGCCCAGGTCCGGAGCGCGGTGCGTTCCCTCGCGCCGGCGTAGACCGGCGCCGCCCCGGCCGCGTGCGCGCGCCACGCCTGCCAGGCGCGCACCGCGGAGCGCATCGCGACGACGACGAGGACCGCCGCGGCGACAACGCGCAGCGGCGTGGCGACGGGGCCGATCCACCGTGTCACGGCAGCCCCCCCGAGCGCGGCGAGCAGGGCGTACGCGCCGTCGACGGTCGCCATGCCGAGCGCTCCGGCGGCCGCCACGCGCCACGGGCTGCGGGCCGCGAGCCCGATGAGGTAGGTGGCGACGGCACCGACCGGCAAGGCGATCGCGTAGCCGGCCGCGACGCCGGCGAGCAGCGCGGCGGGCAGGTCCGCCGGCACCGCGGCGGCGAGCTCCGCGGCGAGCCCTGTGGCGAGCCCGGTCGTGCTGGCTGCGGTCATGCAGCGGATCCTGGCAGACCGGCGGCCGAGGTCGCGCGGCCTGGGCGGCGCAGATCCCGCCCGGGTGAACGGTCCCGCCCCGGTGACGAAGGCGCGTAAGGTGTGGCGCGGCGCGCGCGCCCGCGGGCAGGTGCCGGCGGGCCTCGGCAGGCCCTGGTACGGCGGACCAAGCACAACGGAGGTGGAACCTTGCCGCTCTTCGAGGTGGAGGGGGATCGCCCTCAGATCGTGCCGGGCTCGCGCCCGGGCGTCGGGACGACGGCGCACAGGGTGGTCGAGTCGCACATCGACGGCCTGCTCGGCGAGCAGATCTTCCCCGTCTCCCCAGGCGCCGGCCCGGACGAGCCGCACCTCCTGGCGCTCGACGCGTCGGGCGCCCCCGTCGTCGTCGAGCTCGTGGCCCGGCTCGACGAGGCCGCGCTCTCGCGGTTCCTCGACCACGCCGGCGCCGCCGGGCGCATGACCCGTGGCCAGCTCGCTGCGCTCTACCGCGGGGGGCCGCAGGCCTTCCAGCGCGACGTCGCCGAGTTCTACGACTCCGTTCCTGTGACCCGCTCGCACGGCGGCCGCGCGGGGGCCCGCCTCATCGTCATCTGCCAAGAGGCCGACGAGGACGTGCTCAACGCCGTCGACTTCCTCCGTCAGCCGTCGATGCCGGTCGAGGTGCTCCGGCTAGGCGTCGTGCACGGGGCCGACGGGCGGCGGTTCGTCGACGTCTCGCCGCTGGTGATCCACCCGGCATCGGCGCCCGACCGGCCGCAGGTCGTCCAGGCCCCCGCCCCGGCGGCGCTGCCCGCCCCAGAGGGCGTCGTGCGGCTCGCGGCGCCCGACCACGCCGCGCCGGCCGTGCAGCCGTCGCCGGGCGCGCGCGGCACGTTCGACGAGGGCATCGCCGTCGGGTACGCGCTCACCGGCAAGCTGCCGGTCGTGGTGCAGGATCCCCGCCCGGTCGAGCGACTCGACCCCGTGCCGCTCCCCGGCGTCCCCACCGGGATGCGGGAGGTGCCGCAGCCCGAGGCAGCGCCGCGACCGGAGGAGCCCGCCCCCGATCCCGCCCCTGCGCCGCGACGCCGGTCGCGCCGGGACCGCTTCTCCGCCCGCCCGGAGGAGGAGCTCCCGGAGCTCCCCGCGGCCGAGCGCTACGACGTCGTCGCCCCGGCGGACGACCCCCTGGCCTGGCGTCCCGAGCAGGCGTGGAACCCGGCGTCGGGCGAGGACCCGATCCCGGTGCCCCCGCTGCCGGAGGGCGAGGCGATCGCGTTCGGCGAGGTCTTCACCGGCGTCAGCACACCGCTCGACCGCGACTGGGACGGCGCGACGGGCGACACCGCCATCGCGCCCGCGCCGTGGGAGGCCCCGTTCGAGCCCCCGCGCCTCCACGAGCCGCCCGCCCCGGAGCCGTGGTGGCAGCCTGCGGCGCCGGAGCCGCAGCACTGGGACCCGCCGGCGACGCCGATCGTCCTGGACGAGGACGCGGACGGCGACCTCGTCGCGCTCGCCGCGAGCATCGGCGTCCCCACGCTGCTCGTCTGGGAGCGGCCGCGCCGCGGCCAGCGCTTCGACGCGGTGCTGCACCCGGACGGCACCATCGAGCTGCCCGACGGCGGCCGCTACCGCCACCCGGACATCGCCGCGAGCGCGGTGTCGGGCTCGTACACGGCGGACGGCTGGTCGGTGTGGCGCCTGAGCACACCCTCGGGCCCGACCCTCACGGAGGAGTTCCGCGCCCGCTTCGCCTGAGCCGGACGCCGCACCCTAGGGCGCGATGACCAGCTTGCCCGTCTGGGCACCCGCGTCCAGGCGCGCGAGGGCGGTCGCCACGTCGGTCAGCGGGTACTGCGAGTCGATCACCGGCCGCAGGCCCGTACGCGCACAGAACGCGAGCAGCGCCGCCAGGTCGTCGCGCGACCCCATGGTCACGCCGCGCACGGCGATCTCCTGGAAGAAGATCCGGGTGAGCTCGGCCGGGGGAGCGTCGCCCGAGGTCGCGCCGCAGACGGCGATCGTGCCGCCGGGCTTCACCGACCGCACCGAGTGCGCCCACGTCGCCTGGCCCACGGACTCGAGCACCGCGTCGACGCGGGCCGGAAGGCGCGCGCCCGTCTCGACGGCGTGCGCCGCGCCGAGCGCCAGCGCCCGCTCGCGCTTGGCCGTCGAGCGCGACGTCGCCGTCACCTCGAGCCCGGCCGCCGCGCCCAGGACGATCGCCGCCGTCGCGACGCCGCCACCAGCGCCCTGCACCAGCACCGACTGCCCCGGGGTGAGCCCGGCGACCGAGAACAGCATCCGGTACGCCGTCAGGTACGCCGTCGGCATGCACGACGCCTCGGCGAACGTGAGCTCCGAAGGCTTGGGCAGCAGGTTCGCCGTCGGCACGGCGACGTACTGCGCGAGCGTCCCGTCGTACCGCTCCGAGAGGAGGCTGCGTGGCTCGCGCGGCCCGACGCCGTGGCCGTCCGCGCCGATGACGGCGTGCACCACGACCTCGGTGCCGTCGGGCGCGACGCCGGCGGCGTCCGTGCCGAGGACCATCGGCAGCTGCTCGGCCCGCAGGCCGACGCCGCGCAGCGACCACAGGTCGTGGTGGTTGAGCGACGCCGCCCGCACCTCGACGACCGACCAGTTCTCGCGCGCCTCCGGCTCTGGCCGCTCGCCGACCTCCAGGCCGTCTACGGGCGAGTCGGGCGAGAACCTGGCGGCGTAGGCGGCGAGCATGCCGCCAAACTACCCCCGACCTGCTCTACGTCGACGGCCGACGCCGGCGGGCCAGCGCGTCGATGGTCACCGCCACGATCAGCACCGCGGCCGTCACCATGTACTTGGCGGCCGCGCTGAAGCCCAGCAGCCCCATGCCGTTGTCGATCGCCGCGATGACCAGGCCGCCGAGCACGCCGTGCAGCATCTTCCCGCGCCCGCCGAAGAGGCTGGTGCCGCCGATGACGGCGCCCGCGACCGCGTACAGCACGAGCGTGCCGCCGTCGATCGAGGTGGAGATGGACCGCAGCCGGGAGGCGTAGACGATCCCGGCGATCCCCGCGGTGAACGAGCAGAGCACGAAGGCCATGGTGCGGATGCGGGCGAGGGGGATGCCGGCGCGGCGTGCCGCCTCGGCGTTGCCGCCCACGGCGTAGAGGTAGAGCCCGAACCGGCGCCGGCCCAGCAGGTACGCCCAGGCGACCAGGACCGCGAGGACGAGCAGCACCACCCAGGGCAGGCCGTACACGGGAGCGAGCCGTCCGCGGTCGGCGTTGGCGAGCAGCACCAACCCTGCGCCGCCGGCGGCGCAGACGACGATCTTGGCGATGGTGAGGGACACGGGCGGCGCGGTGAGCCCGACGTCGCGCCGGCGGGCGTCGCGCCGCCAGACGATGACGCCGAACACCGCCACGACCACGAGCACGAGCACCCACCCGCCGATCCGGGGCAGCGTGCCCGAGGAGATCGCGATCAGCACGTCGTCGCGGATGAGGATGGCTCCGCCGTTGCCCAGCACGAACAGCATCACGCCCTGCCAGAAGAGCAGGCCGGCGAGCGTGACGATGAACGACGGCAGCCCGATGCGGGTGATCAGCGTGCCGTGCAGCAGCCCGATGAGCGCCGTCACGACGAGGGCAGCGAGGATCGCCGCCCACCAGGGCCAGCCGAACTGAGGCCTGGCGAGCCACGCCACCACGACGGCCGAGATGCCCGCCACGAAGCCGACCGACAGGTCGATCTCGCCGAGCACCAGCACCCACACCTCGGCCATGCTGAGCAGCGCGAACACGGCGGCCTGCACGAGCAGGTTGACGAGGTTCCCGGGGGTGAGGAAGCGGTCGTTGAGGCTCTGGAAGATCACCGACACCAGGAGCAGGCCACCCACCACGGGCAGCACGCCGGTCTCGCCGCTGCGCACGCGCTTCCACGCCAGGCGCAGGTATGTCCCGGCGTCGGGCGCGACGTCCCTCTGGCCGGTCACAGGGTCAGTGGTGCGGACGGCCATCTCAGGCCACCTCCCGGTCGGTGCTACCCGTCGTCATGAGGTCGACGAGGATGCGTTCGTCGATCCGGGCGCGCTCGCGGGTGTCCACGACCCGGCCCTGGCGCATCACGGCGACGCGGTCGGCGACGTCGAGCAGGTTCAGCACGTTGTGCGTGACGAGCAGCACGCCGTGACCGCGCTCGGCGAGGGTTCGGACGAGGGCGAGCACGTTGGCGGTCTGCGTGACGCCGAGGGCCGCCGTCGGCTCGTCCATGATGACCAGCCGCGACTCCCAGAGCACCGCCTTGGCGATCGCCACGGACTGGCGCTGCCCGCCCGAGAGCGACCCGACCGTCTGCCGCACCGACCCGACGGTGGTCACGGCCAGGTCGGTGAGGGTGCTGGCGGCAGCCTGCTCCATCGCGACGTCGTCGAGCTGGCCGCGACGCAGCCGCTCCCGCCCGAGGAACATGTTCTGGACGATGTCCAGGTTGTCGCACAGCGCGAGATCCTGGTAGACGGTCTGGATCCCGAGCGCCGCGGCGCCGGCAGGCCCGTGCAGCGTGACGGGCTGCCCCTCCCAGAAGATCTCCCCGGAGTCGGTCGGGTGGATGCCCGCGATGCACTTGATCATCGTGGACTTGCCCGCGCCGTTGTCGCCGGCCAGCGCCGTGACGGCGCCGGCAGGCACGTCGAGGTCGACGTCCGAGAGTGCCTGGACGGGGCCGAAGGACTTCGAGACCCCCCGCAGCCGGAGCAGCGGGGGGCTCTCGGAGGTGGTCGTCATCGTTCGCTCGTCAGCTGATCCCGGCGGCCGTGCAGGCGCTCGCGACGTCGCCGGCGCACAGCTCGGACGTGGAGACGGCCTGATCTGCGACGACCGTGTCCTTCATGTTGTCCACGGTCACCCAGATCGGCGTGGTGTACACCGACTTGATGTCCTTGTTCAGCTCCGAGTCCTTCGTCGTCGCGTTCACCAGCGAGGACGGCGGCGTGGCGCCGGCGCGCAGCATGATCGCCAGAGCGGCGGCGGCCTGAGCCTCAAGGTAGACCGGCTTGTACACCGTGCCGCACTGGTAGCCGGTCAGGATGTTCTGCAGGCCGGGCAGCGACGCGTCCTGGCCGGTGGTCGGGAACTTCTTCGCCCCGATGCTCTGGCCCTTGAGGATCGAGATCACGGCGTTGGCGTTGTCGTCGTTCGGCGTGATCGCGGCGTTGGTCTCGGGGTGGGCCGTGAGCTGCTGCTGGAACGTCGTCGCCGCCTGCTGCGGGTCCCACGTGCCGGCCGGCTCGCCGACCTTGGTAAACGTG
Organism: Xylanimonas sp. McL0601; assembly: GCF_049852175.1. GTDB lineage: Bacteria > Actinomycetota > Actinomycetes > Actinomycetales > Cellulomonadaceae > Xylanimonas. Next base: position 713,522 of record NZ_CP187527.1, read on the forward strand.
CCGTCGTCGAACTTCGGCTTCAGCACGCCGTTGTAGCCCTGGGCGAACAGCTTCGCGTTGTTGTCCGTCGGGTCGCCGTCCATGACGAGGATGTTGGGCTTGGAGACGCTCCAGTCGGTGATGCACTTGACGAGGCCGTCGCCGATCATCTTGCCGACCTGCACGTTGTCGAAGCTGACGTAGTAGCGGTCCTCCGGACCGCCCGTCACGAGGCGGTCGTAGTCGATGACGGCGACGCCGGCGTCCTTGGCCTTGGACTCGATCGCGGCGCCGCTGCCCGGGTCGAGCGGGTCGACGAGCAGCACGGAGGCGCCGGCGTTGATGTCGGCCTCGGCCTGGGTCTGCATGGTCGCGGCGCTGCCCTGGGCGTTGTCGACCTTGAACTGGTCGGAGGCGAGCCCCGCGGTCTCGAACGCCTTCTTGAGATATGGCGCGTCGTACTGCACGTACCGCGTCGAGGTCGTGGTGTCGGGCAGGAGGACCCCGATCAGGCCGTCGCCCTGCGACGCCAGGTCCTTGAGCTGCTCCATGACCGAGAAGTCGGCCGTGAACGAGCCGGCGTCGATCTGCGGGGCCATGGCCGCGCCGGTCGACGAGCTCGACTGGTTGGCCTGACCGCCAGACGCGCACCCGGCGACCGCGAGTGCCAGGACAGCCGTTGCGGCCGCGGCACGGAGCAATCGGTTCGAAGACATCGTCGTCCTTCCTCATGGGCTCAGCACGGGACTGCTTTCTCGCATGGTGCGCCTGGGATCGCGTCTCGGCCAGGCCAGACGTCAGGATGGGTGCCGATCCGTGACCGGGAACAGCCTTGATGTCGCCGGAGCGAGCGGCGGTCAGGACGTCGCGCCGGCGCCCTCGGTGCCCGCGTCCGCGCCCTCGGCGCCGACGTCGAACATCCAGCTGATGCCGAACTTGTCGGTGAGCGAGCCGTAGTAGTCGCCCCACGGCGCGAGCTCGAACGGCAGGGTGTCCGTCGCGCCGTCGGAGAGCTTCTGGTAGGCGTCGCGGACGTAGTCCAGGTCGTCGGGCCCGCCCGTGAGCGCGACGGTGACTCCCGACGTCGCGGGCACGTGCGGCATCATCGAGCCCGAGTCGGCGGCCATGAGCGTGAGACCCGCGGGCGTGTCGAGCTGGCCGTGCATGACGAGCGACGCGTCGGTCTCCGAGACGCCGGGCATGCCCGGCTGGTCGCCGAAGGTGGAGATGTTCAGCTCACCGCCGAGCACCGACTGGTAGTGCTCGAGCGCCTCACGGGCGTTGTCCCTGAAGCTGAGGTACGGGTTGAGCCTGGCCATGACGGGGTCCCCTCGAAGAGTCCGGTGCGGACACCCCCAGTCTGCGGCGGTCAGCCCCGGGCGCGCACCCGCTCCTGGACGTCGAGCTCCTCGAGGAACTCGCGCACGATCGGCCCGAGCTGGTCGAACTCGATGAGGAACCCGTCGTGCCCATACGGGCTGCGCACCACGCGCATGCCGTCCGCACCCGGCACCCAGGCCGCGATCCGCGCCGACTGCGCGGGCGGGAAAAGCCGGTCGGAGTCCACGGCGACGACGAGCGTCCGCGCCGTGATCTGCCCGAGCGCCTGCTCGACGCCGCCGCGGTCACGGCCCAGGTCGTGCGTGTTCATCGACTCGGTGAGCACCAGGTAGGAGTTCGCGTCGAACCGGCGGGCCAGCTTGTCGCCGTGGTGGTCGAGGTACGACTGCACCGCGTAGCGGCCGTCGTTCAGCGGGTCCTCGCCGCCCTGCGGCAGACGCCCGAACCGGGTGTCGAGCTCGTGCGCCGACCGGTACGTCGTGTGCGCGATCTGCCGGGCGACCGCCAGGCCCGCGTGCGGGCCCTCGCCGTCGGGCAGGGCGTAGTAGTCGCCGCCGTTCCAGCCCGGGTCGAGCCGGATCGCGGCGAGCTGCGGGTGTGACCACGCGATCTGGTCGGCGCTGGTCTGCGCCGTCGTCGCGATGGCGGCCAGCCCGCGCACCGCGATGCCTGCCTCGGGGCCCAGGACGGCCCACTCGAGCGCACGCAGCCCGCCCATCGACGCACCGATGACGAGCTGCCAGCCGGTGATGCCGAGCTCGCGTGCCAGCCGCAGCTCGACGACGACCTGGTCGCGCGTGGTCACGCGCGGGAAGCGGGCGCCCCACGGGCGCCCGTCCGGCGCGACCGACGCCGGGCCGGTCGATCCCTGGCAGCCACCGAGCACGTTGGGCACGACGACGAAGTACTTGTCGGTGTCGATGGGCCGGCCGGGACCGACCATGTCCTCCCACCAGCCGGCCGTCACGTGACCGGGCCCCGCGGGCCCGGCCACGTGCGAGTCGCCGGTGAGGGCGTGCAGGACCAGCACGGCGTTGCCGCCGTCGGCGTCGAGGGTCCCGAAGGTCTCGTACGCCAGCGTCACGTCCGGGAGCAGCCCGCCGCCCTCGAGCTCGAGGCCGCCCAGCTCGGCGAACTGTCGCCGGCCCGGCTCGTCACCCTCGCGCCAGGCGCCCGACGCCGGCACGGCCGGCTTCACACGCGCGCGCGACGTGTCCGCCGTCGTCGGCCGGGGGCCGGGACGGGCGGGCTCGCGGGGCGTCTGGGCGGCGATGGGAACGGTCCTCGAGGGTCGGGGCGGGGCGAGGCGCCCGGCCGGGGCGGAGGTACAGCGTCTCACGCGTCGGCCGCCGGGGCGGTCGGCGTCTCGGGGGCGGCGTCGAGCTGTTCCTTGGCTGCAGTAAAGCCGAGCTCGAGGTCCGCGAGGATGTCCTCGACGTTCTCGATACCCACGGCCAGGCGCACCAGGCCCGGTGTCACGCCCGAGAGCGACTGCTCGGCGGGCGTGAGCTGGCTGTGCGTGGTCGACGCCGGGTGGATGACGAGCGAGCGCACGTCGCCGATGTTCGCGACGTTCGAGTGCAGCTCGAGCGCCGAGACGAAGGCCTGGCCGGCCTTGCGGGCGGCGGCGTCGTCGGCCGCGTCGAGCTCGAACGCGAGCACCGCGCCTGCGCCCTTCGGCACGTACTTGAGCGCGTTGGCGTGGTACGGCGAGGACTCCAGGCCGGCGTAGTGCACGACGCGCACGTCGTCGCGGGCCTCGAGCCACTCGGCGACGCGCTGCGCGTTGGCGATGTGGCGGTCGAGGCGCAGCGACAGCGTCTCCAGGCCCTGCGCCAGCAGGAACACGTTGAACGGGCTGATCGCCGGGCCGAGGTCGCGCAGGAGCTGCACGCGCGCCTTGAGGATGTAGGACAGGTTGACGCCTAACGCGCCGCCGACGCCGAGGTCGCGGGCGTAGACCAGGCCGTTGTAGCTCGGGTCCGGCTCGTTGAAGCTCGGGAAGCGCTCGGGGTGCTGGGCGAAGTCGAACGTGCCGCCGTCGACGATCACGCCGCCGATCGACGAGCCGTGCCCACCCAGGTACTTGGTCGCGGAGTGCACCACGACGTCGGCGCCGTGCTCGATGGGCCGCAGCAGGTACGGCGTGGGCACGGTGTTGTCGACGATCAGCGGGACGCCTGCGTCGTGCGCGACGCCCGCGACCGTCTGGATGTCGAGCACGTCCGACTTGGGGTTCGGGATGGTCTCGCCGAAGAACAGCTTGGTGTTGGGGCGCACTGCGTCACGCCACTGCTGCGGGTCGTGCGGGTCCTCGACGAACGTCGTCTCGATGCCGAGCCTCGGCAGCGTGTGGTGGAAGAGGTTGTACGTGCCGCCGTAGAGCGACGACGACGAGACGATGTGGTCGCCCGCCTGCGCGACGTTCAGCACGGCGAGGTGGATCGCGGAGGAGCCGCTGGCGACGAGCAGCGCGCCGACTCCGCCCTCGAGGTTCGCGAGCCGGTTCTCGATGACCTCCTGCGTCGGGTTGCCGATGCGGGTGTAGATCGGGCCGAGGTCCTTCAGCGCGAACCGGTCGGCGGCCACCTCGGCGCTCGGGAAGACGTACGACGTCGTCTGGTAGATCGGCAGCGCACGGGCGCCGGTGACGGGGTCCGGGGTCTGGCCGGCGTGGATCTGGCGGGTCTCGAACGACCACTGGGGCTGCGTGCTCATGGGGTTCCTCCGGGGCTGCGGGGCGCGGGTGCAGGTCTGCTGACGTGCGGCCGCGGAGCGCCCTGCGGGGGCCTGCTGCGTCGGAGGGGGCTCCACGGCGAGCGTCTGCGCACGCAGGGCCGGGAGGATCCCGGGCAGGCGAACGTGCGCTGGGTCAGCGGCACATTCGACGAGTCATGGGAGGACGGTAACGGGGCGCCGCGGGCGGCCGAAAGCCGTGTCCCATTATTTGAGATGCAAATTTGAGACGACGCGTCGCCTCGCACCCAGAAGGCCTCTTACAGACGGTCGAAGATCTCTTCCTTGATCCGGGCGGCCCGGTCCTCGCGTTCCCCGGTCGTCGCGCCCAGGTTCCAGCTCGGCAGGATGAACTCGTCGAACCCCGCCTCGACGTAGCCTCCCGCGAGGTCCTGCAGCTCGGCGACCGAGCCCGTCGACACGCGACCAGGCGCGGGCGTCTCGCCGTCGACGTCGAACATCCAGTTCGTCGTCGTCCACAGCGGCTCGGTGCGGCCTACCTGCTCCGCGGCCTCGAGCAGCGCCGAACGGACCTGCGCGGCGCTCGCGGGCAGGCCCCACGTGTTCCACTCCTGCGCGTAGCGCGCGGTCAGGCGCAGCATCCGCGGGCCCTTGGCACCGACGAGGATCGGCAGCCGCCCCTGGACCGGCTTGGGCTCGGCGGGGGCGTCGTCGACGTCGAAGCACTCGCCGTGGAACGTGGTGCGCTTCTCGTCGAGCAGCGAGCGCGTGACTTGCAGCGCCTCGGCGAACCGGTCCACCAGCGTGCGCGGACCGGGCAGCTCGAACCCGTAGGCGTCGTGCTCGTTGCGCTGCCACCCCGCGCCCAGGCCGAGCACGAACCGGCCGTCGGAGACGTGGTCGACCGCCGACGCCCGCTTCGCGAGGAGCGCGGGGTGGTGAACCGTCGTCGGGCTGACGAGCGGGCCCACGCGGACACGCGACGTGACGGCGGCGACCGCGGGCAGCAGGCCCCACACCTCATGGGTGGGTCCGTCGGCGCGCGTGAGGTCGCCTGTGTTGGGCATGTAGTGGTCGGCGAGCCAGACACCGTGCCAGCCGGCGGCGTCGGCGGCCCGAGCCTCCGCGAGGACCTCGGCGACAGGGCTGCCCGTGCTCGGCCACAGCGACAGCTTCACGGCCGAACCAGCACCTTGGTCGCGCGGCGCTCGTCCATCGCGGCGTACGCCTCGGCGATCTGGGACAGCGGGAGCGTGAGGTCGAAGACGTCCCCCGGCGTGATGTCGCCGGACAGGACGTGGGGGAGCAGCTCCTCCATGTAGCGGCGGGCCGACGCCATGCCGCCGCCCACGGTGAGGTTGCGGTCGAAGATGCGGCGCACCGGCAGTTCCGGGCCCCCGTTGGGCACCCCGACGAACCCGACGCGCCCGCCGCCGCGGACCACGGCGAGCGCCTGCGCCATCGACTCCTTGGTGCCGACGCACTCGAGGGCGGCGTCGGCGAGGTTGCCGTCGAGCAGTGCGCGGATCGCCGCGGCGGCGTCGTCGCCCCGCTCGGCGACGACGTCGGTGGCGCCGAAGGAGCGGGCGAGTGCGGCGCGGTCCTCGTGGCGGCTCATGGCGATGACGCGGCTTGCGCCGAGGAGCCGCGCCGCGATGACGCCGGAGAGGCCGACGGCCCCGTCGCCGACGACGGCGACGACGTCCCCCTCGCCGACGCGCGCGGCGGTGGCGGCGTGCAGGCCGGTGGACATGACGTCCGCGAGGGCGAGGAGGTGGGGCACGAGGCCGCGGGCCTCGACCTCGTCCTCGCTTAGCCCGACCGTGAACAGCGAGTGCTGGGCGAGCGGGATGCGCACGCGCTGGCCCTGGGCGCCGTCGACGGGGTTGCCGCCGCGGTCGGTGGAGCCGAAGAACGTGACCTGGTCGCACGCGGCGGGGAAGCCGGCGAGGCACGCCTGGCACTCCCCGCAGCTCAGCGAGAACGGGAGGATGACGAAGTCGCCGACCGTGGCGGACGTGACCTCGTCGCCCAGCTGCTCGACGACGCCGACCAGCTCGTGCCCGATGGGGTGCGGCGCACGCGTGGGCGTGACCCCGCGGTACGGCCACAGGTCGGACCCGCAGACGCAGGCGGCGACGACGCGGACGACGGCGTCGTGCGGCGTGAGGAGCTGCGGCTCCGGACGCTCCTCGGCGCGCACGTCGCGCGCCCCATGAATGACGGCAGCAAGCATGCCCACACGGTATCCCTCGCGCGTCGGGGGACGACGACGGCGCCGGACCCCCGCGGAGGGGAGCGGCGCCGTCGTGCAGCAGCTCAGTGCTGGTAGTAGCCGGCGTTGCGGGCGCGCTCGAAGGAGCGCTCGATCTCCGCCTCGGCCTCGCTGCGGCCCACCCAGTGGGCGCCCTCGACCGACTTGCCGGGCTCGAGGTCCTTGTAGACCTCGAAGAAGTGCTGGATCTCCAGCCGGTGGAAGTCCGAGACGTCGTCGATGTCCTGGCGCCACGCGGCGCGCTGGTCGCCCGTCGGCACGCACAGCACCTTGTCGTCGCCGCCGGCCTCGTCGCGCATGCGGAACATGCCGAGCGCGCGGCAGCGGATCAGGCAGCCGGGGAAGGTCGGCTCCTCGAGCAGCACCATGGCGTCGAGCGGGTCGCCGTCCTCGCCGAGCGTGCCCTCGATGAAGCCGTAGTCGTCCGGGTAGCGGGTCGACGTGAAGAGCATGCGGTCGAGACGGATACGACCGGACTCGTGGTCCACCTCGTACTTGTTCCGCTGTCCCTTGGGGATCTCGATCGTGACGTCGAACTCCACTGTTCCTCCTGATGCGGGTGCGTACGCGGGCACAAGTCTGCCATGCGGGGACGGTGCCTCCGGCGACGCCCAGCGGACGTGCCCGGCGTGCCATGATGCAGCCAGGCCGACGTCGCGTGCCCGACCCTTGGAGGGGACGGCAGGGCGCCGGCACGAAGGAGGGGCACGGCATGGGGTGGCGTCTGCGCACGGGAGCCACCGCTGTGACGGTCGTCGCCCTGATGGGCGGCTACCTCGTCGCGGACGCGCACGACGTCGTGCCCGGCATGCTGACGCTCGCCCCGGCCCCGCCGCAGCCGGCCCCGTTCCCGTCGCCACCCGGCGCTCAGCCCGGGCCCAGCCCCACCCCCGTGATCCCCACCCTGCCCGACGACGCGGCCGTGCCCTCGGCGTCCGACGTCGGGGCGCTGGTCAAGGGCCTGGTCGACGACAAGCGGCTCGGCGCGCGCGTCGGCGCCGTCGTCGTCGACGCCGCCACCGGCGACACGCTCGGGGCCGCCGCCGCGGACACCGGGTTCGTGCCGGCGTCGACCCAGAAGCTGCTGACGGCCGTCGCCGCGCTCACGACGCTCGACCCGGACAGCACGCTCGACACCCGAGCGGTGCTCGACGCCGACGGCCGCCTGATCCTCGTCGGCGCCGGCGACATGATGCTCGCCGCGGGCGCCGGGAACCCGGACGCCGTGAACGGGCGCGCCGGCCTCGGCGACCTCGCTGAGCAGGCGGCCGCCAAGATCAAGGTCTCCGGCCAGGACTCGATCCGGCTCGCGATCGACGACTCGCTCTTCACCGGGCCCGCCGTCGCGCCGGCCGTCCCCGCCACCGAGGCGACCATGGGGTTCGTCGCCCCCGTCGCGTCGATGGCGGTGAACGTCGCCATGCTCGGCGAGGGGTCGTGGGGCCCGCGCGCCACCGACCCCGCCATGGCCGCCGCCCAGACCTTCGCCCGGGCGCTCGCGGAGCACGGCGTCACGGTCAAGGGCAGCATCGGGCGCGAGCAGGCGCCCGACGACGCCCGCGTCCTCGCCACCGTGAGCTCCGCGCCCCTCAGCGAGGTCTCCGGCTGGGCGATGCAGCACTCCGACAACACCATCACGGAGGTGCTCGGCCGCCTCGTCGCGCTCGAGACGGGCCGGCACGGCTCCAACGACGGGGCCACGCAAGCCGTGCTCGCCGTCGTCGGCAAGCTCGGCGTCGACGTGAGCGGCGCCGTCCTCGTCGACTGCTCCGGGCTTGGGCGCGGCTCCGTCCTCAGCCCGCGTCAGCTCGCCGACGTCGTGCGGCTCACCACCGACCCCGACCACCCGCAGCTGCGCGACGTCGCCGTCGACCTCCCGGTCGGCGCCCTGTCCGGCACGCTGGCCTCGCGGTTCGGCGGCGACAACGCCGGGCGCGGGTTCGTGCGCGCCAAGACCGGCTCCCTGCCCAACGTCGTGGGGCTCGCCGGGACGGTGGTGACCGCGGACGACCGGCTGCTGGTGTTCGCCCTCCAGGCCGACCAGGTCGAGTCGGGCGCGACGGTCGGCGCGCGCACGATCTTCGACCAGTTCGCCGGCCGGCTCGCGGCCCTGGGCGCGCCCTGAGCGGGAGGCCGCGTTCGCGCTCGGCGTGCTCTGTCGCCCGGCCGCGGCGGCGCCTGCGCGCCCTGCCGTAGATACGGTGGGTCGGTGACCAGCACCAGCCCCCAGCCCGTCGTCGACTGGCCGGCCGCCGCCGACCTCGCCGGGCGCCTCGCCCCGCCAGGACCCCACGCGACCCGTGGCGAGCTCGACGACCTTGTCGCAGGGCTGCGCGAGGCGGCGTCCGACGCGGTCGGGCATGTGCTCGCCACCACCCGCATGACGCCCGTCGGCGGGCTGCGGCGCGTGACGGGCGGAGCGCACGACGGCGCGGCCGAGCTCGGGCCGGTCCTGGTGGTCGACCGCGCACGCTGGGCCCTCGCGAACACGCAGGTCATGGCAGCGATGACGGCACCGGTCGCGACGGCGCTCGCGGACGAGTCGGTGGGGTCGTCGCAGACCGCGCGGCTGGGCGGGGCGCTCGAGGTCGGCGGGCTGCTCGCCGTCCTGGCCCCGCGCGTCCTCGGCCAGTTCGACCCGTACGCGCAGCCCGAGGCCCCGGGCCCCGAGGACGTGCCGGGGGAGCCGCAGCCCGGCCGCCTGCTGCTCGTCGCGCCCAACGTGCTGCACGCCGAGCGCGCGATGGGCGTCGACCCGCGCGACTTCCGCCTCTGGGTCTGCCTGCACGAGCAGACGCACGCCGTGCAGTTCGCCGCCGCACCGTGGCTCGCCGAGCACCTGCGCGGCCGCGTGGGCGGCCTCATGGAAGACGTCACCCGCACCGCCGTCGGCATGGCGAAGGCGCCGTTCCTCGAGAAGCTCGGCACGGTCGGCCGCACCGTGACCGACGTCGTCAGCGGGGCCTTCCGCGCGGGCGGCGCCGCGCCCTTCGAGCGGCTGCTCTCCCGGGCCCAGAAGGACGAGATGGCCGAGATCACCGCGGTGATGGCCCTGCTCGAGGGGCACGCCGACGTGATGATGGACGCGGTCGGGCCGCGCGTCGTGCGCTCGGTGCGGCAGATCCGCGCGAAGTTCGAGAAGCGCCGTGACGGCGAGGGCGCGCCAGGCCTCGACGTCGTCCTCCGGCGCCTGCTCGGGATGGACGCCAAGCTCGCGCAGTACCGCGACGGCGCGGCGTTCGTGCGTGCGGTCGAGCAGCAGGTGGGGCGCGACGGCCTCAACGCGGTGTGGGCCTCGGCCGGGTCCCTCCCGACGGCCCGCGAGATCGCCGACCCGCGCGCCTGGGTCCGCCGCGTGCACGGCTGACCCTCCGACCTGTCAGAACGGAGGGCAGCCGATGGCACGCGTCGACCCCGACGTCGCCGCGGTCCGCAGCGCCGTGCGGCGTGAGCTCGCCCTGCTCGCTCCCGCGCCCGGCGACCTCGTGCTCGTGGCGTGCTCGGGCGGCGCCGACTCGCTGGCGCTCGCGGACGCCCTCGCGCACGAGGCGCGGCGCGTGGGGCGCTCCGTCCGCTCGCGGGGGTTCAGCGTGCGGGCGGGCGCCGTCGTCGTCGACCACGGGCTGCAGGCGGGGTCCGACGACGTCGCCGCGGCCGCCGCGGCGCAGTGCCGCGCGCTCGGGCTGGACCCGGTCGTGGTGCGGCGGGTGTCGGTGGCCCGTGCCGGCGGCGGGCTCGAGGGCGCGGCCCGCGCGGCCCGGTACGCGGCGCTCGACGAGGTCGGGGCGTCGTCGGGCGCGGTCGCCGTCCTGCTGGGCCACACGATGGACGACCAGGCGGAGCAGGTGCTGCTGGGCCTGGCGCGGGGGAGCGGGGCGCGGTCGCTGGGCGGCATCCCGCCGGTGCGCGGCCGCTACCGGCGCCCGCTGCTGGGCCTGCGCCGCACCCAGACCCGCGCAGCGTGCGCCGCTCAGGGCCTCCAGTGGTGGGACGACCCCACCAACGAGCTGTCGGACCGTGACGAGGACCTGGACGGGCGTGGCTCTGCCAGGTCGGCGGAGCCGTTGCGGACGCGCGTCCGGCACGAGGTGCTGCCCGTCCTCGAGGAGGTGCTGGGCCCCGGCGTCGTGGAGTCGCTGGCTCGCTCGGCAGCCCAGCTCCGCGCCGACGCGGAGGTGCTGGACGCGCTGGCGGACGACCTCCTCGCACGCGCCACCACCGCCCTGTCAGGCCCAGACGGCGTGTCAGGCCCACGCGGCCTGTCAGGCCCACGGGGCGCCCGGGCGCCTGGCGGCCCTGACAGGTCGCCCCAGGACGAGGGCTTGTCAGGGCCAGGGGGCGCACAGGCGCGCCCTGACCCTGACAAGCCGGAGGGGCTCGTGCTCGACGTCGAGGTGCTCGCCGCCGCGCCCGACGCCGTCCGGCGCCGCGCGCTGCGGGCCGCTGCCGTCGCCGTCGGGGCGCCCGCCGGCGCGACCGGCAGCCGGCACGTCGACGCGCTCGACGCGCTCGTCGTCGGGTGGAGTGGCCAGGGCGCAGCGGGGCTGCCGTCGGGTGCCAGCGCCCAGCGGGCGTGTGGCAGGCTGTTCCTGCATCCTGGGCCCGCTGGCGCGCCCCGCACTGAGAACCTTGCAGCCACCCCGCAAGAGACCCCCGAGGAGTAACCCGTGGACCAGTCGGACGTCGCCGGCGACATCGCGAACATCCTGCTCACCGAGGAGCAGATCAGCGCCAAGCTCGACGAGCTCGCGGCACAGATCGACAAGGACTACGAGGGCAGGGACCTGCTCCTGGTCGGCGTGCTCAAGGGCGCCGTCATGGTCATGGCCGACCTCTCGCGCCGCCTCCACACGCCGGCGGAGATGGACTGGATGGCCGTCTCGAGCTACGGCTCGGGGACGAAGTCGAGCGGCGTGGTCCGCATCCTCAAGGACCTCGACACGGACCTGACCGGACGCAACGTGCTCATCGTCGAGGACATCATCGACTCGGGGCTGACGCTGTCGTGGCTCGTGGCGAACCTGCGCTCGCGCGGCCCGGCGTCGGTCGAGATCGCGGCGGCGCTGCGCAAGCCGGACGCGGCCAAGGTGGAGGTCCACGTGAAGTACGTGGGCTTCGAGATCCCCAACGAGTTCGTCGTCGGCTACGGCCTCGACTACGCCGAGAAGTACCGCAACCTTCCGTTCGTCGGGACGCTCGCGCCGCACGTCTACTCCTGACGGGAACGCAGGCGGGCCGCCGGGCGTTCCCCTGACGAGGGCCCGACGGCGGTGCCAGGCGTGCGAGCGCTGCGCGCCGTTGTCGTCCTGCCCTGGGCGAACACTCGGATGGCTGACAGCCGCACCGTGTAGTTTCGTCGGAAAGCCTGTGCGAACGAAGGGATGCGGGGTCCACCCTGCTGCCGATGAACATCAAGAAGATCCTCAGTGGCCCGATCGTCTGGGTCGTGGTCGGCCTGGTCATCCTGGCCCTCGCGTGGGGCGCCCTCGCGACGCCGCGCACGGAGCGCATCCAGACGTACCAGGGACTCGAGCTGCTGAAGGGCGGAACGGTCGAGCACGCCGTCGTGGTCGATGGCGAGCAGCGCGTCGAGCTCACGCTGAGCAAGGACTTCGTCACCGGCACGGGTGACACGGAGAAGAACCTCGGCAAGAGCGTCGAGTTCTTCTACGTCGAGCCGCAGGGCACGAAGATCACCGACGCCGTGGCCGCCGCGGACCCGCCGGACGGGTTCGACTCGCGCGTCCCGCAGCCGAGCATCTGGTCGTCGATCCTCGGTCTGATCATCCCGTTCGCGATCATCGGCGCCATCTTCTGGTTCCTCATGTCTCGCATGCAGGGCGGCGGCAACCGGGTCATGGGCTTCGGCAAGTCGCGCGCCAAGCTCATCTCGAAGGACATGCCGCAGGTGACGTTTGCCGACGTCGCGGGCGCGGACGAGGCCGTCGAGGAGCTCCACGAGATCAAGGACTTCCTTGCGGAGCCCGCCAAGTTCCAGGCCGTGGGCGCCAAGATCCCCAAGGGCGTCCTGCTGTACGGCCCGCCCGGAACCGGCAAGACGCTCCTGGCCCGCGCCGTGGCCGGCGAGGCCGGCGTGCCGTTCTACTCGATCTCCGGCTCGGACTTCGTCGAGATGTTCGTCGGCGTCGGCGCCAGCCGCGTGCGCGACCTGTTCGAGCAGGCCAAGCAGAACGCCCCGGCCATCATCTTCGTCGACGAGATCGACGCCGTCGGCCGCCACCGCGGCGCCGGCATGGGCGGCGGCCACGACGAGCGCGAGCAGACGCTCAACCAGCTGCTCGTCGAGATGGACGGGTTCGACGTCAAGACGAACGTCATCCTCATCGCGGCCACCAACCGGCCCGACATCCTCGACCCGGCGCTGCTGCGCCCGGGCCGGTTCGACCGGCAGATCGCCGTCGAGGCGCCGGACCTCAAGGGTCGCGAGGCGATCCTCGAGGTGCACGCCAAGGGCAAGCCGATGGTGCCGAGCGTCGACCTGGCCGCCGTCGCGCGCCGGACCCCGGGCTTCACCGGCGCCGACCTGGCGAACGTGCTCAACGAGTCGGCGCTGCTCACTGCCCGCTCGGGCGCTCAGCTCATCGACGACCGCGCGTTGGACGAGGCGATCGACCGTGTCATCGCCGGTCCGCAGAAGCGCACCCGCGTGATGAACGTCAAGGAGCAGAAGATCACCGCGTACCACGAGGGCGGCCACGCCCTGGTGGCGGCGGCGATGCGGTACACCGACCCCGTCACGAAGGTCACGATCCTTCCCCGCGGCCGGGCCCTGGGCTACACAATGGTCATGCCGCTCGAGGACAAGTACTCGACCACCCGCAACGAGCTGCTCGACCAGCTCGCGTACGCCATGGGTGGCCGCGTGGCCGAGGAGATCGTGTTCCACGACCCCACGACGGGCGCGAGCAACGACATCGAGAAGGCGACCACCATCGCCCGCAAGATGGTCACCGAGTACGGCATGAGCGAGAAGGTCGGCGCGATCAAGCTCGGGACGGGGAACGGCGAGCCGTTCCTGGGCCGTGACTACGGCCACCAGCGCGACTACTCGGAGGCCGTGGCCGGCACCGTCGACCACGAGGTCCGCAAGCTGATCGAGTCGGCGCACGACGAGGCGTGGGAGGTGCTGTCCCAGTACCGCGACGTGCTCGACGACCTGGTGCTGCGCCTGCTCGAGAAGGAGACGCTCAACCAGCACGAGCTGTCCGAGGTCTTCGCCTCCGTCGTCAAGCGCGAGGCCCGCGACGTCTGGCTCTCGAGCGAGCAGCGCACGGTCCACACGCGCGGCCCCGTGATGACCGCCGCGGAGCAGAACGGCCACCCGCACGTCGTCATCCCCCAGGACGAGGCCGCGGCCGCTGCCTCCGAGCTGCCGCCGCAGCGCACGGGTGAGGTCCCGGAGTGACCACGACCGACGGTCTGACCCGCCGCGCTGCGGACGTGCCACCGGTCGACCTCGTGCGCGCCGAGGCCGCCGTCCGTGAGCTGCTGCTCGCCGTCGGCGAGGACCCGGACCGTGAGGGCCTGCGCGAGACGCCGGCCCGTGTGGCCCGCGCCTACCAGGAGATCTTCGCGGGCCTGCGCCAGGAGCCCGAGGAGGTCCTGACCACCACCTTCGACATCGGCCACGAAGAGATGGTGCTGGTCAAGGACATCGAGGTGTACTCGACGTGCGAGCACCACCTCGTCCCGTTCCACGGCGTGGCGCACGTGGGCTACATCCCCAACACCGACGGCACCATCACGGGCCTCTCCAAGCTCGCCCGTCTGGTCGACGTCTACGCCCGCCGCCCGCAGGTGCAGGAGCGCCTGACGACGCAGATCGCCGACGCCCTCGTCACGATCCTGCGGCCGCGTGGCGTGCTCGTCGTCGTCGAGTGCGAGCACCTGTGCATGTCGATGCGCGGCGTGCGCAAGCCCGGCTCGCGCACGGTCACGAGCGCAGTCCGGGGGCAGATGCGCGACCCCGCGACACGGGCCGAGGCGATGAGCCTCGTCATCGGGAAGTAGGAGCGGCGTGCCGCCGGTCCCCGGAACTCCGTCGCGGGCTACCTGGGCCGCGAGGGACGCTGCCGTCGCGGGCCTGCCCGAGCTCTCCGGGGTCGGCCGGTGCCTGGTCATGGGCGTCGTCAACGTCACGCCCGACTCGTTCTCCGACGGCGGCGAGTGGTTCTCCTCCGAAGCGGGCGTCCGGCACGGGTTCGAGCTGCTGGGCGAGGGCGCGGACATCGTCGACGTCGGCGGCGAGTCGACGCGGCCCGGCGCGGTCCGGGTACCGGAGGCGCAGGAGCTCGCGCGCGTCATCCCCGTGATCGAGCGTCTCGCGGCCGCGGGCGCCGTCGTCTCCGTAGACACCACACGGGCCTCGGTCGCCGAGCGCGCCGTCGCCGCGGGCGCACGGCTGATCAACGACGTCTCGGGCGGCCTCGCCGACCCGAGCATGGGCCGCGCCGTCGCCGAGACCGGCGCGGTGTACGTCTGCATGCACTGGCGCGGCCACGCCGACGTCATGGACTCCCTCGAGGTGTACGACGACGTCGTGGCCGACGTGCGCGACGAGCTCGGCGCGCGCCTCGCCGCTCTCGAGGCCGACGGCGTCCGGCGCGAGCAGGTGGTGCTCGACCCGGGCCTCGGGTTCGCCAAGTCGGGCGACCTCAACTGGCCCCTGCTGGCCCGCCTCGACGCGCTGCACGCGCTCGGCCGGCCGGTGCTGGTGGGCGCGTCGCGCAAGCGGTTCCTCGGGCGGCTGCTCGCCACGGGCAACGGCGACGTTGTCGAGCCCGCGCGGCCGCTCGCCCGCGACGAGGCCACGGCGGCCATCAGCGCGCTGGCCGCGGTGTCCGGTGCGTGGGCGGTGCGTGTCCACGCGGCGCGTGCGAGCCACGACGCGGTGCGGGTCGCGGCAGCATGGGCGGCGGCGGGCGAGGAGCCCTCAGGCGAGAAGGACGGAGAGGTGGGCACAGCATGACGATCTTCGCGAGCGCGGTCCTCGGCCCGGACGGTCGGCCTTTCGACCAGATCCGGCTGAGCGGCGTCACCGCGACCGGCCACCACGGCGTGCTGCCGCACGAGCGCGTGGAAGGCCAGGAGTTCCGCGCGGACGTCGTGCTCCACCTCGACACGCGGCCGGCGGCCGTCGGTGACGAGCTCGCAGCCACCGTCAGCTACGCCGACGTCGCGCAGGACGTGCACGACGTCCTCGCCGGGTCGCCCGCGGACCTCATCGAGACGGTGGCAGAGCGGATCGCGGCCGCCGTGCTGGGACGGCCGGGCGTCGCCGCGGTCGACGTGCGCGTCCACAAGCCGCAGGCGCCGATCGCGGTGCCGTTCGCCGACGTCGAGGTCGCGATCCGACGGGACCACGCAAAGCTTCCGGTCGTCGAGGCGTACCCCGCCGGCGAGACGCTGCCGGCGGCCGAGCCGGTCGCGGTGGCGGAGCCCGTCGCGGTGGCGGAGCCGGTCACGGTCGCGGAGCCGCACCCCGAGGCCGAGCCGGCCGGCACCCTGCCGCCGGCCTCCGAGACGACCTCCGGCGCGGTGCCGGCCGCCGTGCCGCTCCCGGTCCCACTGCCCGTCGCGCTGCCCACACCCGTCCCGCTGCCCGCACCCGTCCCCGCGCCGTCGCCGGTTCCCGTGCTCGTGCCGGGACTGACCCCGGCAGAGGCTGCGGCGGCCTCGCACGAGCCGCCGGTCCCCGCGGAGCACCTGGCGCCCGTCGCGGACCGTCTCGAGCTCGACCCGCCGGACCCGGTCGAGGTCGTCCTCGCCATCGGCGCCAACCTCGGGGACCCGCAGGCGACCCTCCGCGCGGCCGTCACCGATCTCGACCGCCTTCCCGGCATCCAGATCACGGAGGTGTCGCCGCTCGCGCGCACCACCGCCGTCGGCGGCCCCGCAGACCAGCCCGACTACCTCAACGCCGTCCTGATCGCGCGCACCACGCTGTCGCCGCGGAGCCTGCTGCGGGCCACGCAGGCGGTCGAGAACGCGCACGGCCGCGTCCGCGAGGAGCACTGGGGCCCGCGCACGCTCGACGTCGACATCGTGCGCTACGGGTCGCTCGTCGCCCGCGCCGACGACCTCGAGCTGCCGCACCCGCGCGCCCACGAGCGCGCGTTCGTCCTCGTCCCGTGGGCCGAGGTGCAGCCCGGCGCTCACCTGCCCGGCCTCGGCGGCGGCCCCGTCGCGCAGCTCGCCGAGACGGCGCCCGACCGCACCGGCATCCGCTGGCTCGCGCTCGACTGGCTGACCGAGCCGGCGACGCGCACGGGCGTGCACCCGGCCACGCCGTCGGCGGAGCACGCCGCGGCAGTGTCCGAGGCGGTGCCGGTCGTCCCGGCCGCGCAGCCCGGGCCCGACGCCGATCCCGGCGTGCCACAGTTCCTCGTGCCCCAGCAGCCCCCAGCGCCAGAGCCCCACCACAGTGCGTCAGGGCCCCACAACAGTGCGCCCGAGCCGTTCCACGCACACGAGCAGCCGTTCCACGCGCCCGAGCCGTTCCGCGCGCCCGAGCAGCCGTTCCACGCGCCGGACCCGTTCCAGGTTCCGCAAGAGCCCCCGCGCGCGCCGGACCCGCACCACCCGCAGGAGCCTCCGGCCCCGCCCGCGCAGACGCATGCGCCGATCCCGCCGGCTCCCGACGACCTCTGGCCGTCGGCGATGCCCACTGCTCCTGCTGCCCCCGCGGCGCCCGTCGTTGCCCCGACGCCGCTGATGCCCGCCGCACCGCCCGCCGCCGCGTTCACCCCGCCGCCCTTCGCCACCCCCCCGCTGCCGCCCGTGGCCCCGCCCCCGTCACCGGACGTCCCGGAGATCGAGCAGACCCGCACCGACGGGGAACGCTGGATCCCGTACGACCCTGACGCAGGGCGCTGAGATGCGCCGGACCCCTCTCCGCGTCGTCCTCCTCACGGCCGCGGGTGTCACGCTCGCCGGCACGCTCCTGCTGCGGGTGCTCTCCGGTCAGGGCGTGCAGCCGCCGGACGTGACGTGGGTCGAGGACGTCGCGATCCTGGCGCTCGCCGCGCTGATCTTCTGGATGGGCTGGGCCGTCCGCGCCTACCAGAAGGGCAAGAGGCCCAACCTCGACCCGCTGCGGGCGGCGCGCACGTTCGTGCTGGCCAAGGCCGCCGTGCTGACGGGCGCGATCCTCACCGGTCGTTACCTCGCGACCCTGCTCGACGTCATCGGCGATCTCGACATCGCGTCGCAGCGCTCGCGGGCGATCGCCGCGGGCGTGGCGGTGCTGTGCTCGGTGGTGCTCACCGTCGTCGGGCTGCTGGTGGAGAAGTTCTGCGAGATCCCGCCGCCAGACGACGAGGCCGAGCAGAGCGGCAACCACCGACCGGAGCCGCTCGCGGGCTGAGCCCGCGACGCGTCCCGACTCACCGGGTCGCGACCGCGAGCGCCTCTGCAAGGATGGGCGCATGAGCGACCGTGCCGCCCGCGAACAAGCGGCTCTGTTCGGCCCCGAGGGCGTCGAGTTCCGCCGCGTCTCGCCGCGCCTCATCACGTCGCGGTACATCTCGGCGGGGATCGTCGCGGGCGTGCCGGTCATCGCGGGGCTGGTGCTCGGCGTCGTCGTGTCGCCGTGGTGGCTGGTCGTCGCCGCGGTCCCCGCGCTGCTGTTCGCCTGGCGCGCGCTGCTGATCCCGCGGCAGGTGCGCGCGATCGGGTATGCCGAGCGCGACGACGACCTGCTGGTGCGCAAGGGCATCATGTTCCGCTCGCTCGTCGTCGTGCCCTACGGGCGCATGCAGTACGTCGACGTGCAGGCCGGCCCGCTCGACCGGAAGCTCGGCATCGCGCAGGTCCAGCTCCACACGGCCGCTGCGGCGACCGACGCGACCATCCCGGGCCTGCCGCCCGAGGAGGCCGAGCGTCTGCGCGACCGCCTGTCGGCGCGCGGCGAGGCGAGGCTGGCGGGGTTGTGAGCACCCCCGGCACGCGCACGCCCGTCCCCGCGGACGAGCAGCTCGAGTGGCGCCGCCTGCACCCGGTCACGCCGCTCGTGCGAGGGTGGACGGTCGTCGCCATCGCGCTGGCGTTCCTCGGTCAGCAGACGCTCGAGCAGGTCAACCAGGCCTCCGAGGTCGCCGACGTCGTCTCGGGCCTGTGGTGGAAGCTGCTGCTGGGCCTGGCCGCGCTGACGACCTTCGCCTTCTGCTACACGTGGCTCGCCTGGCGCATGACGACGTACGCCGTCGGGGACGACGACGTGCACATGCGCAAGGGCGTCGTGTTCCGGCAGCAGAGGCACGCACGCCTCGACCGGCTCCAGGCCGTCGACATCCGCCAGCCCGTCCTCGCCCGACTGTTCGGCCTGGCGGAGCTGACGCTCGAGGTCGCCGGGGGAAGCGGCTCCGCGATCGCCATCGGGTTCCTCCGGGAGGAGGAGGCCCGCCGCCTGCGCGCGGACCTGCTGGCCCGCGCCGCCGGCGTCCGCTCCCACCCGGCACGGGCCCCACTCTCAGAAGCGGGCGAGCCTCTGCACGCGCCACCCGCTGACGGCACCACCCCTTCCGCGGGGTTGTCCGATGCGGGCGAGCACAGCGCCTCGCGAGTTTCTGCAGAGGCGGCGGTGGGGGAGGCGCCCGAAGAAGAGGTGTACGCCGTGCCGCCCGGGCGGCTGGTCGTCTCGCTGCTGCGCTCGCCCGGCATCTGGGCGGTGGTGCTCGCGCTCATCGGCGTAGCCGTCTCCGTCGCGATCACGCGCGAGTTCTCGATCCTCGCCTCCGCCCTGCCGGTGATCCTCGGTGCCGGCGGCTACGTGTTCAACCGGTTCGCCGGCGAGTTCGGCTTCCGCGCCGCGCTCTCGCCCGACGGCGTCCGCCTGCGCCACGGCCTGCTGGAGACCCGCGCGCAGACCATCCCGCCGGGCCGCGTCCAGGCGGTCTCGATGACGCAGGGCCCGCTGTGGCGCGGACCCGACTGGTGGCGCGTCCGCGTCAACGTCGCGGGCTACCAGCAGAACGACAGCTCGCAGGCGCAGAGCGTCCTGCTGCCCGTCGGCACCCGGGCCGAGGCTCTCACCGCGCTGTGGCTCGTGCTCCCCGACCTCGGCACGGCAGACCCGCTCGGGCTGCTCGACGAGGGCCTGACGGGCATGGTGCCCGCCGACGGCTCTGCCTCTCCCGGCCTCTTCACCAACGCGCCTCGCCGCGCCCGGTACGTCGACCCGATCGCCTGGCGCCGTGACGCCTTCGCGGTCACCGAGCAGGCGCTGCTGGTGCGCCGCGGCCGGATCGTGCGTCGCCTCGACGTCGTCCCGCACGCGCGGATGCAGTCGGTCGCGGTCGAGCAGGGGCCGCTGCAGCGCCGTCTGGGCGTGGCGAGCTTCGCCGTCCACTCGACCCCGGGCGTCGTCACGCCGGTGGTTCCGCACCTGGACGCCGCCGACGCCGCCCGCCTGCTCGGCGAGCAGGCCGCCCGGGCCCGCGCGGCCCGGGCCCACGCGGGCCCGGAACGCTGGATGGAGCGCCCGACGACGAGCCCGGGGCCCGACCTCGAGCCCGTCTCGCAGCCCGCGCCGACGACCCTCGACCCCGGCGCATGAGCGATCGCCGCCCGGGCCGCCTGGGCGTGGGCGTCGTCGGCGCCGGCCGCGTCGGGTCCGTGCTCGGCAGCGCGCTGCGCGCGGCGGGCCATGCCGTCGTCGGCGCGAGCGCGATCAGCGACGCGTCGCTCGAGCGCGCCGCCTCGCTGCTGCCGGGCGTCCCCGTGCTCGAGGTCGAGGAGGTCGTCGAGCGGGCAGAGCTCGTGCTCGTCACCGTCCCGGACGACGCGCTGCCCACGCTGGTGGCGGGCGTCGCGAAGGTGGGCGGCTGGCAGCCCGGCCAGCTCGTCGTCCACACCTCGGGCCGGTTCGGCACCGCCGTGCTCGAGCCGGCGTTCCGCGCGGGCGCGATCCCGCTGGCGATCCACCCGGCCATGACGTTCACGGGCACGTCGCTCGACCTCGCGCGGCTCGAGGGCACCACGTTCGCGGTCACCGCGCCCGGCGCGGTGCTGCCGATCGGCCAGGCGCTCGTCGTCGAGATCGGCGGCGAGCCCGTCGTCGTCGACGAGGCGGCCCGGCCGCTCTACCACGCGGCCCTCGCGCACGGTGCGGACCACCTCGTCGTCCTCGTCGCCCAGGCCGCGCAGGCGCTGGAGGCGGCAGGCGTCGAGCACCCGGGCCGCCTGCTGCAGCCGCTCCTGAGCGCCACGCTCGACGGCGCCACGCGCGCCGCGGACACGCGTGAGGACGGCGTCGGGCCGGGCGCCGTCGCGGCCCTGTCCGGGGCGGTCCCCGCAGGCGACGCCGCGACGGTCGCGGCCCACACCGACGCCCTCGCCGCCCTCGCGGCGAGCACGGGCGCGACAGACGTGCCGGCGTCGTACGCGATCCTGACCCGGGCGGCGGTCCGCCGCGCTCTGGCCGCCCACCGGATCGACGAGAGGACGGCCCGCACCCTCCTGGACACGCTCGACGTCCCGTGACGCGGCGGCGCCTCCCGCGTGCCGCAAGTGCCCAGGCTCGCGTCGGTAGAATCCGGGGGTGACTTCCGCGAACCCCGCTCCCGACGCCGCTCCTGGCGAGCACGGCGACGACCTCCCCGAGCAGCTGCGCATCCGCCGCGAGAAGCGTGAGCGGATCATCGCGCAGGGCGGCGAGGCCTACCCCGTCGGGGTGCCCGTCACGCACACGATCGCGCAGGTCCGCGCGGGGTACGGCCACCTCGAGGCGGGCGAGGAGACGGACGACGTCGCGGGTGTCGCCGGCCGCGTGGTGTTCCTGCGGAACACCGGCAAGCTGTGCTTCGTCACGCTGCAGGACGGCGAGGGCAACCGCCTCCAGGCGATGCTGAGCCTGGCCGTGGTCGGCGAGGAGTCGCTCGCGGCCTTCAAGTCCGACGTCGACCTCGGCGACCACCTGTTCGTGCACGGCCGCGTCGGCGCCTCGCGCCGCGGCGAGCTGAGCATCTTCGCCGACGCGTGGCAGATCGCCGCCAAGTCGCTGCGGCCGCTGCCGGTGCTCCACAAGGACCTCAGCGAGGAGTCGCGCGTCCGCCAGCGTTATGTGGACCTCATCGCGCGCCCCGCCGCGCGCGACATGGTGCGCCTGCGCGCGGCGATGATGCGCTCGCTGCGCGACAACTTCCACCGCCGCGACTTCCTCGAGGTCGAGACGCCGATGCTGCAGACCATCGCGTCCGGTGCGGCCGCCCGGCCCTTCATGACGCACATGAACGCGTACGACATCGACCTGTTCATGCGCATCGCCCCCGAGCTGTTCCTCAAGCGGGCCGTCGTCGGCGGCGTCGAGCGCGTCTTCGAGATCAACCGCAACTTCCGCAACGAGGGCGCGGACTCCACGCACTCGCCCGAGTTCGCGATGCTCGAGGCCTACGAGGCGTACGGCGACTACAACACGATCGGCGCGCTCACCCAGGACCTGGTGCAGACGGCGGCGCAGGACGTGCTCGGCACCACCGTGGTCACCCTGCCCGACGGCGAGGAGTACGACCTCGGCGGCGACTGGGCGCAGCTGACGATGTACGGCTCGCTCTCGGAGTCGCTGGGCGAGGAGATCACGCACGAGACGTCGGTCGAGCAGCTCATCTTCCTGGCGAAGACGCTGGACATCGACGTGGAGCGCAAGGCCGTCAACCACGGCAAGCTCGTCGAGACGCTGTGGGAGCACCAGGTGGGCGACCACCTGACCGCCCCGACCTTCGTGCGCGACTTCCCGGTGGAGACGAGCCCGCTGGTGCGCGCCCACCGTGAGGTTCCCGGCCAGGTCGAGAAGTGGGACCTGTACGTGCGCGGGTTCGAGCTCGCGACGGGATATTCGGAGCTCGTCGACCCCGTGGTCCAGCGGCAGCGTTTCGAGGCGCAGGCCATTCTCGCGGCCGCCGGCGACGACGAGGCGATGAGGCTCGACGAGGACTTCCTCGTGGCGATGGAGTACGCGATGCCGCCGACCGGCGGAATGGGCATGGGAATCGACCGGCTGCTCATGGCCCTGACCGGCCTCGGTATCCGCGAGACGATTCTCTTCCCGCTCGTGAAGCCGCAGGCGTGAGGATTCTGTGATGGACACCTTCTGGGCGATCGTCGCCGGAGTGACGCCCTCGGTCGGCGTGGGACTCATCTTCTGGTTCGCGATGCGAAAGATCCTGCGGGCGGACCGTAATGAGCGCGAGGCGCTCGCCCGGCTCGATGCCGAGGATGCCGCGCGCTATGTCGCGGAGCGCTCGGCGCAGTCCCCGGATCAGCCCTAGATGCTGAGCTGATACCGCTTCAGAAGTGTGCGAATTGGCTTTTCGCACGGCGTGTCGTTGACAAAGCGAATGCGATTCGGTCATGCTCGGTCCCGCTTGGTTTTATTCCATACGGGAAAGGCGGTCCCTTCGTGGTCCAGAAGACTCAGGTCGTGCTGTTCGACGACATCGACGGTGCGGAGGCCGACGAGACGGTCACGTTTGCGCTCGACGGCGTCTCGTTCGAGATCGACCTCACCTCCGCGCACGCGTCGGAGCTGCGCGAGGCGCTCGCGACGTGGATCGGCCACGCACGCAAGTCGGCCGGCCGTGCGGCCGCGGCCCCGCGCAGCGCGGGTCGCCGCACCACCGCTGACCGCGCGCAGCTCGCCAAGATCCGCGAGTGGGCCCGCGACAACGGCTTCAAGGTCTCCGACCGCGGCCGCATCTCGGCCGAGGTGGTCGCCGCGTTCGAGGCGGCGCACTGACGCCGTCTCCGCACGTCACCGCGACGGCGGCGGGCCTGTCCTGGGACAGGGCCGCCGCCGTCGTCGTTCCCGCCTACGCTTTTCCACCATGACGACCCCCGCGCAGCGCACCCTGTGGATCGGCACGTACCCCGCGGAGGGCGCGAGCGCCGGGTCCGGGGAGGGCATCTGGCGCGTCGACGTCGACGCCGACGGCCGGTTCGGCGAGCCGCGGCTCGTGGTCACCTCGCCGTCGCCGTCGTTCGTCGCGCTGCACCCCTCGGGTCGCACGCTGTACGCCGTCGCGGAGGACGCCCCGGGCGCCGTCAGCGCGTTCCCGGTGTCCGACGACGGCGCTCTCGGCGACCCGGTCACGCTCGCCTCGGGCGGTACCTTCCCGTGCCACCTGCTCGCGCTGACGGACGCCCTGTGGGTCGCCAACTACGGCGACGGCGTCGCGGCGGTCGCCGCGCTGGACCCGGACACGGGCGCCTTCGCCGTGGACGCCGTCGCGCGGTTCGAGGGCAGCGGCACGGGCCCGCAGGAGGACCGCCAGGAGGGCCCGCACGCGCACTTCACGGCGGCGGCGGGGGACCTCGCCCTCGTCGTCGACCTCGGCGCCGACGTGATCCGGCGTTACCCGGCCGGGCCGCCGGCGGCCGATGCCCCCGAGACCGACCACGTCGTCGCCGCCGCCCTGCCCGCAGGCACCGGCCCCCGCCACCTGGTCACGCTCCCGGACGGGGCGCTCGTCGTCGCGGGCGAGCTCGACGCCCGCCTGCACGTGCTGACGCCCGCCGGGCCCGGATCGTGGGAGCACGCGGCCTCGACGCCGGCCACCACCGTCGAGGCACGCGACCCGGAGCAGCGCGCGGCGCCGTCGCACGTCGCGCTGTCCGGAGACCTGCTCACCCTCGGGGTGCGGGGCGCCGACGTGCTGTCCGTGCACCGCGCGGTCCCGGGCGAGGCGGGGGTGCCCACGCTCGAGCCGCTCGCCGACGTCCCGCTCGGCGCCGGCGCCTTGCCCCGCCACCACGCCGTGCTGGGCGAGACCGCGGACGGTCGCCGCCTGGTCGTCGTCGCGCGGCAGGGCACGGGCGACCTCGCCGCGGTTCTTGTCGACCCCGTGACCGGCGAGGGCGAGGTCGTCGACGCCCTTCCGCTCCCGACCCCGCCCGCGTGCGTGCTCGAGGCGTCATGACGGTCCCCGACGCGCCTCGCGCCCCGCGCGTGGCCATGCTCTCCGTCCACACCAGCCCGCTCGACCAGCCGGGCACCGGCGACGCGGGCGGCATGAACGTGTACGTCCTCGACCTGGCCCGCGCGCTGGCGCAGCGCGGCGCGGAGGTGGAGATCTTCACGCGTGCCACGAGCTCGGCCCAGCCGCTGGTGGTCGACGTCCAGCCGGGGATCCGCGTGCTCCACGTGCCCGCGGGCCCGTTCGAGGGTCTCGACAAGAACGACCTGCCCGGCCAGCTCTGCGCCTTCACCGCAGGCGTCCTGCGCGCCGAGGCGCACCGCCCCGCAGGCTGGTACGACGTCGTCCACACCCACTACTGGCTGTCCGGCCAGGCGGGCTGGCTCGCCGCCGAGCGCTGGGACGTGCCGCTCGTCCACACCATGCACACCATGGCGCGCGTCAAGAACGCGGCCCTCGCGCCGGGCGACGCGCCCGAGCCGCCCGGCCGGATCATCGGCGAGGAGCAGGTGGTCCAGGCGGCCGACGTGCTCGTCGCCAGCACGCGGGCTGAGGCCGAGGACCTCGTGCGCGAGTACGGCGCGGACCCCGACAAGGTGCACGTGGTCCCGCCCGGCATCGACCTCGAGACGTTCACCCCGCTGGCGGGCGCCGACGACGCCCCCGAGGTCGCGGCGGGCGCACGCCGCGCCCTGCGGGAACGCCTGGGGCTGCCCGTCGACGCCCCCGTGGTGCTGTTCGCGGGCCGCGTCCAGCTGCTCAAGGGCCCCGACGTGCTGGTCCAGGCGCTGGCCCACCTCGACCCCGCCGTCCGCCTCGTGGTGCTGGGTGGCGCGTCCGGCCGCCCGACGGCGGTGCGTGAGCTCGAGGCCCTCGCGCACCAGTGCGGCGTCCGCGACCGCCTGCTCGTGCACCCGCCGGTCACCCGCGCCCGGCTCGCCGACTGGTACCGGGCCGCCGACGTCGTCGCGGTCCCGTCGCACAACGAGTCGTTCGGCCTCGTGGCCGCCGAGGCGCAGGCGTGCGGCACACCCGTGGTCGCGGCCGCCGTCGGCGGGCTGCGTACGGTGGTGATCGACGACGTCTCGGGCGTGCTGGTCGAGGGCCACCGCCCGACGGCGTGGGCGGAGGCGCTGGGCGGCCTGCTCGCCGACGACGCCCGCCGCGCCCGCCTGGCCGCCGGTGCCCGCGCGGCGGGGGGCCGCTTCAGCTGGGACGCGACGGCAGCGGCCGTCCTCGACGTGTACACGCAGGCCCGCAAGGCCCGGAACGCCCCAGCGAGGGAGCGAGCCGGAGCATGATGGGGGGTATGCCCCTCTCCGGCCGATACGTCCCCAGCCCGCGAACCCGCTCCCGCGACCAGGTCGAGCTCTTCGAGAAGACGGACGGCGCGCAGGGCAACACCCTCAACGGCCGGCCCATCATCATCCTGACCACCGTGGGAGCCAGGACGGGCGCCCTCCGCAAGATCCCGCTGATGCGCGTCGAGCACGACGGCGTGTACGCCGTCGTCGCCTCCCAGGGCGGCGCCCCGACGCACCCGGTCTGGTACCACAACCTCGTCGCGAACCCGCACGTCGAGCTGCAGGACGTCGGCGGCAAGCACGAGTACGTCGCGCACGAGGCACACGGAGCCGAGCGCGACGAGTGGTGGCAGCGCGCCGTGGCGGCCTGGCCCGACTACGCCGCGTACGCGCTGCGCACCGAACGCGTCATCCCCGTCTTCGTGCTGGAGCGCGCCGGAGCATCCTGTGCGGTGACACGCACGCGCGTGGTCAGTCCACGAGGGTGCAATATGGGGGGCATGACCTACACCCTCGTGCTGCTCCGCCACGGCGAGAGCGAGTGGAACGCCAAGAACCTCTTCACCGGCTGGGTCGACGTGGCCCTGTCCGAGAAGGGTCGTGGTGAGGCTGCCCGTGGCGGCGAGCTCCTCAAGGAGGCCGGCGTCTCGCCCGACGTCGTGCACACGTCCCTGCTGCGCCGCGCCATCTCGACCGCGAACCTCGCCCTCGACGCCGCGGACCTTCACTGGATCCCCGTCAAGCGGTCGTGGCGCCTCAACGAGCGCCACTACGGCGCCCTGCAGGGCATGGACAAGAAGCAGGTCCGCGACGAGTACGGCGAGGACCAGTTCATGCTCTGGCGTCGCTCCTACGACGTGCCGCCGCCGGACATCGAGCTCGGCTCCGAGTGGTCGCAGGACTCGGACGTCCGCTACGCGGGCGAGCCGATCCCGCGCGCCGAGGCCCTCAAGCAGGTGCTCGTCCGCGCCCTGCCGTACTGGGAGAGCGAGATCGTCCCCGACCTCAAGGCGGGCAAGACCGTGCTGGTCGCCGCGCACGGCAACTCGCTGCGCGCGATCATCAAGCACCTCGACGGCGTCGACGACGAGACCATCGCGGGCCTGAACGTCCCGACGGGCATCCCGCTGGTCTACGAGCTCGACGAGGAGACCCTCGAGCCCACCAACCCGGGCGGCACCTACCTGGACCCGGAGGCGGCCAAGGAGGCCATCGCCGCGGTGGCCAACCAGGGCAAGTGACCCGCTGAACGACGACGGCGCCGCACCCCGCCCGGGGTGCGGCGCCGTCGTCGTCCCGGCCGTGGCCGGGGACGCGGCTCAGACGCGCGAGCTGCCGTCCTCGACGTCGCCGGTCACGAGGAACACGATGCGGCGGGCGACGGAGGTCGCGTGGTCGCCGAAGCGCTCGTAGTACCGGCCGACCAGCGTGATGTCGACGGCCTCCTGCGTGGTGCCGTCCCACTCGGGGGACAGCAGCGTGGCGAACGTCTGCTCGTGCAGGTCGTCCAGGACGTCGTCGTTCTTCTCGATCTCGCTCGCGAGCTCGAGGTCGCGCGTGCCGAGCAGCGTGGTGACCTCGCGGGCCACCTCGCTCGCGGCCTCGGCCATCGCGACGAACGTCGGCTGGGCGGTCGGGCGGATGGCGTGCGCCGGGTACCGCCCCCGGGCCACCTCGGCGACGTGCCGGGCCAGGTCGCCCATCCGCTCGAGCGTCATGCTCATGCGCAGCGCGCTGACGACGATGCGCAAGTCGGTGGCGACCGGCGCCTGCTGCGCCAGAAGGTGCACGCAGCGCTCGTCGAGCTCGCGCTGGAGCGCGTCGATATCGTGGTCCGCGGCGATGACCTCCTGGGCGACCTGGAGGTCGGCCTCGAGCAGCGCCTTCCCGGCGCGGGTCACGGCAGCGTCGACCATCCGGCTCATCTGAACCAGGTCCTCGCCGATCTGCCGCAGCTCGGCATCGAAGATCTGTCGCATCTGCTTCCTCTCCCACGTGCGCCCGAACCCTGGCATGCGTCGGAGACGCAGGGGCGCTGACTTCACCGTCTCACGGTCCAGGGCTCTCTCGGTGAACTCTAGGCGCCCGGCCGGTGAACAACAGCCGACAGCCTGGGTACGGCACGTTCGCGAGGCGCCGCAGGGCGCCCCCGCCCGCCTACGCTGATCAGGTGGACGGATTTCTCTCCGGGATGTCGCTGGTGCTCGTCGGCGTCCTGGGCCTGATCGTGGGCCTGGTGGCCTCTGTCGCGTTCCATCTCTCCGACCGCGCGCAGCACCGGGTTCCCAGCCGGCCCGAGCCGGACCTCGACGACGGCCTCGTGCGCGTGCTCTCGGTGCTGCGCTCGGCCGCCGTCGTGCTCGACGCCGACGACGACGTGCTGCGTGCCTCCCCGCCGGCGTACGCGCTGGGGATCGTGCGCAACGACGCGCTGGTGCACCCCGCGGTCTCCGACCTCGTGGACCAGGTGCGCCGCGACGGCGTGATCCGTGAGCACGAGCTCGAACTGCCGCGGGGCCCCATCGGCTCCGGCACCGTGCTGCTGCAGGTCCGCGTGGCGCCGCTCGGCGTCGACCGCATGCTGGTGCTCGCGGAGGACCGCACCGAGGCGCGCCGCGTCGAGGCGATCCGCCGCGACTTCGTCGTCAACGTGTCGCACGAGCTCAAGACGCCCGTCGGCGCGATCGCCCTGCTCGCGGAGACGGTCGGCGACGCCGCGGACGACCCCGTCGCGGTGCGCCGCTTCACCGGGCGCATGCAGCGCGAGGCTCAGCGCCTGTCGGCGCTGGTCCAGGAGATCATCGAGCTGTCGCGCCTGCAGGCGACCGGCGCGCTCTCCGACGTCCGGACGGTCCTGGTCTCCGAGATCGTCGCCGAGGCCGTGGACCGGGCCCGCACGACGGCGCAGGGTAAGAACATCGTCATCACGGTCGGCGGAGGCAAGGACGCCCTCGTCTACGGCGACCACAACCTCCTGGTCACCGCCGTGCGCAACCTGCTCGACAACGCGGTGGCGTACTCGGGGCCGAACACCCGGGTGGGAGTCGGTGTCACGGAGCGCGGCGGCCTCGTCGAGATCGCCGTCGTCGACCAGGGCATCGGCATCTCCCAGAGCGAGCAGGACCGCGTCTTCGAGCGGTTCTACCGCGTCGACCCCGCGCGCTCGCGGGACACGGGCGGCACGGGCCTGGGCCTGTCGATCGTCAAGCATGTCGCGGCCGACCACGGCGGCGACGTACAGATGTGGTCCGAGCCCGGGAAGGGCTCGACCTTCACGCTCCGCATCCCGGCGGCCGACGTCCCGGCCGCGCACCCGGTCCACCCGGTCGCCGACATCGCAGCCGGCGGCCCCAACCAGCCCCCTGCGTTCCCACAGGCGACATCCGAGGAGGTGGATGCGTGACGCGCATCCTGGTGGTCGAGGACGAGGAGTCCTACCGCGACCCGCTGACCTATCAGCTCACGCGCGAGGGCTTCGACGTGGTCGAGGCGTCGAGCGGCACCGAGGCGCTCGAGAAGTTCGCGGACGGCGCCGGCGGTATCGACATCGTGCTGCTGGACCTCATGCTCCCCGGCCTGTCCGGCACCGAGGTGTGCCGCCGGCTGCGGCAGCGCAGCGACGTCCCGGTCATCATGCTCACCGCCAAGGACACCGAGATCGACAAGGTGGTCGGCCTCGAGCTGGGCGCGGACGACTACGTGACCAAGCCGTACTCGTTCCGAGAGCTGCTGGCGCGCATGCGCGCCGTGATGCGCCGCCGGGCTCCGGTCGCCGTCGAGAGCGGCGGCCACGCGCTGCCCGGCGACGACGACGACGACGGCGTGCTCGACGTCGGCCCGGTGCGCATGGACGTCGACCGCCACACCGTGACGGTCGGGGGTGCCGTGGTGGCGCTGCCGCTCAAGGAGTTCGACCTGCTCGAGCTGCTGCTGCGCAACTCCGGCCGCGTGCTGACCCGCGGGCAGCTGATCGACCGCGTCTGGGGCCCGGACTACGTCGGCGACACCAAGACGCTCGACGTCCACGTCAAGCGCATCCGCGCCAAGATCGAGCCCGACCCGGGCAGCCCGCGCTACCTCCTCACGGTCCGCGGCCTGGGTTACAAGCTGTCCGACGGTCAGAGCTGACGCGCACGAGTCGCCTGCGCAGGCGCGGGGTGAGCGGCGCCAGATGTGACCTGCGGCCCTGCCTCAGGCAGGCGCCCGGCACGTCCGCGCAGGTCGTGGGCTCGAGGCGTTCGAGCACGCGACCGCTCGTTCACCTGCCGTTCACCGACGGGCTGACTCGGGTTTCCCAGGCCACCTAGCGTCGTGGCGTGCCGGATCTCGGCACACCACGACGAACAGGATGGACCGCCCCCGTGACGATCAGCCGCCTCCTGCGCGCCGGCAGCGTCGTTCTTGCCGGCTCGCTCGTGCTGACCCTCGCCGCCTGTGGCTCCGACGACCCGCTCGGCGTCGCCGGCATCGAGGTCCCCGGCGGTGGCGTCGCCATCGACGGGCCACCGGTCTCCGGGACGTTCGCCGGCGCGGGCGCCTCGTCGATCGAGGCGGCCATGGACGCCTGGCGTGCCCAGTTCCAGGGCGCGAATGCGCGCGTGACGGTCAACTACGACCCCATCGGATCCGGCGGAGGCCGCCGCCAGTTCCTCGCCGGCGGCGCCGTGTTCGCGGGCTCGGACCAGGTGCTCTCGGAGAGCGAGATCCAGGAGTCTCTGCAGGTCTGCGGCCCGGAGGGTGCCATCGACCTGCCGATCTACGTCTCGCCCATCGCCGTGACGTTCAACCTGCCGGGCATCGACAAGGTCAACCTGTCGCCCGTCAACATGGCCCGCATCTTCGCCGGTGACCTGACCCGCTGGGACGACCCGGCCCTCGTCGCCGACAACCCCGGCGTCGACCTGCCCGACCTGACGATCACGCCGGTCCACCGCTCGGACGACTCGGGCACGACGGCGAACTTCACCGACTACCTCGCAACGGTCGCCGCCGACGTCTGGACCTGGGACGTGTCCGGCGTGTGGCCGCTGACCGGCGGCGACTCAGCCCAGGGCACCTCGGGCGTCGTCAACGCCGTCCAGCAGACCGTGGGCGCCATCACGTACGCCGATGCCTCACGCGTCGGTTCCCTCGGCACCGCCGCGATCCAGGTCGGGGGCGAGTGGGTCAGCGTCTCGCCCGAGGGGGCCGCCGCCGCGGTGGACGCCTCGCCGCGGCTCGAGGGCCGCCACGAGCACGACCTGGCGCTCGACATCGACCGTGCCACCGACGTCGCCGGCGCCTACCCGCTGGTGCTCGTCTCCTTCGCGGTGGTCTGCCTGCAGTACCAGAGCGCGGCGGACGCGGACTTCGTCCGCCAGTTCATCGGCTTCACCGCGTCCGACGCCGGTCAGCAGATCGCGGCGCAGGTCGCCGGCTCGGCCCCCATCTCGGCTGCACTCGCCGAGGACATCAGCACCTCGCTGGCGGCCATCACCTCGGTCGACTGACCGCCGTCCGGACCAGCACAGACGTGAGCAAGGAGCATTGTGACCACGACCGCTAGCCCCCCGACCCTCGCGGAGGGGAGCACGCGCCGCCGTCGCGTCCGGGGCGTCGAGCGCGGCTTCGGCCGCGTGTTCCGCTGGATCTCGACGGGTTCCGGCATCCTCCTGCTCGTCGTCCTCGCCTCGGTCGCCATCTTCCTCGTGGTCCAGGCGATGCCGGCGCTGACCGCGGGCTCCGACGAGCTGGTCGCGCAGAACGTGCTGCCGCAGGGCATGACGTCGCTGTGGCAGCTCATCGTGCCGCTGGTCTTCGGCACGCTGCTCGCAGCCCTGCTCGCGCTCCTGATCGCGACGCCCATCGCCGTCGGGATCGCGCTCTTCATCTCGCACTACGCGCCACGGCGCGTAGCCGCGGCGGTCGGCTACCTCGTCGACCTGCTCGCCGCGATCCCCTCGGTGGTCTACGGCCTGTGGGGCGGCGCGGTGCTCGCCCCCTTCATCCGCACCTTCTGGATCTGGCTTGCCGAGACGCTGAGCCTGCTGCCGTTCCTCGAGGTGCGCGCGACCGCCACCGGCCGTTCCATCGCCACCGCCGCCGTCGTCCTCGCGGTGATGATCCTGCCGATCATCACCGCGGTGAGCCGCGAGGTGTTCAAGCAGACCCCGCGCCTGCACGAGGAGGCGGCGCTGGCCCTCGGGGCCACGGAGTGGGAGGTCATCAAGACGGCGGTGCTGCCCTTCGGCCGCTCCGGCGTCATCTCCGCCGCGATGCTAGGCCTGGGCCGTGCGCTCGGCGAGACGATGGCCGTGCTGATGATCCTGTCGCCCGGCATCCTCGTCTCCTTCCAGATCTTCGACGCCGGACAGCAGCAGACCATCGCCGCCTTCATCGCGAGCCAGTTCCCCGAGGCCGCGGGGCTGCGGGTGAACGTGCTCATCGCGACCGGTCTCGCGCTCTTCGTCATCACCATGCTGGTCAACATGGCGGCGCGCTGGATCGTCTCGCGCCGCAAGGAATTCTCGGGGGCCAACTGATGACCGACGTGATGTCTCCCGCCGCGGTGCGCGGCTCGGACGAGGTCCGGGCGATGCTCGCCTCGGCGGACGTCGCCCGCAAGCGCGTCAACCGCGTGATGAAGGGACTGGTCTACTCGGCCTTCGCGCTCGCGATGATCCCGCTCGCGTGGCTGCTGTACACGGTCGTCGTGCGCGGCGCCGTGCGCCTGTCGCCCTACTTCCTCACCGTGTCGATGCGTGGTGTCTTCGGCGGCGTCGACGCGGGCGGCATCTACCACGCCATCGTCGGCACCGTGATCATCACCGCCATCGCGACGGTCATCTCGGTGCCGATCGGCCTGTTCACCGCGATCTACCTCGTGGAGTACGGCAAGGGGCCGCTCGCCCGCGCCCTGACCTTCTTCGTCGACGTCATGACGGGCATCCCGTCGATAGTCGCCGGCCTGTTCAGCTTCACGCTGTTCTCGATCTTCTTCGGCCCGGGCGTGCGCCTCGGGGTCGCGGCCAGCGTCGCGCTCTCGGTGCTGATGATCCCCGTCGTCGTGCGCTCCTGCGAGGAGATGCTGCGGCTGGTGCCGAACGAGCTGCGTGAGGCGTCGCTCGCGCTCGGCGTCCCCAAGTGGCTGACGATCGTCAAGGTGGTGCTGCGCACGTCGATCGCCGGCATCACGACGGGCATCCTGCTCTCCATCGCGCGTGTGATCGGTGAGACGGCACCGATCCTCATCACCGCCGGGTTCGCCGACTCGATCAACTTCAACCCGTTCGAGGGTCGCATGATGACGCTGCCGGTGTTCATCTATACCCAGTACCGCGTCGGCCTGGTCCCGTGCAGCCCGACGGACCTCGCCTGCGTGCCCGACATCAACTTCATGCGTGCGTGGGCCGCCGCCCTCACGCTCATCATCATCGTGGTGATCCTGAATCTTCTGGGTCGCCTCGTGACTCGTCTGTTCGCGCCGAAGCTGCGCTGAGATCGTCTGAGAAAGAGAGAACCGTGATGTCCCAGCGCATCGACGTGAAGGATCTGAACATCTACTACGGCGACTTCTTGGCCGTGGAGGGTGTGTCCATGGCGATCGAGCCGAAGTCCGTGACGGCGTTCATCGGCCCGTCGGGGTGTGGTAAGTCGACCTTCTTGCGCAGCATCAACCGGATGCACGAGGTGATCCCGGGTGCGCACGTGCAGGGCAAGGTCGAGCTCGAGGGTGTCGATCTGTATGGTCCGGGGATCGACCCGGTGGCGGTGCGGCGCAACATCGGGATGGTGTTCCAGCGCCCGAACCCGTTCCCGACGATGTCGATCCGGGACAACGTGCTGGCCGGGGTGAAGCTGAACAACAAGCGGATCGCGAAGTCGGACGCGGAGGAGCTGGTCGAGTCCTCGTTGCGTGGGGCGAACCTGTGGAACGAGGTCAAGGACCGGTTGGAGAAGCCGGGTTCGGGTCTGTCGGGTGGGCAGCAGCAGCGGTTGTGCATCGCCCGGGCGATCGCGGTCAAGCCGCAGGTGTTGTTGATGGACGAGCCGTGCTCGGCGCTGGACCCGATCTCGACGCTCGCGATCGAGGACCTGATCCAGCAGCTGAAGTCCGAGTACACGATCGTGATCGTGACGCACAACATGCAGCAGGCGGCGCGGGTGTCGGACCGGACGGCGTTCTTCAACATCGCGGGGACCGGCAGGCCGGGCAAGCTGATCGAGATGGACGAGACCGCGACGATCTTCTCGGCCCCGCGGGAGAAGGCGACCGAGGACTACGTCTCCGGCCGCTTCGGGTGAGCCGGAGGCGCGGATCACACGGCCGAGGCCAACTGTTCACCCTGCGTTCACCCACTGTGGGACGACGCGCCACCTTGCGTGCCTAACTTCTGAGCATGACGCCGGCAGACGCCGCCGTGACAGACGTGCTCAAAGGATGGATAGACACGTGAAGCTCAGCCGCATCACCCGTGCCGGTTCGGCCGTCATCGTCGGTGCCCTCGCGCTGGCACTTGCCGGCTGCGGCTCTGACGACCCGACCGGTTCCGGCAACACGGCTGCCGCGACGGACGGCGCCTCGGCCGCCACGATCTCCGGCACCTTCAAGGGCGCGGGTTCGAGCGCCCAGGAGAACGCCGTCAAGGCCTGGACCGCCACGTTCCAGGGCGAGAACCCGGACGTCACCATCAACTACGAGGGCGTCGGCTCGGGCGCGGGTCGCGAGCAGTTCCTCGCGGGCGGCGTGTCGTGGGCCGGTTCCGACTCGGCCATGAAGCCGGAGGAGCTCGACTCCGCGAAGGACGCGGCGGCCTGCGGCCCCGACGGCGCGATCGACATCCCCGTCTACATCTCCCCGATCGCCCTCGCGTTCAACCTGCCCGGCGTCACCGAGCTGAACATCTCGTCGGCCAACGCCGCGAAGATCTTCACCGGCGCCATCACCACGTGGAACGACCCGGCCCTGGTCGCGGACAACGCCGACGCGCAGCTCCCGGACCTGGCGATCACCCCGGTCCACCGCTCGGACAAGTCGGGCACCACCAACAACTTCACCGACTGGCTGAACAAGACCGCCGGTGACGTGTGGACGAACGAGAAGAACGACGAGTGGCCGCTCTCGGGTGGCGACGCCGCCGAGAAGACCTCGGGCGTCATCGGCGTGGTCACCAGCACCAAGGGTGCCATCACGTACGCCGACGAGTCGGGCGTGGGCTCGGACCTGGGCGTCGCCGCGATCAGCGTCGGCGACCAGTGGGTCAAGCCGAACGCCGAGGGTGCCGCGAACGTCGTCGCGACGTCGCCCGTCGGTGAGGGTCGCGAGGCGAACGACCTGGCGGTCTCGATCGACCGCACCGCGACTGCCGAGGGTGACTACCCGCTGCTGCTCGTCTCCTACGCGGTCGCCTGCAACACTTACAGGGACAAGGCTGAGGGCGACTTCGTCAAGGCGTGGCTCGGCTATATCGTGTCCGACGCGGGCCAGCAGGTTGCCGCGCAGGCGGCCGGCTCGGCCCCGCTCTCCGGCGAGATCGCCACGAAGGCTGCTGCGGCCGTCGAGGCGATCAAGGTCGGCTGACGCCGAACCGACGCTCGCCGCCGGTGGCCGCGCCCCGCGACGGACGCGGAGCGCGGTCACCGGCGCGGTCATGTCCCACCACGAGGAGCCACCTCTTGTGAGCACCATCGACAGCCCGACGCCCACCCCGCGCGCGGACGCTCCCCTGCAGCGCCGTCGGACTCGCAAGCACCAGGACACGGAGCAGGGCTTCTCCCGCGTGTTCCGCTGGATCTCGACGGCGGCGGGTGTCGTCCTGCTCGCCGCCCTCGCCGCGGTCGCGATCTTCCTGCTGCTGCGGAGCTGGGCTGCGCTCACCGCTTCCAGCTCGGAGCTGGTCGACCAGCACGTCCTGCCGAACGGTGTGGACAGCCTGGCGGCCTACGTCGCCCCGCTCATCTTCGGCACCCTGCTCGCCGCGGCGCTCGCGCTCCTGATCGCGACGCCCGTCGCCGTCGGAATCGCCTTGTTCGTCTCGCACTACGCGCCCCGCCGGGTCGCGGGCGTCGTCGGGTTCGTCGTGGACCTGCTCGCCGCGATCCCCTCCGTCGTCTTCGGCCTCTGGGGCGCGAAGACGCTCTCGCCGATCATCGCGCCGCTGTGGCAGAAGGTCGCGGCGCTGATCAGCCTGATCCCAGGGGTCGAGGTGCAGGCGACCCCCACGGGGCGCTCGCTCGCGACGACGTCGCTCGTGCTGGCGATCATGATCCTTCCGATCATCACGGCCGTGTCCCGCGAGGTGTTCAAGCAGACGCCGCGCCTGCACGAGGAGGCGGCGCTCGCGCTCGGAGCGACGCGGTGGGAGGTGGTCCGCACCGCGGTGCTGCCGTTCGGCCGCTCCGGCGTGATCTCGGCCGCGATGCTGGGCCTCGGCCGTGCGCTCGGCGAGACGATGGCCGTCCTGATGATCCTGTCGCCCGGCCTCGGGTACTCGTTCAACATCTTCGGCGCCGGCCTGCACCAGACGATCGCGGCGAACATCGCCGCGAAGTTCCCCGAGTCGAGCGGTCTCGCGGTGAACACCCTCATCGCGACCGGTCTGGCGCTCTTCGTCATCACCATGGCCGTCAACATGCTCGCGCGCTGGATCGTCGGGCGCCGCAAGGAATTTTCGGGAGCCAACTGATGAGTGCCGTCACTTCCGACGCGACCGCCACCGCACAGGCGCTGCTGACCGCCGGCGACAAGGGCCGCAAGCGCAAGGACCGCCTGATGACGGGCCTCGTCTGGTTCGCGTTCCTGCTGGCCATCGCCCCGCTGGTGTCGTTGCTCTGGACCGTCGTCACCCAGGGCATCGGGCGGCTCAACGCCGACTTCCTCTTCTACTCGATGCGTAACGTCTACGGCGGCATGGACGCCGGCGGCGCCTATCACGCGATCTTGGGCACGCTGCTCATCACGCTGTGGACGGCGCTCATCTCGGTCCCGCTCGGCCTGCTCGTCGCGATCTACCTCGTCGAGTACGGGCGTGGCGCGCTCGCTCGGTCGGTGACCTTCTTCGTCGACGTCATGACGGGCATCCCGTCGATCGTCGCCGGCCTGTTCGCCTATGCCGTCTTCGTGGTCTTCTTCGGTGCCGGCATCCGGATGGGCATCATGGGATCGGTCGCCCTGTCGCTGCTCATGACGCCGGTGGTGGTGCGCTCCTGCGAGGAGATGCTGCGGCTGGTGCCGAACGAGCTGCGTGAGGCGTCGCTCGCGCTCGGCGTCCCCAAGTGGCTGACGATCGTCAAGGTGGTGCTGCGCACCTCGGTCGCGGGCCTGACGACGGGCGTGCTGCTCGCCATCGCGCGCGTGATCGGTGAGACGGCGCCGCTGCTGATCGCCGTGGGCGTCACGGCGTCGATCAACACCAACATGTTCAGCGGGAGCATGATGACGCTACCGGTGTTCATCTACGACCAGTACAAGGCGGGCCCCGTCCCGTGCTCGGCGGCCGTCACGGACTGCATCGCGTCCATCAACTTCGACCGCGCCTGGACCGCAGCCCTGACGTTGGTCATCATCGTGGTGATCCTGAATCTTCTGGGTCGCCTCGTGACTCGTCTGTTCGCGCCGAAGCTGCGCTGAGATCGTCTGAGAAAGAGAGAACCGTGATGTCCCAGCGCATCGACGTGAAGGATCTGAACATCTACTACGGCGACTTCTTGGCCGTGGAGGGTGTGTCCATGGCGATCGAGCCGAAGTCCGTGACGGCGTTCATCGGCCCGTCGGGGTGTGGTAAGTCGACCTTCTTGCGCAGCATCAACCGGATGCACGAGGTGATCCCGGGTGCGCACGTGCAGGGCAAGGTCGAGCTCGAGGGTGTCGATCTGTATGGTCCGGGGATCGACCCGGTGGCGGTGCGGCGCAACATCGGGATGGTGTTCCAGCGTCCGAACCCGTTCCCGACGATGTCGATCCGGGACAACGTGCTGGCCGGGGTGAAGCTGAACAACAAGCGGATCTCGAAGTCGGACGCGGAGGAGCTGGTCGAGTCCTCGTTGCGTGGGGCGAACCTGTGGAACGAGGTCAAGGACCGGTTGGAGAAGCCGGGTTCGGGTCTGTCGGGTGGGCAGCAGCAGCGGTTGTGCATCGCCCGGGCGATCGCGGTCAAGCCGCAGGTGCTGTTGATGGACGAGCCGTGCTCGGCGCTGGACCCGATCTCGACGCTCGCGATCGAGGACTTGATCCAGCAGCTGAAGTCCGAGTACACGATCGTGATCGTGACGCACAACATGCAGCAGGCGGCGCGGGTGTCGGACCGGACGGCGTTCTTCAACATCGCGGGGACCGGCAGGCCGGGCAAGCTGATCGAGATGGACGAGACCGCCACGATCTTCTCGGCCCCGCGGGAGAAGGCGACCGAGGACTACGTCTCCGGCCGCTTCGGGTGAGCCGGAGCCCGCTGCCGTAGGGATGGACGTGGCCCGGTTTCCGCGAACGGAACCGGGCCATCGTCATCCCCGGAGCGGGGCTCGGGTGGGTCAGTCCTGCGGGACCGCGCCCTCGTACTCCGGAAGGGTGCCGTCCAGGACGGGAAGCTTGAAGTCCTTCGACTGGCCGGCGACGTCGAGGCTCGCGTCCAGGTACGAGCCCGGGGCCTCGGCGACGGTGTCGAGGACGACGTCCTCGCCGCCGTCGGTGCCCAGGGTGACCGTCTGTGCCGGGTCCACCGTGACGCGCACGGGCGAGGC
Source organism: Xylanimonas sp. McL0601 (assembly GCF_049852175.1). Taxonomy (GTDB): domain Bacteria; phylum Actinomycetota; class Actinomycetes; order Actinomycetales; family Cellulomonadaceae; genus Xylanimonas. Next base: position 751,762 of record NZ_CP187527.1, read on the forward strand.
GCCGTCGACGGTCAGCGTGAACGTCTGCGACTCGTCCGTCCGGTTGACCAGTGCGCCCTCGACCGCGCCACTACCACCCTGCGCAACGGCCACGACCAGCAGGTTCACCCCGCGTAGGGCATCGGTGACGTCGACGCGCGTGCCGTCCGACGGCGAGTACGGGTTGATCGTCATAGCGGGGGCGCACGCGCTGAGCGCGAGCACGCCGGCGGCGGCGATCAGGGCGGCGGTACGGACGGGGCGGGTGCTGCGGGACAACGGGCTCTCCTCGGTCGACGACGGGGCCTGCGCCCCGGGGCAGCATCCTAGTTCGAGAATCTTGACGTCGAGACAACGCAGTGGTAACGCGCTTGACCTGCGCGGACATGACAGGGGCTCGGCCCGGCGTCCTCAGGATCCACGGGGTGGTAGGACCTCGCATGGTAGGCTTGGCCGTTGGGAAAGGGGACATCTGCAGATGACTTTCGAAGTAGGCGAGACGGTTGTCTACCCGCACCACGGCGCGGCGCTGATCGAGGAGATCAAGACCCGCAAGATTCGTGGCGAAGAGAAGATGTACCTCAAGCTCAAGGTTGCCCAGGGTGACCTGACCATCGAGGTCCCGGCGGAGAACGTCGACCTGGTGGGTGTGCGTGACGTGGTGGACCAGCAGGGGCTGGACCGCGTCTTCGAGGTGCTGCGTGCGCCGTACACGGAGGAGCCGACCAACTGGTCGCGCCGGTACAAGGCGAACCTGGAGAAGCTGGCGTCGGGCGACGTGATCAAGGTCGCCGAGGTCGTGCGTGACCTCTCGCGCCGCGACGCCGACCGCGGCCTCTCTGCCGGCGAGAAGCGCATGCTCGCCAAGGCTCGTCAGATCCTCGTGTCCGAGCTCGCGCTGGCCGAGCACACGGAGGAGGAGAAGGCCGAGGCGATCCTCGACGAGGTCCTCGCGTCCTGAGCCGCGGTTCACCGTCCACATCGTGCCGACGCCTCTGCCCACCCGGGCGGGGGCGTCGGCGTTCATGCAGGGTAGGCCCATGACCACGCTGGCGATCCTCACCGCTGCCGGTTCCGGCACGCGCCTGGGACGCGACATGCCCAAGGCCCTCGTCGAGGTCCACGGCCTGCCCATGGTGCTGCACGCCGCGCGCCGGCTCGCGGCGTCGGGAGTCGTCGACTCGCTTGTGGTCACGGCCCCCGTAGGCCTCGCTACGGTCATGTCCGACGTCGTCACGCGCGACCCGCAGGTCACCGTCCCGGTGCGGGTGGTCGACGGCGGTGCGACCCGCCAGGAGTCCGTGGCGGCGGGCCTCGCGCTCGCAGGCCCCGGCGACGACGTCGTGCTGGTGCACGACGCGGCGCGGCCGTTTGCCTCCCCGGCGCTCGTGCGACGCGTCGTCGCCGCCGTGCGGGGCGGGCATGGCGCCGTCGTGCCGGGTGTGCCGGTCGTCGATACGATCAAGAGCGTGTCCGTCGCCGTCGACTCGCGCCCTGCCGGCGTCTTCGGCGACGACGCCGCCGTGGAGCCCGTGACCTCCACCCCTGATCGTTCGGTGCTCCGCGCCGTCCAGACTCCCCAAGGGTTCGACCGCTCGCTGCTCGAGCGTGCGCACGCCGCCGGGGCGTCCCGGGCCGCGGACGCCCACGCCACCGACGACGCCGGCCTGGTCGAGGCGCTCGGCGAGACCGTCGTCGTGGTGCCGGGCGAGGACGCGGCCCTCAAGATCACCACCGAGCGCGACCTCGTCCTTGCCACCTTCTACGCCGACGGCTCCGGGGACCGCCCGTGACGCCCCTGCCGCGGACCGGGATCGGCGTCGACGTGCACGCCTACGCCGACGAGGGCTCCGACCGGGAGCTGTGGCTCGCTGGGCTGCACTGGCCGGGGGAGCGCGCGCTCGCAGGCCATTCCGACGCCGACGTCGCCGCGCACGCCGCCGCCGACGCGCTGTTCTCGGCGGCCGGGATCGGGGACCTGGGTCAGCACTTCGGCACGAGCGAGCCCGAGTGGGCCGGGGCGGCCGGGACCGCGCTGCTGGCGGAGGCCGCACGCCGGGTGCGGGCGGCCGGGTTCGAGATCGGGAATGTCGCGGTGCAGGTGGTGGGCAATCGGCCCAAGATCGGGCCCCGCAGGGACGAGGCGATCGCGGCGCTGAGCGCAGCGGCCGGCGCCCCGGTCGCGCTCAGCGCGACCACGACGGACGGGCTGGGGCTGACGGGCCGCGGCGAGGGGGTCGCGGCGATCGCGACGGCCCTCGTCGTGCCGGCGGAACGCGGCCCGGGCGGGGGCGCATCCCGGTGAACCGCATGCCCCTGGCCGAGCGCCGTGCACAGCTGGTCCAGGCCGCGCTGAGCGTGGCCGCGCAGGCGGGGGTCGAGGCGGTGACGATCCGCGCGGTCGCGCACGAGGCGGGCGTCTCGCTCGGCACGGTGCACTACTGCTTCCGTGACAAGGACGAGCTGCTCGACGCGATGGGGCAGTCCATCAGCGTCGAGGCGTCGGACCAGATCAAGGCCGCCATCACGGCGGGCGCGGCGGCAGGTCTCGACTTCCCGACGCTCGCGCACGAGTGCGCCGAGGCGCTGCTCATGGGCCTCAAGCGGTTCCGGCAGGTGCGGCTCCTGCTCCTGGAGATCGCCACGACGGGGGCCCGCAACCAGGCGCTGCGCCCCACGGCGGTGGCGCACCTGGAGCAGTCCACGGAGATGGCCCGCGCGCTCGTCACGGCGTTCGCCGAGGCTGCCGGCGTGCGGTACCGCGTCGACGTCGGGCTCGTCGCCCGGACCGTCACCGCCCTCATCGACGGCATCGAGCTCGCGTGGCTGGTCGACCAGGACGACGCCCGCGCGCTCGAGGGCTTTCACGCCCTGGCAGACCTGCTGACCGTCTACGTGGACGGCGACGCCGTCGGCCGGCCCAGCACCGCGTCGACGTAGGGGTTCGAGAACAGCCCGTCGGGGTCGACGGCGGAGCGCACCCGGGCGACGTCGTCGAGCGGGTAGTGCGCCCCCAGGTAGTCGGCGGTGCGCGTGTGGAGCTTGCCCCAGTGCGGGCGGCCGTCGGCGGCGACGAAGATGCGCTCCGCGGCGTCGAACCAGCGCCGGTGCGACATGCGGGCGTACTGGTGCACGGCGACGTAGGCCGTGTCACGGCCACGGGCGGTGGAGAGCCAGATGTCGTCGGGCGCGACGAAGCGGACCTCGACGGGGAACGGGACCGGTTCGGAGGTGCGGCGCAGCCACTCGTCGAGCTCGGCGAGCACGTCGCCCACCACGGCGCGCGGCACCGCGTACTCCATCTCCCGGAAGCGCACGCGCCGCTTGCGGCAGAAGACCTCGTACGACGGCGCCACGTGCTCGCGGTCGGCGAGCGCGCGCGCCGAGATGCGGTTGAGGCTGGCGGTGAGGCCGGGCGCGGCCGTGGCGAGCCGGTTGACGGCCTCGAACACGCCGTTGCTCAGCAGCTCCTCGTCGACGAGGCCGCGTGCCTCCTGGCGCAGCAGCCGCAGGCGGCCCTTGAGGCCCGACTGGTCCGTGGCCCACTGGGCGGCGGCGTCGGGGGAGAGCCGCTCGTTGCGGATCGTCAGTGCTCGCTGGGTGCCGGGGAACCAGTAGAGCTCGGCATGGTCGGCAGAGCGGGCGAACGCGTCGAGGTCGGCCAGGACGGGCTCGAGCGGTCCGGCCTCCTCGCGGGCACGCAGCCAGAAGGCCGGGACCACTTCGAGCGTCACGGCCGTGAGCACGCCCGCGGTGCCGAGGCCGAGGCGCGCAAGCTCGAACAGCTCCCGGTCGGGCGAACCCACCGGGTCGCCGACGCCGACGCTGCGCACGGTGCCGTCGGCCGTGACGACGCGTACCCCGCACACCTGCGTGGCGAGGCCGCCGAAGCTCAGGCCGGTGCCGTGCGTGCCCGTCGAGATCGCGCCCGCGACGGTCTGGCGGTCGATGTCGCCGAGGTTCGTCATCGCCAGTCCGTGCGACGCGAGCAGGTGGTGCAGGTGGTACAGGCGGGTGCCGGCGCGGACCGTGACGCGCGCGGTGCCGTCGTGGCGCCGCTCGACGGCCTCGAGTCCCGCGAGGAGCTCGAGGTCGAGCAGCAGACCGTCGGTCACGGCGACCGGGGTGAACGAGTGCCCGGCCCCGACAGCGCGCACGTGCAGTCCCGTGGACGCGGCGCGGGCCACCTGTGCCGCGAGCTCGGCCTCGTCCCGTGGGCGGGCGAGGCGGGCGGGACTCGCGCTGGCGGTCCGCGCCCAGTTCTGCCAGGCGGGCGTCGCGGCGTCGGTGGCGGGCACGGGGGCAGTCTGCCACTCGCGAGAAGGAGGCCGCACCCCCTGTGTGACCGGTCGCACAGCCGGGGTAGCCTCCGCGCATGGAGACATCCGGTGCGCTGGCCCAGCGCCTCACGCACGCGACCGCCTTGGTCGCAGGGCCCGTCGCCGTCGTCGACCTGGACCGGTTCGACGCCAACGCGGCCGATCTGCTCCGGCGTGCCGGCGGCACGCCCGTGCGGCTGGCCGCCAAGTCGGTGCGCGTGCGGTCGCTCGTGCACCGGGCCCTCGACGCGGGCTTCCAGGGCGTGATGACGACGTCCGTCGCCGAAGCGCTCTGGCACGCGGGCCACGGCGTGCGCGACGCGCTCGTCGGCTACCCGAGCGTGGACGCCGCCTCCTTGCGCGCGCTCGCCCGCGACCCGCAGGCGCGGGCGGCGGTGACGCTCATGCTCGACGACGTCGCGCAGCTCGCGCTCGTCGAGAAGGCGCTCGCCGACGTGGGGACCGACGGGCCGCCCGTCGGGGTGTGCCTCGACGTCGACGCCTCGCTGCGGCTCGCCCTCGGGCCGCTGACGTTCCACGCCGGGACGCGGCGGTCGCCGCTGCACGACCCTGCCGACGTCGGGCGGCTCGCCGCCCGCGTGGCCACCACGCACGGGGTGCGGCTGCGCGGGGTCATGACGTACGAGGCGCAGGTCGCGGGCCTGCCCGACTCCAGCGCGGCCGTCCGCGCGATGAAGCGGCTGTCCGCGCGCGAGCTGCCCGCGCGGCGGGCGGCGGTGCTCGACGCGGTGCGCGACGCCGTCGGGCGCGACGTCGAGCTCGTCAACGCGGGCGGCACCGGGTCGCTCGAGGTGTCGTCGTCGGACCCGCGGGTCACAGAGGTCACCGCCGGGTCGGGGCTCTACGTGCCGGCGACGTTCGACGGGTACCGGTCGTTCCGGCCGGTGCCGTCGGCGTTCTTCGGGCTCGACGTGGTACGCGTGCCCGGGCCCGGGTTCGCGACGGCGTTCGCCGGCGGGTACGTCGCATCGGGTGCCGCCGGGCCGTCGCGTCTTCCGCGCGTGGTGACCCCGGGCTGGTCGCTGACGCGGCGCGAGGGGGCGGGCGAGGTGCAGACGCCGCTGCGGTCGCGCCGTGCCGGGGCGCTGCACGTCGGAGACCGCGTGTGGTTCCGGCACGCGAAGGCGGGCGAGCTCATGGAGCGGTTCGAGTCCGTGCACCTGGTGCAGGGGGACCAGGTGGTCGACGTCGTGCCCACCTACCGCGGCGAGCGGAAGGCGTTCGCCTGAGCACCCAGGTGGCGAGGCCCGTGGCCGGTACCCTGGGCGGGTGACTCTTCGCCTGTACGACACCGCCACGCGCACGGTGTCCGACTTCGTGCCCCGGACCCCCGGCCAGGTCGGCATCTACGTGTGTGGCGCCACCGTGCAGTCGGCCCCCCATGTGGGGCACCTGCGGCCCTCGGTCGCCTTCGACGTGCTGCGGCGGTGGCTGACGCGCTCGGGCCACCAGGTCACGCTGATCAGGAACGTCACCGACATCGAGGACAAGATCCTCGCCAAGGCCGCGGCGGCCGGCGTCGAGTGGTGGGCGCACGCCGCCCGGTACGAGCGCGAGTTCACCGCGGCGTACGACGCGCTCGGCGTGCTGCCGCCCACGTACGAGCCGCGGGCGACCCAGCACGTCACGCAGATGGTCGAGCTCATGCAGCGCCTGGTCGATCGCGGCTATGCGTACTCCACCGGCGAGGGCAACGTCTGGTTCGACGTCCGCTCGTGGCCCGCCTACGGCGAGCTCACCCGCCAGCGCCTCGAGGACCTCGCGCCCGAGCCGCAGTCGGCCGACGACGTCGCCGACCCGGGACACGCCAAGCGGGACGTGCACGACTTCGCCCTCTGGAAGGCCCCCAAGGAGGGCGAGCCGGCGACCGCCGCCTGGCCCACCCCGTGGGGCCGCGGCCGGCCGGGCTGGCACCTCGAGTGCTCGGCCATGGCGCAGCGCTACCTCGGCGAGGAGTTCGACATCCACGGCGGCGGGCTCGACCTGCGGTTTCCGCACCACGAGAACGAGCAGGCGCAGTCGCGCGCCGCGGGCTTCCCGTTCGCGCGCCGCTGGATGCACAGCGCCTGGATCACGCAGTCGGGCGTCAAGATGAGCAAGTCGCTCGGCAACGGGCTGCTGGTCTCGGAGCTGCTCAGGTCCGTGCCCGCTCCGGTGGTGCGGTTCGCGGTCGTGTCCGTGCAGTACCGGTCGATGCTCGAGTGGGCGCCCGACACGCTCGCGGAGGCGCAGGCCACGTGGGACCGGCTGGTCGGGTTCGTCGAGCGGGCGACCGAGCGGCTCGGCACCCTCGCCCCGACGGCCGACGAGATCGCCAAGGCCACGCTGCCCGAGCCGTTCGCCGACGCGATGGACGACGACCTCAACGTGCCCGCGGCGCTCGCCGTCGTGCACGAGCACCTGCGGGCGGGGAACACGGCGCTCGCTGCACCGTCGTCGCTCGACGCCGACGCCGTCGTGCGGGCCGAGCTGCTCGCCCTGCGCGGCATGCTCGACGTGCTCGGCCTGGACCCCGCCGACCCGCAGTGGGCTGCGGCGGACGCGGCGTCGTCGTCGGCGCGCGATGCGCTCGACACCCTCGTGAGCGCTGAGCTGGAGGCCCGTGCGGCCGCCCGCGACGCGAAGGACTGGGCGGCGAGCGACGCGATCCGCGACCGGCTGACGGCAGCGGGCATCCTTGTCCAGGACGGTCCGGACGGCGCCCGCTGGACGCTGGCGAACTAGAAGACCTGGTGGTCGAGCTTGTCGAGACCACCTGTACCGACGTGATGGTGGTCTCGACAGGCTCGACCACCGGTGGGAGAGACATGGCTGGGAACACGAATCGGTCCGGGGCAGTCCGGAAGGCCGGGAGCAAGAAGGGCGCCCAGGTCGGCACGGGCGGCCACGGGCGGCGCGCACTCAAGGGCAAGGGCCCGACGCCGAAGGCCGAGGAACGCGAGTACCACCCCGCGTTCAAGCGGAAGGCCGCCGCGGAGAAGACGGCGGCGGGTCAGCGTCAGCGCGACGCGTCCCGGGGCGTCGTGCGCGGCACGCGCAAGTCGACCGAGGGCACCGAGGTGGTGGCCGGCCGCAACTCCGTGCTCGAGGCGCTGCGCACCGAGGTCCCCATGACGACGGTGTACATCGCGACGCGCCTCGACCACGACGACCGCACGCGCGAGATCCTGCAGCTCGCCTCGACGCGTGGGCTCGCGCTGCTCGAGGTCACCAAGCCCGAGCTCGACCGCCTCACCGACGGCCAGGTGCACCAGGGCGTCGCCGCGCAGGTGCCGCCGTACGCGTACCGCGACGTCGAGGACCTGCTCGACGTCGCCGAGGCGTCGGGCCGCCCGCCGCTCATCGTGGCGCTCGACGGCGTCACGGACCCGCGCAACCTGGGCGCCGTGCTGCGCTCCGCCGGCGCGTTCGGCGCGCACGGCGTGCTGGTGCCCGAGCGTCGCGCCGCCGGAGTGACGGCGTCGGCGTGGAAGGTGTCGGCGGGCGCCGCGGCGCACGTGCCGGTGGCCCGCGCGACCAACCTGGCCCGCGCCCTCGGCGAGCTGAAGAAGGCCGGCTGCTTCGTCGTCGGGCTCGACGGCGACGGCGACACCGAGGTGGGCGCGCTTCACCTGGCGACGGACCCGCTGGTGGTCGTCGTCGGCTCTGAGGGCAAGGGCATGGGCCGCCTGATCCGCGAGGCGTGCGACGTGGTGGCGAAGATCCCGATCGACGCCGCCGCCGTGGAGTCCCTCAACGCGGGCGTCGCCACGAGCATCGCTCTGTACGAGATCGCGAAGGCACGCCGAGGCTGACGCCTGGCACTGCTGGGGTAGCGCTGTGGCCCTGTCTCCCGACGGAGACAGGGCCACAGTCCTACCCACGGTGAGGCGCAGCGTGCGGCTCAGCCGTAGAGCTCCTCTTCTTCCCCGATCAGCGCCTGCTCGTCCGGGCGGTGGCGGAGGACCTGGTCGACGTACGACACCGCGGCCTCCGGCATCGGGACGTCGCGGCCCTCGCGCTGGGACATGTACCAGCGGTGGTCGAGGATCTCGTGGAAGAGCTGCGCGGGCTCGAGCTTCTTGCGCAGCTCGCGCGGCACGGCTGCGATGGTCGGCTCGAACGAGTGGAGCAGCCAGTCGTGGGAGACGAGCTGCTCCGAGTCGTTGAGGCGGTCCGTGTGGGCGCGCCAGGCGTCGAGGTCGTTGAGCAGGCGGCGGGCCTGGTTGTCTTGGACGTCGAGGCCCGTGAGCCGCAGCAGGCGGCGTGAGTGGTGCCCGGCGTCCACGACCTTGGGCTGGATCTGCACCGTCGTGCCGTCGATGTCGGTGACGATCGCGAGCTCGCCGACGTCGAACCCGAGGTCGTTGAGGCGGCGGATGCGCTCGTCGACGCGCCACCGCTCGTCGCCCGAGAACGACTCGACGACCGTGAGGGCGCTCCACAGCTCCTCGTACCGGGCCACGAGGGCGTCGCCGATCGCGATCGCGTCGACCTCTTCGTCCAGCAGCTCGCCGGCCTCGAGGTCGAACAGCTCGCCGATGATGTTGGTGCGGGCCAGGTCGAGGTCGTAGGCGCGCTGCCCGGGCGTGAGCTCGCGGTGCAGGTCGCCGGTCTCGGCGTCGACCAGGTACGCCGCGAACCGGTCGGCGTCGCGGCGGAAGAGCGTGTTGGACAGCGACACGTCGCCCCAGTAGAAGCCGACCAGGTGCAGCCGCACGAGCAGGACGGCGAGGGCGTCGATGAGCCGCGTGGCCGTGTCCGGCCGCAGCGACTGGCTGAAGACGGCCCGGTAGGGCAGCGAGAACGCGAGGTGCTCGGTGATGATCGCCGCCTCGAGCGGCTCGCCGTGGTCGTCCAGACGCCCCGTCACGACGGCGAGGGGGACGACGCAGGGGACCTCGAGCTTCTGGAGGCGGCGCAGCAGCTCGTACTCGCGGAACGCGTAGTGGTCGCGCGTCTCCTTGACGGCGAGCACACGCTTGCCGAGCTTCACGAAGCGCACGATGTGGCGGGAGATGCCACGGGGGAGGGCGGCCAGGACCTCGGCGGGCCACTCCTCGAGCGGCACACGCCACGGCAGGTCCAGGAGCGCGGACTCCGGCGTCGCGGCGGTGATCTGGAGGGTCTCCACGGCTTCCTCAGGACGAAGCAGGGACGGACCCGGCCGAGCAGCCGGGCCCGTCCCTGGTGGTTCGGACACCTTACGGTGTGCAGGTCACGCTGGACGCGCGGACCTTGGTTCAGCCGAGGGTGATGCCCGTCGAGGCCGAGAAGACGTGCGCCTGGCCGGTCTTGATGGCCACGTTGATGACCTCGCCCTTCATCGGCACGTTGCGCGGGTCGATGCGGACGATGACCTGGTCGCTGTCACCGGCCGAGAGCTCGCCGTGGACGTCGCTGACGAGCGAGCCGTAGAGGAAGGCGTCCGAGCCGAGCTCCTCGACGAGGGTGGTCTCGATCTGGAACGAGCCGGTCGTGCCGGAGCCCACGACGTCGAGCGACTCGGGGCGGAAGCCGACGGTGATCTTGCCGCCGTCGGCCTCGGTGAGGCCGTCGACGACGGAGCGCTCGAGCGGGATCTGCGCCGCGCCGACGAGGGCCGCGCCGTCCTTGATGCTGAACGTGCCGATGTTCATGGCGGGGGAGCCGATGAAGCCGGCGACGAAGACGTTGGCCGGGTTGTCGTACATCTCGCGCGGCGTGCCGACCTGCTGGAGCAGACCCGCCTTGAGGACCGCGATGCGGTCACCCATCGTGAGGGCCTCGGTCTGGTCGTGCGTGACGTAGACCGTGGTGACGCCCAGGCGGCGCTGGAGCGAGGCGATCTGCGTACGGGTCTGCACGCGGAGCTTGGCGTCGAGGTTCGACAGCGGCTCGTCCATGAGGAAGACCTGCGGCTGACGCACGATGGCGCGGCCCATGGCGACACGCTGACGCTGGCCACCCGAGAGGGCCTTCGGCTTGCGGTCGAGGTACTCGGTGAGGTCGAGGATCTTCGCAGCCTCCTCGACGCGCTGGCGGATCTCGGCCTTGGGGGTGCCGGCGATCTTCAGCGCGAAGCCCATGTTGTCCGCGACGGACATGTGCGGGTACAGCGCGTAGTTCTGGAACACCATCGCGATGTCGCGGTCCTTCGGCTGGACGTCGGTGACGTCGCGGTCGCCGATGAGGATGCGGCCGCCGTTGACGTCCTCGAGACCCGCGAGCATGCGGAGCGAGGTCGACTTGCCACAGCCCGAGGGGCCGACGAGGACGAGGAACTCGCCATCCTCGATGTGCAGGTTGAGCTGGTCGACCGCAGGGCGCTCGGTGCCCGGGTAGACGCGGGTCGCGTGGTCGAAAGTGACAGTAGCCATGTGAGTGGTTCCCTCCACCGGCAGGTACGTGCCGGACGATCCGTTGTGTCGGGTGCCGCTGAGATCACGACGTGCGTGTCTGCTGTGACACTTGTTGAGTTGTCGACGTCGCCCTCGCTGGTGCGTCGGACGGCGTCGTCTACGTCGCCACGCGGGGCGACGGGGTGAGTCTACTCACTGCCGGGTCGTGCTCCGCACCCGGGGTTCGTCATGCGCCGGTCAACCCCTCACCAGCGCGCCGTGCGGCCGCGTCGGCGAGCCGGCCCAGCGCGGCCGCGAGCGCGTCCGCGTCCGCGACGCGGTGCGGTGCGACGGTGGGGCCGTCGCCCACCTTGACGGCGACGTCGCCAGGCTCGAGGGCGCCGAACGCGTGCTCGTCCGTGGTGTCGTCGCCGGCGTACAGCACACGGACGGGGCGGTCGCCCTCGGGGGCGTCGTCCTTCTGCGCGACGACGGTGCGCAGCCGTGCGAGCGCAGACCCCTTGTCGGCGGCCACGACGGCGACCTCGACGACGTCCTTGCCGTGCATGGCCTCGAGGCCCAGCTCGGCGACGACGGCGTTGGCCTGCTCGATCACGGACGCCGTCACGTCGGGCGGGGCGAGCCGGGTGTGCAGCACGGCCGCCGACGGCTTGTGCTGGACCCAGGCGCCGTCGGCGGCGGCGGCGATCTCGTCGAAGCCGGCGGTCACGGCGGCGAGCGCCTCGGACTGCTCGGTGGTGAGCTCGACAGGCACCGCCTCGACGGAGCCGTTGGGCAGCACCCAGCCGGTCTCGGCACCATGGCTGCCCACCAGGTAGGTGCCGGACGGCGGCCGGGCGCGGTCGGCGAGGTCGGCGAGGTCGCGCCCGGAGACGAGCGCGAGCCGCAGCCGGGCGGCGTCGGGCAGCGCGCCGATGCGTTCGACGGCGGTGCGCGCGGCGGGCGTCATCGCCGAGGCCGTGGGGTTGTCGACGAGCGGGGCGAGCGTGCCGTCGAAGTCGAGCCCGACCAGGACGGTGGCGTCGTCGGACCCTGCGAGCGCCTCGAGCGCCCGCGCGAGGGGGACGGGCACGCCGGGCGTGCTCGCGAGGTGCTCGGCGGCCGATGGCGCCTCGACCGCGGCGGGGGGAGACGTGCGGCGCGGCATCGCCTGCAGCACGCCGAGGAACGCCTGCGACCACTTCGCGACGTCGTCGGCCATGACCTTGCGGCGCAGGCGGCGCATGCGGCGGCGCTGCTCGCCCGCGGTCATGCGCGAGGCGGTGACGACGGCTTCCTTGAGGCCCTCGATGTCGTGCGGGTTGACCAGCAGGGGGCCCGAGCCGAGCTCGTCGGCCGCGCCGGTGAACTCCGAGAGCACCAGCACGCCGAGCTCGTCCGAACGGGCGGCGATGTACTCCTTGGCCACGAGGTTCATGCCGTCGCGCAGGCTCGTGACCAGCATGACGTCGGCCGCGAGGTAGAGCGCCGCCATCTCGTCCGGCGGGTAGGAGTGGTGCAGGTAGTGGATCGCCGAGTGCCCGAGCTCGCCGAACTCGCCGTTGATGCGGCCGACCAGCACCTCGACGTGCTCGCGCAGCTCCTGGTAGGCCCCGACGTTCTCGCGGCTCGGGCTGGCCACCTGCACCAGCGTGGTGCGGGCGGCGTCGACGCGGCCGTCGTCGAGGAGCTCGCCGTACGCCTTGATGCGATGGCGGATGCCCTTGGTGTAGTCGAGGCGGTCGACGCCGAGCATCACGACGTCGGGGTCGCCGAGCTCGGTGCGGATCTCCTTCGCACGCGCCTGGACCTCGGGGGTGCGGGCCAGCGCGTCGAAGCGGGTCGAGTCGATCGAGATGGGGAACGCGCCGGCACGCACGTGCCTTCCGAGGCGGGCACGCTCGTCGCCCACGGTGACCATGGGACCGCGCGTCGTGTACTCGGTCAGGCGGCGCACCGCGCGGATGAAGTTGGAGGCGTCGCCGCCGCGCTGGAAGCCGACGAGGTCGGCGCCGAGCAGGCCGTCGACGATCTGCCGCCGCCACGGCAGCTGCTGGAACAGCTCGACGGGCGGGAACGGGATGTGGTCGAAGAACCCGATGCGCAGGTCGGGCCGCTGGTCGCGCAGCATCTTCGGCACCAGCTGCAGCTGGTAGTCGTGCACCCAGACGATGGCGCCGTCGGCGGCCTGCGCGGCCGCGGCGTCCGCGAACTTCTGGTTGACCCGGCGGTACGCGTCCCACCATTGCCGGTGGTACGCGGGCGTCGAGACGACGTCGTGGTACAGCGGCCACAGGGTGTCGTTGCTGAAGCCCTCGTAGTAGCGCTCGATCTCCGACGCGCTCAGCGTGACCGGGACCAGCCACATGCCGTCGGCGTCGAACGGTTCGGAGGCGAGGTCGGGCGCACCCGACCAGCCCACCCAGGCACCTTCGGCCTGCTGCATGACCGGCTCGAGCGCCGTGACCAGGCCACCTGGAGACCGCTGCCAGTCGATCCCGCCGCCCGGCCGGACGGAGAAGTCCACCGGCAGGCGGTTGGCGACGACGACGAGGTCGTAGCGGTCACGGTCACCGGGCCGTTCTTTGCCGGTCAATGGGAATCCTGCCAATCGGGTGGGTGATTGCTTGACTGTCCCCAACCTACTCGGGGGCGCCAGGGAGGACCGTCCCGGCGGCAGTCGCCGGGCGACGCCGCCACCCCCCGCCGGACGGCGAAGGTGCGCGACGAGGGGACCCGCACCCTGCCCGCTGTGCCCGCGCACGGTGGCCGACCGGCCATTACGGTGACGCCATGGGTGACGTCGTCGAGGGAGCGAGAGCCGTGGGCACGGCCGGCGCGCCCGGTCGCCTGACGGCGGGCACGGAGATCGGCGGGTACACGATCCGCTCCCTGCTCGGACGCGGCGCCATGGGCGCGGTCTACGAGGCGGTCGACGGCGGCGGCACCGCCGTCGCGCTCAAGGTGCTGCACGCGCACCTCGACCGCGACCCCGTCGCGCGCGAGCGACTGCGCCGCGAGGTCGGCGCCCTGCAGCGCCTGCGCCACCCCGCCGTCGCGCGCGTCCTCGACGCCGAGCTCGACGGCGAGGGCGCGTTCGTCGTCACGGAGCTGGTCCGCGGCCGCACGCTCGAGGCCGAGGTCGACGAGGGCGGCCCGCTCGACGCCGTCGACCTGTACGAGCTGGGCGACCAGCTCGCCGCGGCGCTCGAGGCGGTGCACCTGGCCGGCGTCGTGCACCGCGACCTCAAGCCGTCCAACGTCATGGTCACCCCGCACGGGCCCGTGCTCATCGACTTCGGCATCGCCCAGGCGCTCGGGGACACCGGCCCGGCGCAAGCCACCCTCACGTCGCCCGGCTTCGTCATCGGCACGCCCGGCTACCTCGCCCCCGAGCTGCTCGACGGCGGCGCGCCGAGCCCCGACTCCGACTGGTGGAGCTGGGCGGCGCTGCTCGCCTTCGCCGCGACCGGACGCTCGCCCTTCGGGGTGCGGCCCACCGACCTGGTGCTGCGCCGCTCGCGCGAAGGCCGCGCCGACCTGGTCGGCGTGCCCGCGCGCACCGCCCGGGCGCTCGCCGGTGCCCTGCAGCCCCGGCCGGGCGAGCGGTGGGGCCCGACCCAGGTGGCGCGCGCCCTCCGCCGCGACTCCGAGGACGCCGCGGCCGCCGCCCGCCTGGCCGGGTCACCGCTGCCGGGCGACGACGAGGCGACCCAGCGCATCGCCGTGAACCCGGACGGCGGGACCAGGCAGGACGGGATGGAGCTCTTCGGCGTGCCCACGATGCTCGTCTCGGCGCCCACGCAGGTGGTGCCCGGTGCGGGTGCGGCCGCCGCCGGAGCCGATGCCATGCCGGGCGCCGACCAGGAGCTCTCCCACGACGGGCTCACGCAGGCGGTGCCGGTCGCCACCGGCCCGGAACCCACCAGCACGGGGCCGGTTCCCCTGGGCGAGGTGCGATACCAGCCGTACGAGGCGGTCGTCGCCGGGGCCCGCGACGATCTCGAGCCCGAGAAGCGGCTGCCGGTCGAGCCGTACGTGCGGGCGCCGCTCCCTCGCAGGGCCGGGCTCGTGGCCGCGTCCCTCGTGCCGCTCATGGTGCTCGCCGCGACCCGGCCGGGCGTCGCGTTTGCCGCGCTCGCGGCCCTGGTCGTGCTGTGCCGCATCGCGGGCAAAGCCTGGGGGTCGCTGGACCTCCGGCGGGAGCGGTTCGGCTTCCGGCGCCGCTCGGACGGCGTGGTCGCGGGCGTGAAGTTCCCGTGGCACGTCGTGGTCGGGGCCGTGGGCGCGATCCCGCAGCTGGTCGTCGCAGCGTGCGTCGGCGTGCTCACCGTCGTCGCCGGCTACTGGCTCTTCGGCGCGGGGCGCGTGATGCTGCTTCCGCGCACCGACGTCGCCGCGCGCTCGGTCGGCGGGATGAACGCGAGCGTCGTGTTCTGCGGCCTGCTCGCCTTCGCGATGCTGGGGACGGCGCTGACCGCCTGGTTCGGGCCGGCCGGCACGACCGGACGAACCGGCGCCCGGGTACTGCTGCGCTCCTTCGCGCCGGGGTGGATCGGGGCGGCCGTCGTGGTGGCGGCATGCCTCGTCGTGGCGTGGGTCCTGGCGCGGCCGCTGCTCGAGATGCCGCCGGTGATCCACTGGTGGCCGCTGACGGGGCCGCCGGACCTGTGAGCTCCCTGTGTCCTTGCGCCTCGGCGCGGGTGCGGCAATGCGGCCCCGTTAGGCTGGCCACGTGCTGCCGTGCCGGCAGCGGCGTGCTCTGACACAAAGGAACGCGATGTCGACGAACAGCCCGAACCTGAGCAAGGCGCAGCGCCGGGAGGCCGCTCGTGCCCAGGCCCTGGCCCTGAAGAAGAAGCAGGAGGCGGCCGACCGCCGCGCCCGCCTGATCACGATGAGCGTGCTGGGCGTCGTCGTCGTCGCGCTGGTCGCGGTCGTCGCCGTGCTCTTCATCAACGACCACAACCAGAACGCGGCGGCCAAGGTCGACGACATCCCGCTCAGCCAGGTCCAGAACGTGCCGTCGACGGCGCGCGAGGACGGCGGCATCCCGATCGCGACCGACCGCTCCGCCGGCGGTACCGCGACGGCGGGCGTGCCCGAGGTCGGCATCTACTTCGACTACATGTGCCCGATCTGCGGCCAGTTCGAGCAGACGAACAAGGCCGCCCTCGAGACCTTCGTCAAGGACGGCACCGCCAACGTGGTGATGTTCCCCGTCTCGATCCTGGACCGCGTCTCTCAGGGCACCGAGTACTCGACCCGCGCGGCCGCGGCCGCGGCGTGGGTGGCCGACCGCGCGCCGGCGACGTTCCTGGACTTCCACGAGGCGCTGTACGCGAACGAGCCGCAGGAGCAGACCGCCGGCCACACGGACCAGGAGCTCGCGGACCTGGCGAAGCAGGCGGGCGTGCCGGCGGAGGTCGCCGCGGGCATCGCCTCGGGCGAGGCCCGCACGACGTTCGGGCAGTGGGTGTTCTCGGCGACGAACTCGGCCACGGGGAACAAGGCCCTGACCAACCCGAAGAGTGGTGGCTTCGGCACGCCGACCATCACGATCGACGGCAAGCGCTGGGACGGCGACTGGACCAACCCGACGGCGCTGCCGAAGGCCGTGGCGGACGCGACGAAGTAGTACCCCGCTGTTCGGCCGGGCGGGCGGGGGTCGGTAGTCTGGTCCCCGCCCGCCCGGCCGGGCATGCCGCCTTAGCTCAGCTGGTAGAGCATTCGCCTTGTAAGCGTTGTGTCACGGGTTCGAATCCCGTAGGCGGCTCCGATCAGACGGCCACCCCGGAAATGTCAGTGGTTCGAACTAGCGTTCGAACCGTGAAGACATGCCTCGGATGTGGCGCACCCTTGGTGCACAAGCAGAAGGTCTACTGCGGCAGTGTGTGCCAGTGGGCGCACCGACAAGAGCGGATGACCGCCGAGTGGCTCCGCACCGGCCTGGCGCCGAGCCTCAGCTCCCGCGCCAACCATTACGTGCGCGCGTACCTCAGGCAGGCGCAGGCGGCGCTGTGTGCGATCTGCGCAGCCCCCGCCACATGGCAGGGCCAGCCCCTCGCGTTCGTGCTCGATCACATCGACGGCAACGCGTCCAACAACCGCCGCGAGAACCTCCGGCTCGTCTGCCCGAACTGCGACTCCCAGCTCCCCACGTTCAAGAGCCGCAACCGCGGCAACGGGCGCGCGTGGCGCAAGCAGCGCTATGCCGACGGCAAGTCCTACTGATATGTAGGTGCGGTCTGTCAAGGGGCAGGGTGAGGCTCCCGCTCGAGGGTGGTGTCCGGGCGGGAGCCTCACCCTTGCTCCTCGCGGCCGTGGCCGCCCGGCGCAGGCGTGTCTTGGCGACGCGCGGTCAGACTGACATTCGCGGGTTGGTTACCGCATGACGGGGTGTTCGACGGGAGCTGGCCACAGGTCTGAGTTCGAGCGTCGCCCGGCAGGGTTGCTCACAGTAGCCGTCGTGGGTCGCTCCTCGCGCTGCTCGCCGGGGGGCGCGGTGGGCGGGGGCAAGTCTGGGTTGTCAGGTGGGGTCGAGGGTGGCCAGGGACCAGCACCAGCCGGCGAGCTCGCGGGCGATGGCGGTCGTGGCGACGGTGTGCTTCTTCTTCTGGGCGCTCATGACGGTCCAGCGGTAGTGCAGGCGCTGGTTGCCTTCGTGAGCGCGGGCGCGCACGGGTGCGGGCGCGAGGTCCCAGCGGGCCTGGAGGGTGGCGCCGACCCGGTAGAGCGGCTTGTGGTGCCAGGCGGCCTCGATGAGCAGGCGGCGGGCGTGCGGGTTGCCTGCCTTGGTGATCCCGGCCTGGCGGCGTGAGCTGCCGGAGGAGTGCTCGGAGGGGGTCAGGCCGAGGAACGCGCCGATGGATGATCCGGTGAACCGGGTCCAGTCGCCGATCTCGACGGCCAAGGCGAACGCGGTCAGGGTCGAGATCCCGCGCAGGCACGCCAGCCGGTGGGTGATGTCGGTGAACGGGGAGTCGGCGGCCATGAGGGCGATCTTCTCGTCGAGGCGGTCGCGGCGGGCCTCGGCGAACTGGACGGCTTCTAGGGCTGCGTCGAACGCTGCGGTGGTGGCGGGCAGGTCGAACCGGATCTGGCCCAGCCAGGCGTGGTGGACCCGGTTCCAGGTCGTGCCGCCGGTGTAGACGATGCCGTGGCGCAGCAAGAGCTTCCCGGTCCGGTGCCGGGCCGCCATCAGCTCGTGGCGGGTGTCCTCGCGAGCCCGGACCAGGTCGCGGGCGGCTTCCTCGATCAGGGTCGGGACGCGCACGGGGGCGAGGTCGTCACGGGTGAGCAGGCGGGCCAGCAGGACCGCGTCACGGTCGTCGGTCTTGACGTGCTCGCCCGGGGCGCGGGCGATCTTCGACGGTGCGGCCAGCACGCACCGGATCCCGGCGTCGTCGAATGCGCGGGCCAGGCCGAACCCGGTGGGTCCGGCCTCGTAGGCCGCGGCGACCGTGCCCGGCCCGGCGGCCGGATCCAGAGCGTCGATCCACGCGAGGATCCCGGCCGGGTCCGGGGCCAGGCGGCGGGTGTGCAGCTCACCGGTCGAGGTATCGATCGCGGCGGCCGAGACGGAACGAGCGTGGACGTCCAGACCGACGGCCCACCGCTCGCTAAAGTGGGTGATCACAGGGGCCTCCCGACACAATGTGGATAGGCCAGACAGGAACAGCCTGGTAACCCACGACCTTGTGCCGGGCAGGCCTCTGCTGACAACAGCCGCTGCCACCGACCGCGTCGACGCGGGCACACGCCGTCGGCGGGCGCGGTGGCGTCAAGGCCGGCCCGCAGGGCCGCCCCGCAGGGGCCGAAGGGCCTTAGACACCACCACGAACGACGACGACCATCACGCCGGCCCCCGCCGCGATCGAGCCGCGGGCCATCACCTCATACCGTCTGATCGGCGGGCTCGTCCGGCTGCTCCGCCTTGTCGGACGGGTGGTCGGCCGGGTGCGACGACTTCTCCGCCTCCTTGCCGACCCACCGCGCCACGACGGCGGCGAGGGCGACGGCGGCCGCGCCCATGCCGAGCACGAAGCCCAGGATCTTGCTCGACGGGCGGTCCTCGGCGTTGAGCTCGGCGGCCTTCTGGTCGGCGTGCTCGCGCGTGGAGTCGCCCCACCCGGCGGCCTTCGCCGCGCCGGAGACGACGTGCGGAGCCACCTTCTCCTCCCACGTCGGCCGGACGGCCTCGATGCCGTCCTCGACCGCCTTCTTGACGGAGCCCGCCACCTTGTCGGCTGCGTCCGCGATCTTCTCGGTCGTGCTGTGGCCGTGTTCCTGGCTCATGGGACCTCCCCGTCCGCGCTGGTCATTCCAACTTATCCACGGGAGTCGGGCCAGCGCACGGGCAGCGGCCACTTCGCGGCGCGCCCGTCGCCGCTCGAGGTGTGCCGGATGCGCCGCTTGACCCACGGCACGACGTACTCGCGCGCCCACTCGGCGTCGGCCCTGGCCTTCTGCGCGAACGGCGCCGGCGGGACCGGGTCGAGCGGCAGGTCGTACGCGGCGTCGTCGGGCGCGAGGCGCAGCGCGTCGAGCGCCGCGTTCATGACGCGGCGGTGTCCCTCGGGCGTGAGGTGCAGGCGGTCGTCGGCCCACATCCGCAGGTCGAAGAGCGCCCGCATGCCCCACAGGTCGAGCACGTGCGCGCCGTGCCGCTGCGCGATCGACCAGATGTTCGCGTTGTAGGTGCCGACGCGGCTCCGGATGAAGCTCAGGGCACCGCCCGCCTTGAAGCCGGTGCCCAGCAGCACGTCCGCCCCGGTGGCGCGGATGGTGGCGACGGCGTCCTCGAGGGCCTGCGAGATGTCGTCGACGTCGACGCCGGGGCGCAGGACGTCGTTGCCGCCGCCGATGAGCGACACCAGGTCGGGCTTCAGGCCGAGCGCGATCGGCACCTGCTCGGTGACGATCGGTCGCAGGAGCCGGCCGCGGATCGCGAGGTTCGCATACTCCAGCGGGTCGAGCCCGACGGCGACGCGCCGCGCGGACAGCGTGTCGGCGAGCCGGTCCGCCCAGCCCCGCTGGACGCCGTCGGATGCCGGGGCGCCGGCGCCGCCGTCGGCCGGGTACGGGTCCCACAGCCCCTCCGAGAACGAGTCGCCGAGGGCGACGTACCGCGTCCAGCGGGGCGCGCCCGCGGCGTCGGCGTGGGGGCCAGGGATGTGCTGCGTCGGGTTCTCGCTCACGCGGCGATTATGCCCCTGGCGACTTTCCACGCGACCGGGCACGGGCGGACCGCTACGGGAGGTGCCAGTCCACCGGTACCCCGCCCTGCTGCTCGAGCAGAGCGTTGACCTGCGAGAACGGGCGGCTGCCGAAGAACCCGCGATGGGCCGACAGCGGGCTCGGGTGCGCGCTCTCGACGAACGGCACCGACCCGAGCCACGGCTTGAGCGACGCCGCGTCCCGGCCCCACAGGATCGCGACGAGCGGCCCGCCGCGAGCGACGAGCGCCCGGATCGCCGCCTCGGTCACGGCCTCCCAGCCCTTGCCCCGGTGCGACGCCGCCCGGCCCGGCTCCACGGTCAGCACCCGGTTGAGGAGCATCACGCCCTGGTCGGCCCAGGGCCGCAGGTCGCCGTTCGACGGCGGCGGGGCGTCGACGTCGGCCATGAGCTCGGTGTAGATGTTCGCCAGCGAGCGGGGGACGGGCCGCACGTCGGGCTGGACGGAGAACGACAGCCCCATCGGGTGCCCGGGGGTCGGATAGGGGTCCTGCCCGACGACGAGCACGCGCACGTCGGCGAACGGCCGCCGGAACGCGTGCAGCACGTCCGCCCCGGCGGGCAGGTACTGCCGCCCGGCGGCGAGCTCGCCGCGCAGGAAGTCGCCCATCGCATGGATCCGCGGCTCGACGTCGGCGAGGGCCTCCGCCCAGCCAGGGTCGATCACCTCGGCGAGCGGGAGGCGCGCCGCGGCGGTCGGGCTCGGCGCGGGCGGCGAGGTCGGCTGCGGCGGCGGGGCGGGCGTCGTCGTCACGACGGCGAGGCTACCCGCCGCCGGTGGCGGCGTGCGGGGCCCGGGCGCCCGCTCCGGGCCCGGACGCCCACGAACACTCCCTTTCGACGTCGTACTTCCTGGCGTTCCGGCCGCCAGAACGCCAGGAAGTGCGACGCCGAAAGGGGAGATGCGCCGGTGAATGACATCGGTGTGGTTCGCGGCCTAACCTGAAGGACATGAGCGAGATCGTCCTGAAGCCCGTCGAGGCGCCCGCCGACACCCGGGACCTCTCCGAGCGGGATCGCGAGATCCTCGCCTTCGAGCGGCAGTGGTGGAAGTACGCCGGGGCGAAGGAACAGGCGGTGCGCGAGCTGTTCGACATGTCGGCGACGCGCTACTACCAGGTGCTCAACGCGCTCATCGACACCCCGGAGGCGCTCGCCGCGGACCCGATGCTCGTCAAGCGGCTCCGGCGCCTGCGTGCCACCCGTCAGCGGGCACGGTCGGCCCGTCGTCTGTCCGAGGGCGGCGCCTGAGAGCACACGGCGCCCAGCGCGAGCCGCTACCCTGTCCGCCGTGAGCCGCAGCCAGTATCCGTACCCGCCCGACGAGTTCGACGTTCGCGGACCTGACGACGCACCTGTCGGCGTGCACCGCGCTCCCCGCTCCAGGTGGAGCAGCGTATGGCCGTTCCTGCTGGTCGCGATCGTGGCAGTGGCGGTCGCCGTCGCCGGCGTCACCTTCCTGTCCCGCGACACGGGTACGGCGGGCGGCGCGGCCACGACCGCCCAGTCCCAGCCTACCGGCGGCGCCTCCGCCGATGCGACGGATCCTGCCGCAGGCGGGGACGACGCGGCGGCGTCCGAGCCGCCGGCGGCGGAGACGCCCGCCGCCGACGACGGCTCGAAGGCCGCGGCTGCCCCGGACGTCGCGGCGCTCGTCGCGGCCGCCAACACCGGCGCGCAGATCCGGGTGCTCAACGACAGCGGCATCAACGGCGAGGCCAAGAAGGGTACCGACGCGCTGGCGGCGCAGGGCTTCACCAACGCGGCGGCCGAGACGTTCTCCGGCAGCAGCAGCCCCGACGTCACGAGCGTCTGGTACGCCGCCGACCGCTCCGACACCGCTGCGGCCGTCGCAGCGATCCTCGGGATCCCGGCGGAGAACGTCTCGCAGCAGACCCTCGCGAAGGGCGACGTCGTCGTGATCATCAAGAGCGCGCTCACCCCGGCCGGCTGACGTCTGCGCAGGTCGCGCAGGACAAACGCGCCGTTTCGGTGTTTCCTCCATGTGAGCGGGGCCACTAGGCTCGCGCACACCCGGGACCAGCCAGTGCCCCGGGCTGGGGAGAAGCACAAGGAGAAGTTCATGGCGCAGGGCACCGTCAAGTGGTTCAACGCTGAGAAGGGCTACGGGTTCATCACCCCGACCTCGGGCGGCCAGGACCTGTTCGTTCACTACAGCGCGATCGAGACGGACGGGTACCGCACCCTCGACGAGGGGCAGCAGGTCGAGTTCGAGGTCGGTCAGGGCACCAAGGGCCCCCAGGCGGAGCAGGTCCGCCCTCTCTGACCACTGACGCACCACCGCCGAGGTGCCGCTCCCGCGGAGGGGAGCGGCACCTCGGCGTCGTCGTGTCGCGATGCGACCGGCGGGGGTTCCGCCCCTGGCGGATCGTCTTGCACTCACCGGGGGCGAGTGCCAATATGGCGTTAGCACTCTCCCGTGTCGAGTGACAGCAGCGCCGTCGGACGGCACTGTGGGCCCGGCCGGGGAGTGGCCCGAAATCTGGCCGACTGGTGAGGCCTGTGCCTGCGCGTGACCTGAACGCGCTGGTGCACGCCGTCCGTCGCGGGCACCTCGTCGGCCGTGCAGAAGCCATCCAGCGGAGGACAAGTCCCCATGGCCAAGATCATTGCGTTCGACGAGGAGGCTCGTCGTGGCATGGAGCGCGGTCTCAACGCGCTCGCCGACACCGTCAAGGTGACCCTGGGCCCCAAGGGCCGCAACGTCGTGCTCGACAAGAAGTGGGGCGCCCCGACGATCACCAACGACGGCGTGTCCATCGCCAAGGAGATCGAGCTCGACGACCCGTTCGAGAAGATCGGTGCGGAGCTCGTCAAGGAGGTCGCCAAGAAGACGGACGACGTCGCCGGTGACGGCACGACGACCGCCACGGTGCTCGCCCAGGCCCTGGTCAAGGAAGGCCTGCGCGTCGTCGCCGCCGGCGCCAACCCGATCGCCATCAAGCGCGGCATCGAGAAGGCCGTCGAGGCCGTGACCGAGCAGTTGCTCAACGCCGCCAAGGAGATCGAGACCAAGGAAGAGATCGCCGCCACGGCTGCCATCTCGGCCGGCGACCCGGCGATCGGCGAGCTCATCGCCGAGGCGCTCGACAAGGTCGGCAAGGAGGGCGTCATCACGGTCGAGGAGTCCAACTCCTTCGGCCTGGAGCTCGAGCTCACCGAGGGCATGCGCTTCGACAAGGGCTTCCTCGCCCGCTACTTCGAGACGGACCCGGAGCGCCAGGAGGCCGTCCTCGAGGACGCGTACGTCCTGCTCGTCGAGTCGAAGATCTCGAACGTCAAGGACATGCTGCCGATCCTCGACCAGGTCATGAAGCAGGGTCGCTCGCTGCTCATCATCGCCGAGGACGTCGAGGGCGAGGCCCTGGCCACCCTCGTGCTGAACAAGATCCGCGGCACCTTCAAGTCCGTCGCCGTCAAGGCCCCGGGCTTCGGCGACCGCCGCAAGGCCATGCTGCAGGACATCGCGATCCTCACCGGCGGCCAGGTCATCACCGAGACGGTGGGCCTCAAGCTCGAGAACGCGACGCTCGACCTGCTCGGCCAGGCCCGCAAGGTCGTCGTCAGCAAGGACGAGACCACGATCGTCGAGGGCTCCGGCGACGCCGACCTCATCGCCGGTCGCGTGAACCAGATCCGTGGCGAGATCGAGAAGTCGGACTCCGACTACGACCGCGAGAAGCTCCAGGAGCGTCTCGCCAAGCTGGCCGGCGGCGTCGCCGTCATCAAGGCCGGCGCGGCCACCGAGGTGGAGCTCAAGGAGCGCAAGCACCGCATCGAGGACGCCGTCCGCAACGCGAAGGCTGCCGTCGAGGAGGGCATCGTCGCCGGTGGTGGCGTGGCCCTCATCCAGGCTGGTGCCGCTGCGTTCGCCAAGCTCGAGCTCGAGGGTGACGAGGCCATCGGCGCCACGATCGTCCAGGCCGCCATCTCGGCCCCGCTCAAGCAGATCGCGATCAACGCCGGTCTCGAGGGCGGCGTCGTGGCGGAGAAGGTCAAGAACCTCCCGGCCGGCCACGGCCTCAACGCCGCCACCGGCGTGTACGAGGACCTGCTCGCCGCGGGCGTCAACGACCCGGTCAAGGTGACCCGCTCGGCGCTCCAGAACGCCGCGTCGATCGCCGCGCTGTTCCTCACCACCGAGGCCGTCGTGGCCGACAAGCCGGAGAAGGCTTCGGCCATGCCGGCCGGTGGCGACATGGGCGGCATGGACTTCTGATCCACGCGCGCTGAACGAACGACGGCGGCCCGTCACCCTTCGCGGGGTGGCGGGCCGCCGTCGTGCGTGGGGTTGCTCAGCGCGTCGCGAACAGGCGTGCGGCCTGCGTCTCCGCGTCCGCGTAGGTGCGGGCCGCCGAGGACAGCGCGAGCTGGATCGCGTCCAGGGCCTGCTCCACCTGGGTCTGCGCCGACTGCCACTGGGTCATCACACCGCCGAACGCCGTCGCGGCGCCGCCGTGCCAGCTCGCCTGAAGGTCCTGCAGATGGCGCACCATGGCGCCCACCTCGCCCCGGATCGTGCCCACCGATCCGCTCACCGCGGCGCTCGCCTGCGCCACCCGCTCGCTGTCGACGTCGTACCGCATGTCCGTCCCCGTCCCGCGGGCGCACAGGCCCGCCGTCGTCCCGCCCGGGCTGTCCGGGCGGGACGACGGTAGGCGTCTTGCGTCAGTCGCGCGGGTGGGTTTCCACAGGGTGTGGACGGCGAGGTCTCGGCGAGCTACCGCCCAGGGCTCAGGCCTCGGGCGTCTCCGAGGTCTCGGAAACGTCGGCGGTCTCTGCCTCCTCCTCCGGCGGCAGCATGGCCTGCTCCTTCAGGAGCCGCGAGAGCTCGGCCTCGACGTTCTGGCGGGCCGGGTTCTCCCACGCCGCGCCCATCGGGCTGGAGAAGATCTGCCCGCGCTGGAGCAGCCGCTCGAGGATGCGGATGCGCGCTCGCAGGAAGTCGCGCGTGGGGATGTGCGCGTACTCGGCGCGGACCGCGGCGACGTAGAGCTTGTAGTGCTGCGGCTCGATCGCGAGCATCGACAGGTCGGCGTCGTTGAGAACCTGCGAGTCCGAGTCGCCCGCCGCGGGCTGGTGCCGCAGCAGCGAGTCGACCAGTGCGGCGACGCGGTCGGCGTTGGCCGACGGCACACCGAGCTGCGTCAGCTCCTTGCGCGCGAGCTCTGCGCTGGCGGTCGTCTGCTCGCCGCCCCAGAGCGCGTAGGTCGTCTTGGCGTCGGACGCGAAGACCGCCCCGTGGTACCAGGCGGCGAGCCGCACCAGGTCGGGGTCGTGCGTCTCCTGCGACAGCTCGTCGACGCGGTGGAGCGTCGTCGCGAGGTGCTTGAGGTTGTGGAAGTGGCGAGCCTCGCCCGACCACCGTTCGACCAGGGACTCGGCAGTGTCTGCGAGCTCCTGGTCCGTGGCGGTGGCGCCGGCGCCGCGGGCGGCGCGGGCGAACGAGGAGCGGAACCACTGCGGTGCGTCATTCCAGTTGACGCCCATGGATATCAGACCTTTGGTCGGTGACTACGACGTGTCCTCATTGCCAGCGTACGACCCCGCGTGGTTCACGAGGGGAGGCAGGGCGACGACGACGCGCCATCGTAGCGGGCCACCGTCAGAGGGTGAACCCTGTCCCTACGGGAGCGGTGGTCCGGGCGAGCGGAAGCTGCACCCGGACCACGAGCCCGCCGCCCGCCATCGGCGCCGTCTCCACGTGGCCGCCGTGCGCACCGACGATGGCCGCGACGATCGCCAGCCCCAGTCCGGACCCGCCCGACTCACGGTTGCGCGACGAGTCGGCCCGGTAGAACCGCTCGAACATCCGGGCCGCCTGCCGCGGCGTCACGCCCGGCCCGTGGTCGCGGACCTCGAGCACGGCCGTCCCGCCGCCGCGCCCCTCGGCGCCCGGCATCGCGGCGCCCGCCATCGTGCCGATCGCCAGCTCCGCGGGCGTCCCGGCCGGCGTGTGCCGCGCGACGTTGCCGACCAGGTTGGTGAGCACCTGGCGCAGGCGGTCGCCGTCCCCGGTCACCACGAGGCCCGACGGCGGTGCTTGCCCGTCGAGCCCGACGACGGACACGGCGCGCGACGGGTCGAGCGCGCGCAGGTCCTGGGCGGCGTCGGCGGCCATGGGCACGAGGTCGACGGGGTCACTGCGCAGCTCGCGCCCCTCGTCCATGCGCGCGAGCTCGAGCAGGTCGTTGACGAGCGTGCCCATGCGGCGCGCGGCGTCCTCGATGCGGACCATCGTGTCGTCGACCTGGTCGTCCGAGTCGAGCGCGCCCATCCGGTACAGCTCGCCGTAGCCGCGGATCGTGGCGAGCGGGGTGCGCAGCTCGTGGCTGGCGTCCGAGACGAACCGGCGCATGCGCCGCTCCGACTCCTCGCGCACGGCGAACGCGTGCTCGATCTGCGCGAGCATCGCGTTGAGCGACGCGCCGAGCGAGCCGACCTCGGTGGTGGGGGGCGCGGCGGGCACGCGCCGGGCGAAGTCGCCCGCGGCGATCGCGGCCGCCGTCGTCTCGATCTCCCGCAGCGGGCGCAGCGACCGGTGCACCAGCAGCCACGCCGCGACGGCGCCCAGCGCGATGATGCCGACGCCCACACCGAACAGCGTGAGGGCGAGGAAGCGCGACGCCTCGTGCACGTCGGACAGCGGCAGCGCGACGAACGCGATGCCCGGCTCGGGCGGCAGCCCGGACCCGAGGTTGATCGCGGAGACGCGGACGGCGACGACCCGCCACTGGGTGGCGTGCGTGCCCCCGGTCGACTTCACGGTGAACGGCGTGCCCTCGCGGACCTTGGCGTCGGCGGCGGACAACCGCGGGATGACCGGCCGGCCGTCGAGGCCGATGGTCGGCGACCAGGAGGTCGACTGCTCGCCCGAGCCCGTGCGCACCAGCACGTAGTAGTCGCTGGGGCCCGTGTTGGCCGAGAAGATCGTCTGCTGGAGGGCGTCCGGGTTGCCGGCGGTGCGAGCGAGCTGCTCGTCGACCTGCAGGACCAGGTAGCGCGAGACGATCGCCTGCGTGGCCAGGCCGGTCGCGAGCAGGCCGGCCGCGAGCAGCACGGCGATGGTCGCGACCAGCCGGGCCCGCAACGGCTGCCGGTCGAACCAGCCGGAGACCCGTCTGACGACGCGGGTGCGCCCGACCGCCGGCTTCTCCGTCGGTTCGTCCGTCAGCCCGTCCTCCCCGTGCAGGTCGATCGGGATCACGCTCACACGCGTGCCGCCTGCGGCGCCCGCAGCAGGTAGCCGATGCCGCGCTTGGTGTGGATCAGCGGCGGCAGCGCCTCGTCGGCGCCGTCGACGCCGGGCACCTTGAGGGAGTCGATCTTGCGGCGCAGGTAGGAGATGTAGGACTCGACGATGTTGGCGTCGCCGCCCCAGTCGTACTGCCAGACGTGGTCGAGGATCTGCGCCTTCGACAGCACGCGGCCGGAGTTGAGCATGAGGTAGCGCAGCAGCTTGAACTCGGTGGGGGACAGCTCCACCTCGACGCCGGCGCGGCGCACCTCGTGCGAGTCCTCGTCGAGCTCGAGGTCGCCGACGCGCAGCACGGCGTCGTCGTCCGGGAGCGTGGCGTTGGTCCGCCGCAGGACAGCGCGGATGCGGGCCACGACCTCCTCGAGCGAGAACGGCTTCGTGACGTAGTCGTCGCCGCCGACCGTGAGGCCCTGGACCTTGTCCTGCGTGTCGTCCTTCGCGGTGAGGAAGAGCACAGGGGTGTGCCGGCCGGTCTCGCGCATGCGGCGCGTCACGGTGAACCCGTCCATGTCGGGCAGCATGACGTCGAGGACCACAAGGTCGGGCTCGAGGTCGCGCACGAGCTGGAGGGCACCTTGCCCGTCGCCGGCAGCATGCACCTCGAAGCCGGCGAACCGCAGGGACGTGGACAGCAGCTCGCGGATGTTGGGCTCGTCGTCGACGACGACGAGGCGAGCCTCCGGCGTGGAAGTGGCGCTCATGGTGCCAGTGTGCGACGGATCGCTGGATAGCGGCTGGGAAGTTTCCTGGGTGCTCCCTGGGTGCCGTGCTTGACGGCGCTGTCCGTGCCCTACAGGTAGCGCAGCGGGTCGAACTCCTCGAGCGGGATGATCCGGACGCGCGGCAGCAGCGTGGTGAACGCGTCGGCGTCGCCCTCGAGGTCGAAGGTCTCCAGCCCGCGCCCACCGAGCTCGGCGAACCGCGCGTTGACGAACTCGCGGAACGCCAGCAGGCCCACCCGGCGGCCGTCGCCCAGCAGCGCCTCGATCTGGGGCAGGAAGTCGCCGTCGTGGCTGGCGAGCAGCACGTCGCCGTCGCGGTCGGCCAGCGCGTCGAGCGTGCGCTGGATACCGATGTCGACGACCTTCTCGGTGCTGCTGCCGGCCAGCGGGATGGGGCGGTAGCCCATCGCGAGCAACGCCTGCACGAACGGCATGGGCATCTGCCCGCTGGACGCGTTGAGGAAGAACAGCGGGACGACGTCCTGCCCCCACACCTTGTGCGCGAACGCCGTGACGCGGTCCCAGCGCGGGCGCTCGTCGGGGTTGGGACGGCGGCCCAGCACGTTCATGCCGAGCGTCGCGTCGATGTTCTCGCCGTCGACGAGCAGGTAGGTCTTGCGACCGGCGGGCAAGTAGCCCTGCGAGGGGGCGGCGGCGTTCGGCTGGGACATGCGGCCAGCCTAGAGGGGAGAGCCGTCCGACGGGGCGTGTCGCGGCGCTCCTCATCAGGAGGGTTGTCAAGGCCGGGTGAGACGCGAGTACGGTGTGCGCCCGTGACTGTGGAATCTGTCGAGCTCCCGGGCGGCCTCGCCCCGGCGGTGGACACCGCCCCCGAGGTCCCGCGCATCACCGTCCTGCAGCACTCCTCCGACGTCCCGCTGGGCCTGCTGGGCCCCGCGCTGGGCGATGCCGTGCGCGTCGTCCGCCTCGACCTCGGCGAGCCCGTGCCTGCCGCCGGTGAGGTCGGCTCGGGCCTGGTGGTGCTGGGCGGGCACATGTCCGCGTACGACGACGCCGTCGCCCCGTGGCTGCCGGCCACCCGTGCGCTGCTGGCCGACGCGGTGCGCGACGGCGTCCCCACGCTCGGCGTCTGCCTGGGCGCGCAGCTGCTGGCGGTCGCGACCGGCGGCACGGTCGCCGTCGCCGCGCCTCCGGGGCGCGAGGCGGGGGTGGTCAGCGTGCACTGGCGGGCAGGGGCGGCGTCGGACCCGGTGCTCGGGCCTGTCGTGGCGGCGGCGCGCGACGGCGTGACGCGTGCGGTGAGCATGCATGCGGACGCGGTGTGCGAGCTGCCCCCGGGCGCCGCGTGGCTCGGCTGGTCGCACCAGTACCCGTACCAGGCCTTCCGCCTGGGCTCGGCGCTGGGCGTGCAGTTTCACCCGGAGGCCGGCAAGTCGATCGCGCTCGACTGGGCGCGGAAGTGCCCCGACGTCGACGCGGCCGAGGTCGACGCCGCGATGAACGCGTGCGGCGCCGACCTCGCGCACCTGGTGCTGGCGCTCGGCCGCGCGTTCGCGGCCCAGGTGGACGCCTACGCCGCCCGCTGATCCCGCTCGTGCGCGAGCGAAGCCCGCCCGTGAGGTAGATCTCTACCTCGCGGGCGGGCTTCTCCACCCGTGTGAGCCGGTGGCTCGATCAGTAGGCCTCAGGCTCCGCGACTGTCGGCGTCACCGACGTCGGGGCGATCTGCGGCGCCGGGGTGCTGCCGGCCTTGAGGGCCGCCAGGCGGGCGTCGAGCTCGATCTCGTCGTCGGACTTGCTCAGCTCCGCGAACTGCGCGTCGAGCGACGACGACGCGACCTCGGCCTGGCCGATCGCCATGGCCTCCTCGCGGCGCACCGCCTCCTCGAACCGGCCGAGCTCGCTCGTCGGGTCGAGCACGTTGATCGAGCTGATCGCCGTCTGCACGGTCTGCTGCGCCTGGGCCGACTTCTGGCGGGCCACCAGCGAGTCGCGCCGGGACTTCAGCTCGCCGAGCTTGTCCTTCATGGTCGCGAGGCCGGTCTTCAGCTTGTCGACCGTCTGCCGCTGCGTGTCGATCATCGGCTGGGCCTGCTTGACCTCGGACTCGGCGTCGAGCTGCTTGCGCAGGGCCACCCTGGCGAGCTGGTCGAACTTGTCGGCGTTGGCGACGTCGCCCGCGCCGCGGTACTCGTCGGCCTTGCGCGATGCGGCCAGCGCCTTGCCGCCCCACTCCCGCGAGGCAGCGACGTCCTCGTTGTAGTCCTGCTCGGCAAGGCGCAGGTTGCCGATGGTCTGGGCGATCGCCTGCTCCGCCTCGGCGATGCTGTTCGTGTAGTCGCGCACGAGCTGGTCCAGCATCTTCTGCGGGTCCTCGGCGCGGTCCAGCAGCGCGTTGACGTTGGCCTTGGTGAGTTGGGCGATGCGCCCGAGGATGCTCTGCTTCTCGGTCATGGGATGGTGCCTTCCTCGTCCTTGATCAGGTGATGCCTGGTGTTTCCGCCTGGATGGGGGCCCGGTCAGAACCGGCCGCCGCGCCCGGTGCGCCCGCCGCCGAACCCGCCGCCGGTGCGCCCGCCGCCGAACCCGCCGCCCCCGTAACCGCCCCCGAAGCCGCCGCCGCGTCCTCCGCCGGAGCGCCCGCGCGGGGCGCCTAACCCACCGCCCGAGCCGCGAAGGATCGAGTCGACGAGGATGCCGCCGAGCAGCATGCCGCCGATGTTGGGGCCGCCGCCGCCTTGCTGCTGCTGCCCCCATCCGGAGACGTCGCTCTGCGCCATCTGCGCCGCGGCTCGTGCGTTCCGCTCGGCCTCCTGGGCCCGCTCGAGAGCGGTCGACGGGGCGCTGGGCTGCAGCGCCCGAGCCTCGCCGATCAGCCGGATCGCCTCGGCGAGCCGCGTGCGCGCGTCGGGCCCGACGGCCTGGCGGCGCGTCGAGATGAAGTCGTCCGTGGCCCGGACCTGCGACTCGACGCGCCCCAGGGTGTCGCGCAGCAGCGCGGCCGCGCGGGCGTCGGCCTCGGCCTTGGCCCGCGCCGGCTCGAGCGCCTTGTCGAGCGCGGCCTCCGCCGCGGTGAGCCGTGCGAGCGCCGCGAGCGGGTCCCCACCCTGCTTCGCCGCCTGCGCCTGCGCGACGGCGTCGCGCGCCTCGGCCGTCGCCGGGTCGACGGACGCGTCACCCGCCGCGCTGATGACCGGCGCGAGGCGGGAGGCGTCGGCGATGTCCTGCGTGATGGAGGCGATGCCCTTGTCCAGCCTGGGCCCCGCCTCGGCGAGGTCCTGGCCGGCGTTGTCCACGGCGTCGAGCAGGCGCACTGCCTGGCCGAGCGCGTTCTGCGCGGCGCGCGCGTGCGCGACAGCGCTGTTCCGGTCTTTCTTCGCGAGCGCGTCGCGGCCCTGCCCGACGGCGGTGCGTGCGCCCTCGGCGAGCGACGCCGCCTGGTCCGGGTTGTCCGCCACGGAGGTGAGCGCCGACGCCGGGTAGGTGCTGGCGAGCGTGGCGAGCGTCTGGCGCGAGACCTCGACGCGCGAGGAGATCTCGTCCGCGCGCTGGGCGGTCTCGTCGAGCACCTGCGGGGCGCGCTCGGCGAGCTTGCGCAGGTCGTCGAAGGCCTGGGTCTGCGCGTCCACGGAGCCGGCGGCGCCGTCGACCAGCGTGATGATCTGCGTGAGCCACTCGCGCCGCTGCTGCTCGGGGTCGGGTGTGGGGTCGTCGAGATGCTGCCGCAGCACGAACGCCTGGCTGACGTCGGCCTTGGCATGCTCGAGGACGTTCTGGAACTCGGTGGTGGCCTCGAGGCCGAACTCGGCCTGGGCGAACCCGAGCTCCTGCTCAGACGTCTTGAGCGCGTCGTCGATCTCGACGAGAGCGGTGGCCGCCCGCTTGTCGAGCTCTTCGGTGGAGAGCGCGGCGAGCTCGCCCGGGCCGGTCGCGGCGGCCTGCCCCGCGGCCTGACGCCGTCGGCGCCACCAGAGCCAGCCGCCCACGCCGGCCGCGACGACGAGGACGCCGCCGATGACGGCCGCGGCGCCGCCCACGCCGCCCGAGCCCGAGGCGGTGGTGCGCAGCGCGTCGGCCGCGGCGATCGCCGCGGCGCCCCAGTCGGCCTGGCCCTCGGGGGCGTTGGCGGCGGTGCGCATGGCGTCGCGGGTCGCGTTCTCGATGTGGTCGAAGTCCGCCGTGCTGATGTCGGAGTTGGCGTCGACGGAGATGCCGAAGAGCCGGTCGCCGGTCGCGACGGCGAGGAGCACGTCGTTGAGGCCCAGGTGCGCGCCGTTCGCCGTCGCGTTCGCCCAGGCGAGCCCGTCCATGCCGTCGAAGGACTCGGTGTAGACGACGAAGAGCTGGTACTTCGTCTCGTTTGCCAGCTTGTCGAGCGCCGCCTGGACGTCGGCGGTCTGCTGCTCGCTCAGCACGTCCGAGTGATCCGTGATCTCGCCGTCGAGGCTGGTCAGCGGCGGTTCGGCCTGGGCTGCGCTCACCAGCACCGTGCCGGCCGGCCCGGGGGCGAAGGCCGGCCCGATGGCGAGTGCGGCGCCCAGCAGGACGACGGCTGCGGCGGCGAGGGGTGCGGGCGCGCGGGACGCGCTCGGGACGGCATGGCTCACGCGTCGATCGTGCCGCCCACAGGTCTGCGCTGCAATTGCTGCGCAGACCTGTCGCCCTTCCTGAGACGCCGCTGCGACCGGCTACGCGACGGTGTCCAGGTCCTCCGCGTCCACGATGCGGTACGCGTAGCCCTGCTCGGCCAGGAAGCGCTGACGGTGGGCCGCGAAGTCCTGGTCGACGGTGTCGCGGGAGACCACCGCGTAGAAGTGTGCGGTGCGTCCGTCGTGCTTCGGGCGCATCACGCGGCCGAGGCGCTGGGCCTCCTCCTGCCTGCTCCCGAAGCTGCCCGAGACCTGGATGGCCACCGACGCCTCCGGCAGGTCGATCGAGAAGTTCGCGACCTTGCTCACCACGAGCCGCGAGATCTCGCCCGAGCGGAACGCGTCGAACAGCCGCTGCCGCTCACGCACCGTCGTCGCGCCCGTGATCAGGGGGGAGTCGAGGTGCTGGCTCAGCTCCTCGAGCTGGTCGAGGTACTGCCCGATGACCAGCACCTGGTCGTCCGGGTGGGCGTTGACGATCTGCTCCACCACGCGGTTCTTGCCGCTCGCCGTCGCGGCCAGGCGGTACTTGTCCTCCGGCTCGGCGACCGCGTACGTCATGCGGTCGTGCTCCGGCAGGGTCAGGCGCACCTCGACACAGTCGGCCGGGGCGATGTAGCCCTGCGCCTCGATGTCCTTCCACGGGGCGTCGTAGCGCTTGGGCCCGATGAGCGAGAAGACCTCGTCCTCCCGCCCGTCCTCGCGCACGAGCGTCGCGGTGAGGCCGAGCCGGCGCCGCGCCTGGAGGTCCGCCGTCATACGGAAGATCGGGGCGGGCAGCAGGTGCACCTCGTCGTAGACGATGAGGCCCCAGTCGCGGGCGTCGAAGAGCTCCAGGTGGGAGTACACGCCCTTCCGCTTGGTCGTGAGCACCTGGTAGGTGGCGATGGTGACGGGCTTGATCTCCTTGCGGGTACCCGAGTACTCGCCGATCTCGTCCTCGGTGAGCGTGGTACGGCGCAGCAGCTCGTCCTTCCACTGCCGTGCGGACACGGTGTTGGTCACAAGGATGAGCGTCGTCGTGCCCGACTTCGCCATGGCCCCGGCGCCGACGATCGTCTTGCCCGCACCACAGGGCAGGACGACGACGCCGCTGCCGCCGAACCAGAACGAGTCGACGGCCTGCGACTGGTAGGGGCGCATGTCCCACGGCTTGGGCTCGCCGGGCTCCCCGATGCGCGGCGTGGCGAGCTCGGACAGCGCGATGTCGTGCTTCTCGCCGTCGACGTACCCCGCGAGGTCGTCGGCCGGCCAGCCCAGCTTCACCAGCACCTGCTTGAGGTGCCCGCGCTCGGAAGGGTGCACGGCGACCGTCTCGTCGTCGATCCGTTCGCCCAGCAGACCGGAGGTGCGCTTGGACTTCAGCACCTCCGCGAGCACCGCCTTGTCGCTCGCCTGCAGCACCAGCCCGTGGGTCGGGTGCGCGTGCAGCGTGAGGCGGCCGTACCGCGACATCGTCTCGGCGACGTCGACCAGCAGGGCGTGCGGGACGGGGTAGCGGCTGAAGTCGATGAGGGTGTCGACGACCTGCTCGGCGTCGTGCCCCGCGGCGCGCGCGTTCCACAGCCCCAGGTTGGTGAGGCGGTAGGTGTGCACGTGCTCGGGAGCGCGCTCGAGCTCGGCGAACGGTGCGATCGCCCGCCGCGCCTCGTCGGCACGCGGGTGGTCGACCTCGAGCAGCAGCGACTTGTCGCTCTGCACGATCAGCGGCCCGTCAGGCATCCACAGTCCTTTTCGTCGTCCATCGTCGGTGCGCGACCACGCCGGGGCGTCAGTCGTCGTCGGGGTCCACGCGCGCGATGCGGTGGACCGCGACCGTGAGCTCGGCCCCGCGTTGTGTGTCGAGGGCGCGCAGGCGGCCGGCCTCCACGCGCAGCGGGCGCACCCGCCGCCGTACCGGGCGGCCGTGGCCGTCCACGAGCTCGAGCCACACGTGCCCGCCGTCGCGGACGGCGTCGCGCAGCAGGGCCAACGCGTCGCCCGGCGCGGCTGTTCCCGCCGCGACGCCCGATGTCGCCTCCGCGGGCGCGAGGTCCGACGGCGCAAAGCGCCGGCCCGCGTCGAGCGACCCGGGGTAGAGCAAGGCGTCCGACGGCGGCGTCCGCCCGAGCGCCGAGATCGCGACGCCGCTCTCGCCCGCGGCGGTCGACGCGAACGGCGAGCGCCGCCCCTCGCCGTCGGCCACGCGAAGCCGCTCCACGAGCGCGCGGCGGCCGGCGTCGGACGTCGGTGCTCCCGCGGCCGCATAGGGAGACCGGACGCCGCGGGCCCCGCCTCGGTCGACGCGGGGCGGGCGGCGCAGGCGGCCGAGCGGGCGGCCGTCGGGCCCCTCGAGGGCGGCGAGCAGGCCGCGCTGGCGGAGCACGGCCTGCAGCGCGGCGGCCGGGACCGCCGCGGCGATCACCGTCGGCGCGAGGCGCACCAGCCCCAGCTCGGCCAGCCGCGGGTCCTCGACGAGCCCGGCGAGCGCGGCCGGGTCGGTGGCCCGCAGGTACGACCCTGCCGCGCCCACGCGCAGGGCGGCGTGCCGCCGGGCGGTGTCGCGCACGAGGTACGCCAGCGGCTGCGGCACGGGCACCGGTGAGCGCCGCGCAAGCTCGTCGAGCAGCTCCTCGGCCGTGGTGCCCGCGTCGAGCGCGCGGATGACGGAGGAAGGCGTGAACCGGACCGTCGTCGCGGCGCCGCGGGACTCGACGTCGGCGGCGCGCTCGATGAGCGCGGCCAGCTGCCGGGACGGGCGGCCGGGGACGATTCCCGTGAGGTCGCCCTGGAGCAGCACCTCGTCGACGGACTCGGGCAGGACCCCCCGCAGCGTTTCGGCGAGGACGGCCTCGGCGTCGGGCGCGTCACCGGACTCGACGAGCGCGCGCAGCGCCCGGCCCGTCGCGGCAAGCGCGCCCGCCCCCGTGACCCCGAGCAGCGCGGCCTCGCGCAGCAGCCCGGCGACGGCCGCCTCCGGCGGGACCGCGCGCGGGGACCGCCAGGCGAGGTCCGCGCTCACGTCGGCAGGCCGCACCGACACCCCGGGCAGCGCCGCGAGCGCCGCCAGCACCTGCGCGCGCAGCCGCGGCACCCACCCGCGGCTCAGGTCCGTGCTGAGCGGGGCCCGCGCCACGCCCTTCTCGTCGCGCGTCCCGGCGAGCCACGGCGTGCGGCGGCTGCCCGTCCATGCGGCGGCGAGCATGCCCCAGCGGTCGGCGGTATCGGCGTCGTCCCAGGCGTCGGCGCGGGTGGTCGGCACGTACGACGGCGGGGCGTCGCCGTCGTCGTCGACCAGACCGGCGCTGGCCGCGAGCTCGACGACGGACGCGGCCATCGCGTCGTCGACGCCGAGCGCCTGGCCGGTGCGGTGCAGGTCGCGCACGCCGAGGCCGCCGGCGCGCAGCACGGGCGGTGGTGCGTCCTCCCACGTGCGCAGGAGCGCGTCGACCAGGCGGACGGCCTCGACGGCGGCGCTCGCGGCCTCGGCGTCGGCGGTGGCGGGGGTGACGGGCCGGGCGCCCGCGGGGGCCGGCGGGGCGAGGTGCGGCTCGCGATGGGTGCGGCCGCCGCGCAGGGCGAGCCCGACCTCGCGTGGGGGGGCGACGGTGGTCCCGTCGCCCGTGGCGAGGAGGCCGGCGGTGAGGAGGGCGTCGACGGCCGCGCGGGCCGGGGTGCCGGCGGGCGGGACCGTGCCGACGGGCGGACCCCAGGCGAGGGCGTCGAGCACCTCGCGGGCGCCGGGGGCGTCGACGGCGTCGAGCTCCTCGGGGTCCACGGCGCGTCCCCGGAGCGGGCCGAGCCCGGCGGGGTACGGGCCGAGCACCTCGATCAGCCCGGGGGCGGCATGGAGCCGGCTGTCAGGGCCACGGGGCGGCTGGGTGCTCTCTGGGGCTGACAGGTCCGGCGCTTCCGCCCACAGAAGCGCCTGCGCCAGCGCGGCCGCCAGCAGCTGCTCGACCGCGGCGACGTCGTCGGGCGACGTCGCGCCGACGGCCGCCGCGACGTCGGCCGGTCGCACGGCGGGCAGCACGCCCTCGAGCGCGAGCACGGCCTCGAGCGCCTGGATCGTGGGGGTGTCCGCCTGCGCGAGGGCTCGATCGAGCGACGTGCGCGAGGAGGCTCGGGCGGCCAGCGACCGCAGCGTCGAGGGGGAGGGAGAGGCCAGGTCCGGACGCGCCCGCAGCAGCACGACGAGGGCGTCGTCGGGCAGCTCGCGCACGGCGTCGGAGAAGGAGGCCATCCCGACGATGCTACGCGTGCGGCCTCCCGGTGGTGCATACGGTGCGCGCCGTGACGGGCCGGTGGTCGGCATCGGGCAGTCGAGTGCCCGTCGAGCCGTCTCGGCCGGTAATCTTGGACACCGGCCCTTGACGGGCCGCTCCCGCGCGCGGGTATCGCGCCGGGGTCCTCTGAGCAGCAACGAGAACGAGGTCACGGTGCCCACCGGCAAGGTCAAGTGGTTCGACACGGAGCGCGGGTTCGGCTTCATCGCCGGCGACGACGGCGGCGAGGTCTTCCTGCACGCGTCCGCCCTGCCCGCGGACGTCACCAACCCCAAGCCCGGCACGCGGGTCGACTACGGCGTGGCCGACGGCCGCCGAGGCCCCTCGGCGCTCGCGGTCAAGGTGCTCGACGCCGCACCGTCCGTCGCGAAGGCCAAGCGCAAGCCGCCGGCCGAGATGGCGACCATCGTCGAGGACCTCATCAAGGTGCTCGACCGCGTCGGCGACGCCTTGAAGCACGGCCGCTACCCCGAGGACAAGTCCGGTGAGCGCGTCGCCAAGCTGCTGCGCGCCGTCGCCGACGACCTCGAGGCCTGAGGGACAATACGGCCGTGACTGCTGCCGCTGAGGCTCCGGCCCGCACCCGCCGCACCGCCAGCCGTCCCACCAAGGAGACGGTGCTGGTCGGTGCCGTCGAGCTCGCGCGCGCCGCCGCGGCGGAGGTCGCCGACTCGCCGTCGGACGTCGGCGAGCACCTGGGCGTCGCCGTCGACGGCGAGCGCCTGGTGTCGCACCGCTTCGCCGCGGCGATGAAGGGCTACCAGGGCTGGTCCTGGGTGGTGACGCTGGCGCGCGTGCCGCGCGGCCGCAACGCGACGGTCTGCGAGGTGGAGCTTCTGCCCGGCGACGGCGCGCTGCTCGCGCCCGACTGGCTGCCGTGGTCGGAGCGGCTGCGCCCCGGTGACATCGGCCCCGGCGACGTGCTGCCCTTCAAGGCCGACGACCCGCGGCTCGAGCCGGGGTACAAGTCCACCGGCGACCCCGAGGTCGACGCGGTCGCGATCGACGAGCTCGCGCTCGCCCGTGAGCGCGTCCTGTCCCCGCGCGGCCGCGACGAGGCCGCGCAGCGCTGGTACCGCGGCTCGCGCGGGCCGACGTCGGCAGGCGCGGTCGCGTCCGCGGCCGACTGCCTGTCCTGCGGGTTCCTCATCCCGCTCGCGGGCCCGATGGGGCAGCTGTTCGGGGTGTGCGCCAACGCGTGGTCGCCCGACGACGGCAAGGTCGTCTCGCTGGACCACGGCTGCGGGGCGCACTCGGAGACCGATGTGGAGGCCGTCCCGTCGGACTGGCCGGACGCCGACCCGCTGATCGACGAGACGACGCTGGAGCTGGTGGAGCAGCCCGCCGGCCCCGCCGAGGAGTCGCCGGAGGCCGCGGAGGCGGGGGCCGCCGCCGAAGTGGTGGACACCCCGTCCGCCGAGGTCGAGACGCAGGAGCCCGGGCTCGAGACCGCCGGCACCGAGCCTCAGAGCTCGCCCGCCGACGCCGAGACCCCCGACGCCGAGGCCGTCCCCGAGGCGGAGTGACCGCCGACCCGTTCGGCACCGCGGCGCTGCGCCGCGCCGTCGTCGACGCGTGGCGTACCTCGCCGACGCGCCTGCGCGAGGACGCGAACCTCGAGGAGGACCACGCGCGCGGCTACTACCGCGACCGTGTCGTCGTCGAGCTGGCGCAGAACGCCGCCGACGCCGCTGCCCGCGCCGGCGTGCCCGGCCGGGTCGCGTTCCGCCTCGACGCCGCCGCCGACCAGGCAACGCTGCGGGTCACGAACATCGGCGCCCCGCTGGATGCCGACGGCGTCGCGTCCCTCGCGTCGCTCCGCGCCTCGGCGAAGGGGGCTGGGCAGGTCGGGCGCTTCGGCGTCGGCTTCGCCGCGGTGCGCTCGGTGAGCGACGACGTCAGCATCCGGTCGACCACGGGTGGCGTGCGCTTCGCGGAGTCGCTGACCCGGGCGGAGCTCGCCCGCGGCGGCTATGACGTCGAACCAGCGTCGACTTCCGCGCAGGTCCAGGGCCCGCCCCGCAACGTCGCCGTGCTCCGGCTTCCGTTCCCCGTCGAGGCCGCCGCCGGCGAAGAGACCGTCGTCGAGCTGGTGCTGCGCGATCGCGAGGCGGTCGCCGCCGTCCGCGCGCAGCTCGACGCCGTCGACGACGCCCTGCTTCTCGCGCTGCCCGCGCTCGAGCAGGTGACGATCGAGATCGCCGACCCGGCCGGGACCGAGTCCCGCGTGCACCGTGACGTCGCCGACCGGTGGATCACGCGCCGCGCCGAAGGCGAGCTCACCTCCGACGACGTCGCCGACCTGCCCACGGAGCAGCGCCGCACACCGTGGTCGCTGACGTGGGCGCTGCCGCGGACGCCGTCGGGTCAGGCGCTGGGGGTGCAGTCGTGGACGTTCTCGGACGAGCCCGAGCCCCTCGACCTCCACCCACGACGTGCGGTGCTGCACGCGCCGACCCCGACCGACGTCCCGCTCACCTTCCCCGCGCTCCTGATCGCGACGCTCCCCGTCGACCCCGGGCGCCGCCGGGTGCTGCCCGGCGCCGCGACCGACCGCCTGGCCGCCGAGGCCGGGCGCGCGTACGCCGCGCTGCTCGCCGAGGTCGCCGCGGACCGCGGTGCCGCGGTGCTCGCGCTCGTGCCGGGAGACCTGCCCGCGGGCGAGCTGGACGCCGCGATCCGCGAGGCGGCCATCGACGCGCTCCGTGCGGCCCCCTTGCTCCCGGCCCCCGCCCCCGCGCCCGCCGGCTCGTCAGACGCCGGGGAGCTTCAGGGGCCCGGCAACGCCGTCGAGCCGGCCTCGCCGGGCCGCGCGTCCCATGGCCGGGACGAGCGCGTCGCGCCTCAGGACGCGGTCCTCCTCGCCGGCCCCGTCGGGGAGGACGCCGACGTCGCCGCCGTGCTCGGGACCGTCCCCCTCGCGGTCCGGTGGCACACGACGGCCCGGCGGCTCGGCGCGCGTGTCGCCCCGCTCGCCGACGTGCTCGACGAGCTGCCCACCACGCTGCCGCCCGCACGATGGCGGGCGGTCTACGCCGCGCTCGCTCCGCACGCGGCGGACCCTGCCGTCCGCGAGGCGCTTGCCGGAGCCCCGGTGCCGCTCGCGGACGGCCGCGTCGCGCGCGGGGCCCGGGGGCTGGTGCTGCCGTTGGCGTCCGGGACGGCGACGGCGGCCGCCGAGACGGCGGCGCCGACGCTCGGCTCCGCGCCCCAGCGGCACGGGGCAGGCTCGGCCGGCACGACCCTCTGGTCCGCGGAGACCCTCGGCGTTCGCATCGTCCACCCCGACGCCGCGCACCCGGTTCTCGAGCGGGTCGGCGCCGTGCCGTTCGACCCGCGCGCGATCCTCGGCGACCCGGAGGTCCGCGCCGCGGCGCTCGCGGCGGCCGGCGAGGTGCTCGACGGTGGTGGCGACGTCGGCGGTCGCGGCGGCGGCCCCGACGGGTACGGCGACGCCGCGACCGACGTCGGCCCGCAGGACGTCGTGGACGCCGTTCTCTACCTCGCGGGCGCAGCGCTCTCCCTCGCGGGCGCCGGGGACCACCGCGACGCCGAGCACGAGCGCGACGCGGGGGACCACCGTTCCCGCACCCGCGGGCTCCTTCCCTTCTGGGTCGGGGAGATGCCCGTGCGCACCTCCGACGGCGAGCTCGCCGCCCTGCGCGAGACCGCCGTGCCCGGCTCCTGGGCCGAGG
Organism: Xylanimonas sp. McL0601; assembly: GCF_049852175.1. Classification (GTDB taxonomy): domain Bacteria; phylum Actinomycetota; class Actinomycetes; order Actinomycetales; family Cellulomonadaceae; genus Xylanimonas. The sequence goes on from NZ_CP187527.1 coordinate 792,190, forward strand.
ACCACCTCGACGCCCTCTCCGTGGTCGACGCCGACGACGTCGAGACCTTCGGCGCGGCCGTCCTCCGGGCCGCCGGGGCGCACTCAGAGCTCGACGTCTACACCGTCCGCGACGCAGTCACACCGGCCCCTGACGGACCTGCCCAGTCCGACCGCGCCGACGAGGACGACCCGGCGGGCTGGCTCGCCGGCTGGTCCGACTACCTCGACCACCTCGCGGACCGCTGGGGCGCCGACGTCCTCCTCGAGGAGCTGGAGGCGGTCGCCGACCTGGACGCCGTCGCCGACGACGCCTGGCCGGCGGCCCTCGCGCGCCTCGCTGCCGACCCTGCGGCGCGCCGCGCGCTGCTCGGCGCACCCCGCCCGGGCGCGGGCGCCCGCCCCGGCGCCGGCCACGCGCCGTCGTACACCGCGTGGTGGCTGCGGCGGAACCTCGGCGCCCCCTTCCGGCTGCACGACGACGTCCCGCTGCTGCCGCCGGCCCCGCCCGCGACGCACGGCCTCGACGAGGAGGTCCTCCGCGCGCTCGGCGGCGTGGGATCGCTCGACGACTCGGACCCGGCGGACTGGCCCGCCGTCCTCGGCGCGCTCCCGCCCGTGGGCACGGTGCTCCCGCTCCGTGACGCCCTCGCCGTCTGGCGGGGCCTGGCCGCCCTCGCCGACCACCTCGACCCCGCAGCGCGCACGACGGCGCTGACCCCGCTCCCGGACCGCCTGCCCGCCGTCCACGCCGACGCCGTCGTCGTCGCGGACGCCGGGGACGTCCTCGTCGCGCCCGCGCTGCGCTGGGCTCAGCTCGGGCCGGTGCTGCCGGCGCCGGCAGACGCCGCGGAGGCGCTCGCCGAGCTGCTCGACATCAACGTCGCCGAGGACGAGGCGGCCGACGCCGCCGGGGACCCGCAGCCGATCGATCCGCGCGTCGTCGCGCTCGACCCGCACCTCCCCGCTCGGTGGCACCGCCACGACCACCTCACCGTCGCCGGCCTCCCCGTCAGCTTCTGGGTGCACGACGGCGAGGTCCACGCCACCGACGAGGCCGCCCTGGCCCGGGCCCTCGCCGACCTGCTCGGAGCCCCGCACCTGGCAGCGATGCTCGCGGAGGCCCTGGCAGCCCCGGAGTCCGCCGCCACCGGTTGGACCGCGGTCGCCTGGAGCCTCTGAGGCCGCGCCCGGAGGTCAGCGGTGCCGGCGCGCCCAGAGGAGGCCGAGGCCGCCCAGAACCAGCCCCGCGCCACACACCGCGACGGCCGTCCAGTCCTGCACGCCAGTCAGCACCAGGACCACGGTGACCACGAGCGCCACCACCCACACGGCGATCCCCGCGAGCAGCACCTTGGGCAGGTCGACCGCGAGCGGGGGTGGGCCGGGACGGCGCGTCTCAGGGCGGGTCAGCAGGCGGACAAGCGAGGGCACGCCGCCAGTGTAGGAGCGCCCGGCGGGCGCGCCCGCCGGGCGAGGTGTGCACGGCCGTCCGTTACGTCCGAAAACCTCGGGTGAACCTCGGGTGAGTCCCCGGGTGAAAGCCCTCTGTTGCCACCTCCTGCTCGCGTCCTCGCTCATAAAGTCGAGACCGCACACCCGTCGACCCCAAGGGGACCTGCCGTGAGCACAGTGACCCAGGGCCACCTCGTCAGCCCACGCGCCGCGCTGCGGGCGAGCGGCCTCGCCGCCACCCGAGCCGCGTTCCGCGCCTACCCGTGGCATGCGGCGTACCGGCGTCGGCTGGCCCTCACGGACTTCGCCGTGGTCGCGACGGCGGTCGTTCTCGCCGCCGGGGTGCGCACGGTCCAGCTTGGCGCGGCGGCCACCGCCGTGGGGACGTTCGAGCGGCTGGGCATGTCGGTCGGCCTGATCGCGGTGTGGCTCATCGCGCTCGCCGCCGACCGTACGTACGACCCCCGCACGTTCGGGTCGGGCCCGCTCGAGTTCCACCGCATCTTCGACGCGTCCTGGAAGCTGTTCAGCCTGCTGGCGATCGCCGCGTTCCTGTTCAAGGTGGACGAGGCCCGCCCGTACATGCTGATCGCGCTGCCGTTGGGGCTGACCGGCCTGCTCGTCGCCCGGTACACGTGGCGGGGCTGGCTGCACCGCCACCGCGCGGAGCGCAACATGACGACGGCGGTGCTGGCCATCGGCCTGCGCGAGCAGGCCGAGCGTCTCATCCACGAGATGAACGGCCGCGCCGACTCCGGGTACAAGGTGGTGGGCGTGTGCGTCCCCGTGGGCGCGGTCCGCGCGGGGGAGGAGATCGAGGGCGTCCCCGTGCTCGGCGACCTGCGGACCGCCGGGACGGTCGCCGCCCAGGTGGGCGCCGACTGCGTCGCCGTCAGCGGCTCCGACGCGATCACCGCCGACGTCGTGCGCCGGCTGGGCTGGGAGCTCGAGCCCGTGGGCGTGGACCTCATGCTCACCGCCGAGCTGGCCGACGTCGCCGGCCCGCGGATCACGGTCACGCCCGCGGTGGGCGTGAGCCTGCTGCACGTCGACGCGCCGCGGTTCGTCGGGCCCAAGTTCCTGCTGAAGGCCGTGACGGACTGGGCCGGCGCGGCGATCATCACCCTCGTCCTGGCGCCCGTGCTCATCGCGACGGCGGTCGCGGTCAAGACCACCAGCCGCGGCCCGGTGTTCTTCCGCCAGGACCGCGTGGGCCGCGGCGGCCGGACGTTCAGCATGCTCAAGTTCCGCAGCATGTGCGTGGACGCCGAGGCCCGTGTCGACGCCGTGGCGTCCGCCGGGAACGACGGCGCGGGCGTCCTCTTCAAGCAGCGGCACGACCCGCGCATCACGAAGGTCGGCCGGATCCTGCGCCACTACTCGCTCGACGAGCTGCCGCAGCTGTTCAACGTGCTCTCGGGCAACATGAGCCTCGTGGGCCCGCGGCCCCCGCTGCCCGTGGAGGTCAGCAGGTACGAGGCGCGCATGCGCCGTCGTCTGCTGGTCAAGCCCGGCATGACCGGGCTGTGGCAGGTGGGCGGGCGCTCCGACCTCCCGTGGGAGGAGTGCGTGCGCCTCGACGTCTACTACGCGGAGAACTGGACGCCGTTCGGCGACCTCATGATCCTGGCCCGCACGGCCAAGGCGGTCCTCGGCGGCGCCGGCGCCTACTGAGGGCGACGAAACTCACGCGTCTCAGAGGGTCCGGACCTCCCCAAGACCTTCACTGCCCTGGCACGATACGCGCATGGCCACTACGACCACCGCGCCGCTCAAGCAGCTGGGCGCGATCGATCGCTACTTCAAGATCACCGAGCGAGGCTCGACCGTCGGGACCGAGGTCCGCGGCGGCCTCGTGACCTTCTTCACGATGGCGTACATCATCGTGCTGAACCCGATCATCCTGGGCGGCGTCGCCGACGGCACGGGCGCGAAGCTCGCCGACGGCGACTTCGCCCAGATCGCCGCCGTGACGGCGCTGGTCGCAGGTGTCATGACCATCCTCATGGGTGTGCTCGCGAACTTCCCGCTCGCGCTCGCGGCCGGCCTCGGCCTCAACGCCGTCGTCGCCTACTCGATCGCCACGATCCCCGGCATGAGCTGGGCGGACGCCATGGGCATCATCGTGCTCGAGGGTCTGATCATCCTGGTCCTCGTGCTCACCGGGTTCCGCGAGGCGGTGTTCAAGGCGGTGCCCCACGAGCTCAAGGTCGCGATCTCGGTCGGTATCGGTCTGTTCATCGCCTTCATCGGCTTCGTGGACGCGGGCTTCGTGCGCATCCCCGCGTCGCTCGCGACGCCGGTCGAGCTGGGCATCGGCGGCTCGCTGAGCTCGTGGCCCATCTTCGTGTTCGTCGTCGGCCTGCTGCTCGCGATCGTCCTGATGATCCGCAAGGTCCGCGGCGCCATCCTCATCTCGATCATCTCGACCACCGTGCTGGCGATCATCGTCGAGGGCATCGCGTCCGTGGGTGCGCAGGTTCCCGACGGCAGCAACCCCGGCGGCTGGAAGCTCAACGTCCCGCACCTCGCCGGCAACTGGGGTATGCCGGACCTCGGCATCCTCGGCAACTTCTCGCTGCTCGGCTCGTTCCGCAACATCGGCGTCGTCGCCGTGATCCTGCTGGTCTTCACCCTCATGCTGGCCGACTTCTTCGACACGATGGGCACCATGGTGGCCGTCGGTGGCGAGGCCGGCCTGCTCGACGAGGAGGGCAACCCGCCCAACACCCGTCAGATCCTTATCGTCGACTCCGTCGCCGCCGCGGCCGGTGGCATGGGCTCGGTCTCGTCGAACACCTCGTACATCGAGTCGGCGGCCGGTGTCGGCGACGGCGCCCGCACGGGCCTCGCGTCGGTGGTCACCGGTATCGCGTTCCTGCTGTCGATGTTCCTCGCGCCCGTCGTGGCGATGGTGCCCTACGAGGCAGCGACGCCGGCCCTCGTCGTCGTCGGTTTCCTCATGCTCACGCAGGTCACCGGCATCGACTGGAAGAACTACGAGGTCGCGCTCCCCGCGTTCCTCACCATCGTGCTGATGCCGTTCACCTACTCGATCACCGCCGGTATCGGCGCGGGCATCATCAGCTTCGTGGTCATCAAGCTGTCGCTCGGCAAGGCGAAGCAGGTGCACCCGCTGCTGTACGGCGCGGCAGCCATGTTCATCCTGTACTTCCTGCAGGGTCCGCTGCGGAGCTGGATCGGCTTCTGACCTCAGCCCTGTTCGTGTGAACGGCGGCCCGACCCCTCCGGGGGCCGGGCCGCCGTCGTTCCCGGAGCGACTGACGGTCTCCGGGCCGCTGGCCCGCACCCCCCGGGGGCGGGCTCGCGGCGGCGAGCGTCCCGATTGGTTCCGCCATCGGGTGGTTGTCGTGACGTTCCGGGCCGCTCCACCGTTCCCCGGGTCTCTGGGTCGCGGGTGAGCGTCCCGGTTGGTTCCGATCGTGGGGGGAGTTGCGTCACCATCCGGGCCCCTCGTGGTCCCGGCCCGACGTCGGCCGGCTTCGGCCGGCTGCGGTGGGTGGGGGAAATGGGCCGGATCGTTGGACCTGTTCCTGTGGACAACGCCCAGCGCGGCACCTCCGTGGTGTGGGGTTTCGCCGTGAGCCGTCCCCGCCTTCCGCTGCCCGCCGATCTGCTCGAGACCGTCCGGGGGCAGGAGGGTCTCGTCAGCACCGCGCAGTGCGTCGCGGCCGGCGTCAACCGTCAGCGAGTCGGTCGGCTGGTCACGGTCGGCGCGCTGGTCCGGCGACGCCGCCGCGTCTACGAGGTGGTCGGCGCCCTCCCGCTGCCGACGTCCGACGGCGCAGCCATGGACCGCGCCCGCCTGCAGCGAGCCATCGAGGGCCCGCTAGCCCACGGCCCGACGGCGGTGGCGACCGGCTTGGCCGCCCTGGTCCTGGCCGGGGCCATGGGTGCCCCCCGGGACTTCGCCCCCGAGGTCGCGTTCCTCCAGGGCAGCTCCAGCTCGGCGACGACGACGGGTGTGCGGATCCGCCGAACGCCGGTGGGCGCGGTCATGAGCCGTCATGGCATCCACTACGTCACCCCTGAGGTCGCACTCGCGCAGGTGGTCCCGGAGGTGGAGCGGTGGCGGGCGGTCGCCCTGATGGACTCGGTCAGGCACCAGAAGATCCTGAGCGAGCGGCAGTTCGGTCGAGCTCGAGCCAGCACGGCCGGCCGTCGGGGTGCGGCACGGACACGCGCCTGGTGGGGCGAGTGCGACCCGCGCTCGGAGTCGCCCGCGGAGACCAAGGCGCGCCTGGACTGCATGGACGCGGGCATCCCGCCGGACGCGGTTCAGCTGACGGTCCGGTCGCCAGGGCGGGCCGTGGGGCGCATCGACCTGGCCTGGTACCTGCCCGACGGCACCTGGCTCCTCGTCGAGATCGACGGAATCCAGTGGCACCAGGACCGGCGCGACGTGCTCCGTGACCTGACCCGTCAGAACCGCATCATCACGAGCCGCACGCTCCTGCGCCGCTACACGGGCACGGAGGCGATGAACGGCACGCTCGTGCGGGAGATCGCGGACATCCTGGCCACGAGATCGTGGCGTCCCGGTGTCAGCGCGCCCGCGGAACTGGTGGTGGCGTGAGCTCGTCGAGCAGACGAACACGGCGCGCGCTTCGCGCGGCCTTCCCCTGCGTGGTGCACGGCAGCGCCGAGGGCGGTGAGATGCGGTGCTCGCAGGTGTTCCTCGGATGACGGCGGTGCCGGCACGCGCCACTGCCTCGCGACACGGGAAGCGACGCACAGCGAACACCGTTGTCCACAGGCGCAACCATCCAGCACGCCCGCCGATAGCATGGGCGCGCCCCCGCCGAACGTCAGAAAGCATGGCCCCGTGAAGATTGTGATCGCCGGAACCGGCTACGTCGGCCTGTCCAACGCCGTGGTGCTCGCCCAGCACCACGACGTCGTCGCCGTGGACATCGACCCGGACAAGGTCGCGCTGATCAACGCGCGGATCTCGCCGATCATCGATGCCGAGCTCGAGCACTACCTGCGCGAGATGCCGCTCACGCTCAAGGCGACCACCGAGGCTGACGCCGCCTACACCGAGGCCGACCTCGTCGTCATCGCGACGCCGACCAACTACGACGAGGTCACGCAGTACTTCGACACCTCGAGCGTCGAGGGCGTGATCGACCAGGTGCTCGCGGTCAGCTCCGACGCGACCATCGTGGTCAAGTCCACCGTCCCGGTCGGCTTCACGGAGCGCATGCTCGAGGAGCACGACGGCGCCGCGATCGTCTTCTCGCCGGAGTTCCTGCGCGAGGGGCGGGCGCTGTTCGACAACCTGCACCCGTCGCGCATCGTCGTCGGCGACCGCACGGAGCGCGGCCGGCTGTTCGCGGACCTCATGGTCGAGGGCGCGATCGACAAGGACGTGCAGGTCCTGCTCACCGACCCCACCGAGGCGGAGGCGATCAAGCTCTTCGCCAACACCTACCTGGCGCTGCGGGTGGCGTACTTCAACGAGCTCGACACTTACGCGGCCACGCGCGGCCTGAACACCGCGCAGATCATCGAGGGCGTGGGCCTGGACCCGCGCATCGGGGCGCACTACAACAACCCGTCGTTCGGGTACGGCGGCTACTGCCTGCCGAAGGACACCAAGCAGCTGCTGGCCAACTACCAGGACGTGCCGCAGAACCTCATCTCGGCGATCGTCGACGCGAACACCACGCGCAAGGACTTCATCGCCACCGACATCCTGCGGCGCGAGCCGAAGGTGGTCGGTATGTACCGCCTGATCATGAAGTCGGGGTCGGACAACTTCCGGGCGTCGTCGATCCAGGGTGTGATGAAGCGGCTCAAGGCCAAGGGCGTCGAGGTCGTGGTCTACGAGCCCACGCTCGAGGAGACCGAGTTCTACCACTCCGAGGTGGTCCGGGACCTCGACGAGTTCAAGGCCCGAGCCGACGTCATCGTGGCGAACCGTCGCGCGGAGTCGCTGGAGGACGTCGCGGAGAAGGTCTACACGCGGGACATCTACGGTCGCGACTGACCGACCTCTGTCTGGTTCGACACATTAGGTGGTCGTTAGCGTAGGTAATGACCTAGGCTAAGGGCATGCCCTCCTCCGCACCCGCTCCGCTCGCGAGCGAGCTGCGCGTCGCCGTCGGCCGGTTCGTTCGCCGCCTGCGCTCAGAGCGCGGCGAGGCCGACCTCCCCGACGCCCAGTTCGGCGTCCTCACCCACCTGACCCGCCACGGCGACCAGACGCCGGGCGCGCTCGCCCAGCACGAGCGGGTCAAGCCGCCGTCGATGACGCGCACCGTCAACGCGCTGACGGAGCTCGGCATGGTCGAAAAGGTCGAGCACCCCACCGACGGGCGTCTCGTCGTAGTGCGACTCACCGAGACCGGCCGCCGCGAGGTCGCCGAGACCCGCCGTCGCCGGGACGCCTGGCTCGCCAAGACCCTGTACACGCTCTCCGCGGAGGACCGCGAGCTGCTCGCCCGCGCGAGCGCACTGCTCACCGACCTCGCCTCCTGTTGACGGGCCGCGCCGCCACCGCGCCGCGCCGCACCGCCGAACCGTCGATCCGAAAAGACCCATGGCCTCCACCTTCACCTCGCTCCGCCAGCCCAACTACCGGCTCTGGTTTGGAGCCGCGCTCGTCGCGAACGTCGGCACCTGGATGCAGCGCGTCGGCCAGGACTGGGTGGTGCTGACCCACCTCACCAACAACTCGGGCACCGCCGTGGGCATCACGACGGCACTGCAGTTCCTGCCGTTCCTGCTGCTGTCCCCGTACGCGGGCCTGCTTGCCGACCGCCTCCCGCGACGCAAGCTGCTCATGGGGACCCAGGCGGCGATGGGGGTGCTGGCGTTCGTCCTGGGCGCCCTGACGATGTCCGGCGTCGTGCAGCTCTGGCACGTCTACACCCTGGCGTTCCTGCTGGGCGTCGCCGCCGCGATCGACGCGCCCGTGCGGCAGACCTTCGTCGCCGAGCTCGTGCCTCCGCAGAACCTGCCCAACGCCATCGGGCTCAACTCCGCCTCGTTCAACGCCGCGCGGCTCATCGGGCCGGGCGCCGCCGGCCTGCTCGTGGCCGCCGTCGGCGCCGGATGGGTGTTCATCATCAACGGCGCGTCGTTCGCGGCGACGATTGCGGCGCTCGCCGTGATGAACACCAAGACGCTGCGCGAGCTGCCGTCGGCCGCGCGCTCGCGCGGGCAGATCCGCGAGGCGATGCGCTACGTGCGGGGCCGCACCGACATCGTGATCATCATGGTCGTGATGGCCGTCGTCTCGATGTTCGGCCTCAACTTCCAGCTCACCAGCGCGATGATGGCCCGCGTCGAGTTCGGCAAGGGCGCGGGGGAGTTCGGCGTGCTCGGCTCCGTGCTCGCGATCGGGTCGCTCACCGGCGCGCTGCTCGCCGCCCGCCGCGACCGCCCGCGCGTGCGGCTCGTGCTCGGGGCCGGGTTCGCGTTCGCCGCCGCGACGGCGGTCAACGCCTTGATGCCGACGTTCCTGAGCTACATGCTGTTCGCCATCCCCGTGGGCCTGGCATCGCTGACCATGATGACGGCCGCCAACGCGACGCTGCAGACGTCGGTCGCGCCGGCCATGCGCGGGCGCGTCATGGCGCTCTACATGATGGTCTTCCAGGGCGCGACGCCGATCGGCTCGCCGCTGGTGGGCTGGATCGGGTCGGAGTTCGGGCCGCGCTGGTCGATCCTCGTCGGGTCGATCGCCACGTTCCTGGTGGTCACCGCCGCGACGATCTGGGCGCTACGCAACTGGGACCTGCGGCTCCGCCCGCACCTGCACCCGCGGCCGCGCCTCGAGATCGTCTACCCGAGGGCCACCGTCTGAGCCCCGCCGAGCCGCGGGCTCAGCCCAGGTGCTCGACGACGTAGTCGACCGACGCCGTCAGCGCCTGCACGTCCGCAGGGTCGACCGCCGGGAACATCCCGACGCGTAGCTGGTTGCGGCCCAGCTTCCGGTACGGGAAGACGTCGACGACCCCGTGCTCGCGCAGCACCTTGACCACCTGCGTCGCGTCGATCGCCTCGTCCAGGTCGATGGTGCCGACGACGGTCGAGCGGTGCGCCGGGTCGGTCACGAACGGGGTCGCCCAGTCGCGGGCCTCCGCCCAGCCGTACAGCGCCGCCGCCGACTCGCGGCAGCGCGCCACCGACCATTCGAGCCCGCCCTGAGCGAGCAGCCAGTCGACCTGGTCGGCGAGCATGACGAGAGTCGCGACGGCCGGCGTGTTGAGCGTCTGGTCCGCGCGCGAGTTCTCCAGCGCGGTCGTGAACGACAGGAACTCCGGCACCCAGCGGGTGCTGGAGCCGGCCGCTGCGGTCTCCTCGAGGCGAGCGGCGCGCTCGACCGCGGCGGGCGAGGCGATCGCGAGCCACAGCCCGCCGTCGGACGCGAACACCTTCTGCGGGGCGAAGTAGTAGACGTCGGTCTCCGCAAGGTCCACGGGAAGGGCGCCCGCACCGCTGGTCGCGTCGATGAGCGTGAGCGCTCCACGCTCGGCCGAGCCGGGGACGCGGGCCGGGGTGATCATCGCGCCCGTCGACGTCTCGTTGTGCGGCGTCGCGTGCACGTCGACGGCGTCGTCGCCCTCGGGCGAGGGCTGAAGCAGCGCCACGGAGCCGGGCTCCGCCGTCAGGACCTGCGGGGCCCGGAGGAACGGCGCCCGCGCCGTCGCCGAGGCGAACTTCGCGCCGAACTCGCCGAAGCTCGCGTGCTGCGCGCGGCGCTCCACGAGGCACGCCGTCGCGATCTCCCAGAACGCCGTCGAACCGCCGTTGCCGAGCACCACCTCGTAACCGTCCGGGGCCGCGAAGAGCTCGGCGAGCCCCGTGCGGATGCGGCGCACCAGATCCTTGACGGGCGGCTGGCGGTGCGAGGTGCCCAGGACGGCGGCCCCGGCGGAGGTGAGCGCCTCGAGCTGGGCGGGGCGGACCTTGGACGGTCCCGACCCGAACCGACCATCGGCAGGGAGCAGGTGAGCGGGGATCGTCAGTGGCATGGCCATAGACTATGCGGGCCTGCAGCCCCGACTTCCAGCCGTCTCGGCACTGGTCGTCGGGGCGTCGTGCGGCGGCCCCTGGCGACCGGAAGGAAAGCTCGTGACCGACCTGATCGACACCACCGAGATGTACCTCAAGACGGTTTACGAGCTCGTCGAGGAGGGCATCACCCCGCTGCGCGCCCGCATCGCGGAGCGGCTGGGCCACTCCGGGCCGACGGTGTCGCAGACGGTCGCGCGCATGGAGCGCGACGGCCTCGTCGTCGTGACGGGGGACCGTCACCTCGAGCTCACCGAGCGGGGCATGCACAAGGCGCGCCGGGTGATGCGCAAGCACCGCCTCGCCGAGCGGCTGCTGACCGACGTCATCAAGCTCGACTGGGAGCAGGTGCACACGGAGGCGTGCCGCTGGGAGCACGTGATGAGCGAGGACGTGGAGCGTCGTCTGCTCACGCTGCTCGACCACCCGCACCAGGACCCGTACGGCAACCCGATCCCCGCCCTGTCGGAGCTCGGCGAGGCCGAGCGCGAGGTGCCCTACCTCGCAGGGGTGACGCCGCTCCCCGGGGTTTTCGAGGCGCTGGAGGCGGTGGCCTCGCCCGACGCCGGCGGCCCCGTCACGCTCGTCCTGCAGCGGATCGCCGAGCCCCTCCAGACCGACGTCGAGCTCCTCGCGCAGCTCGCCGCCGCCCGGCTTCTCCCTGGTGTGGCCATCACGGCGACGCACGCCGACGGCACATACACGATCGACATCGAGGGCGCCGACGGCACCCTCGAGCTGTCCGACGAGGTCACGCGGCATCTGTTCGTCACGCCACGCTGATTTTGGTTCGCGTTCTGGCCGAATCCGTGATCTGAGCGTGACATGCAGGGGTCGGCTCGGGTACGGTCCCTTACGCACTCGGGGTTTTCCCCGAGTGCGCGCGGACGGACGCCGAGCCCTGCCACCGCCCGCGCTACGGACTGAATATCCGAAGGCAGGGACGGGGGACCCACTTTCCGGGCCCCGCGACGCGGAGCCCTTGGGGTGAAGCCTGGGGCGGCCTTCGGGCCGGCCGAGGCCGGGTGTACTCCGACCCGAACCCGACAGCTCACCTCGTAGGCGGCCAGGAGGTAACCCCCGTGAGCGCACCGAACGCCGCGCGGCATCGCGCTGCCCGCCGTCCCGTGACCCCCCTCAGCGAGATCGCCCAGACCGTGGGGGCCGGTGCCGGCAAGCGTGCCGCCGTCGTCGCCACCGCGGGCGGTCTGATCATGTCGACCTTCGGCGCCGGCGCGGCCCAGGCCGCCCCGGTCCACAACGACGCGGCAGCCCGTCTCAGCACGGTGGACCTCGGCGCGCTGACGGCCCAGGCCCGTCAGGCCCTCGAGTCCGCGCCGGTCGTGACCGTCGCCGCCGACGCGCAGGTCCAGGTCGAGTCCCCCGGTGCCGACGGCGAGGCCGTCGTCCAGGTGACGCCGGCCCCGCAGCCCCGCGTCGTCGAGCAGCGCGCCACCACGGCGTCGCGTTCCGCCGAGCGCACGACGGCCGCGACGTCGGACTCCTCGGCGAGCTCCTCGTCCTCCGCCGCTCCCGCCCCCGCCTCGATCGGTGCCGCCGTGCCCGCGTTCGCGGCCGGCTCGGAGGTCATCTCGATCGCCGCCCGCTACGTGGGCGTCCCGTACCTCTCCGGTGGCACGTCGCCCTCGGGCTTCGACTGCTCGGGCTTCACCCAGTACGTCTTCGCGCAGGTGGGCATCAACCTCCCGCGCACCTCGAGCGAGCAGCGCTACGCCGGAACCGTGGTCTCGGCCGCAGACGCCAGGCCGGGTGACCTCATCTGGTCGCCGGGCCACGTGGCCATCTACGCAGGCAACGGCCAGCAGATCGACGCCCCTCGCCCGGGCAAGACGATCCAGTTCCGCTCGATCTGGCAGTCGAACCCGGTGTTCATCCGGGTCGGCTGAGCCCTACTTCGCGACGACGCCCCACCGCGCACCGCGCGGTGGGGCGTCGTGCTGTCCGGACGAGGGGCATGCCTCGCGTCTGTGCCGACCCGGTTTGGCCGTGATCGGGCGATCACGAGGCGGCGAATGTTGGTCACTTCCGCTTCAGTCGTGATCCAGTCGTGACAATTGGTCGACTGTCCGATACCGTTTCATCGCCTGGCTGGACTAAACCCTCCAGGTCCGTTTCCCGGACGCCGAGCCCTGTCACCGGGAAGTGGTCACACTTTCCGTATGACAGGGACGGGGGACCCAATACCGGCCGTCTCGACGGCCTTGGGGTGAAGCCGGGCAAAGCCTTTCGGGGCCGCGACCGGCCGGGCGCTTCTCCTGCCCGAACCCGACAGCTCACCTCGCAGGCGCAAGGAGAGGGATCACGTGACCGCACGTACGACGAGCGCCCGGCACCGCGCCGCGCGCCGCCCGTTGTCTTCGTTGACCGGGATCAACCAGAACGCCGCCGTCGTCGGCCGGCGCGCCGCCGTCGTCGCGACCGCAGGCGGCATCCTTGTCTCGACGTTCGCGAGCGCCGCGCACGCGGCCCCGGTCGAGTCGAGCACCGCCACCAAGCTCAGCACCGTCGACCTGGGTGCGCTCACCGCGCAGGCCCGCGAGGCGCTCCAGGCCGCTCCCGTCGTGACCGTGGCGCCGGACGCCCAGGTGCAGGTCGAGTCGGTGACCCCCGTCCAGGTCACCCCGGCCGCCGTCAAGAAGGCGACGGTCACCCGCACCGCGACCGCCTCGCGGAGCACCGAGCGCGCGGCCAACGTTCCCGCCGCCGCGTACAGCTCGCAGGCTGCGTCGATCGCGCTGCGCTACAACGGCGTGCGCTACGTCGTCGGCGGCTCCACCCCGAGCGGGTTCGACTGCTCGGGCCTGGTGTCCTACGTGTACGCGCAGCTCGGCATCGACCTGCCGCACCAGTCGAGCGCCATCCGCGACTCGTCGCACACCACGCAGATCTCGCGCTCCGAGGCGCAGCCGGGTGACATCATCTGGTCGCCGGGCCATGTCTCCATCTACCTGGGTAACGGCATGCAGATCGAGGCGTCGCGGCCGCAGGGCTGGGTCGTCGGCGTGCACCCGATCTGGCAGTCCAACCCGGTCTTCCTCCGCGTCTCCTGACGCTGCGACTCTGACGACGCCCCGGACCGCCGCACGGCGGGCCGGGGCGTCGTCGTGCTGTCTGGGGTCGCCGCGCGTCACCGTCCCCGTCGGGAGCCCGCACGCGCCTATGCTGCTTTGCCAGGGCATTCGCTAGGCTTTAACAAAAGGCAGGCTCCAGCGTCGACTGCTTGGCGCGCCTGCGACGACGGAGGTGAACGATGACCCGACCGGAGATCGTCCTGGTGGGGGTGGACGGCTCGGCGCCGAGTCTCCACGCCCTCGACTGGGCGGCCGCGTACGCGAAGCGCGTGGGCTGGTCGCTGCACATGGTGTGCAGCTACTCGCTGCCGTCGTTCACGGCGGCGTCGCTCGACGGCGGCTACGCCGCGCTGGACGACACGGCGATCCAGGAAGGCGCCAAGGCGGTGCTGGTCGAGGCCCAGGAGCGCGTCGCGGCGTCCGGTGTCCCCGTGACGGCGGCCGTGGTGACGGGCGACGCAGCCGGCGTCCTGGTCGAGCTGTCGAGCGACTACGGGCTGGCAGTGGTCGGCACGCGGGGGCGCGGCGGGTTCACCGAGCGTCTGCTCGGCACGGTGTCGTCGGCGCTGCCGGCTCACGCGAGGTGCCCGGTGGTGGTGGTCCCGTACCGCCAGCAGGACTCGGGGTCCGACGACCCGCAGCGGCGCGACGGAGACATGGTCCACGAGGTGCGGCGGATCATCGTCGGTGTCGACGGCTCGCCGTCGGCGGAGGCGGCGCTCAAGGCCGCCGTCAAGCAGGCACGGGTCTGGGACGCCGAGCTGGTGGCTGTGGCCGGCGTGCCGGTGGGCAGCGGGGCGGGCGTGCTGGCCTGGCTCCCCGCGCAGATCGACCACGAGCAGGTGCTGGCCGACGTGAAGGCGGGCCTGGACGTCATCGTCGACCGATTCGAGGCGGAGTCGGACGGCCTGAAGATCAAGCGCATCGTGCTGGACGGCACGGGCGCGGAGCTGCTGACGGAGTTCTCGGCGGCGGCCGACCTGCTGGTGGTGGGCTCACGCGGCCGCGGCGGCTTCCGCGGCCTGCTGCTGGGCTCGACGAGCCAGGCTGTCCTCCACCACGCGAGCTGCCCGGTCCTGGTGATCAACCGGAAGTGCGCCCCGGAGGAGTAATCCGGCGGAAGGCGTGGAAGCGTTTGTTCCACCCGGTGACGAACGCGCGGATCTTGGCGTTGGGCTCACGAATGGGCTTGAATGTGCCGCAACATTGAGCGCGGCAGTCTTGTTCTTGTGCTCGGGCATCGCCTCGGCAATCATCCGCAGCGCACGCTCCCGCATCCCAGGGACAAACTTCTTCGGCATCGTCATCCATCGTGAGGGCCCGCCCGCTGGTGGCAGGGCTGCCGCATTCGCGGGCGATGCCGCGACCGGGCGTGTCGGGCGCATTTCGGTTCTGTAACCCTGTGCCCGGGGGGAAACGGCACCCGTCGGCGAATTTGCCTGACTGGGCAGCGGATTCTCACCGCACTCCCGGGAGGGTGTGTCTCACCTTGTGTAAATTCCTCGCGCCGACGTAGCGGGAGCGCTCCCATGACTGCTTGAGTGTGCGCATTCGATCGGCATGGATGCTGACGGCCGTGCCCAGCATCCGGCGGACCCACCCCGGTGCTGCTCTGATGCCCGCACCCGTCTCGTCCCCGAACTGAGGAGAGATCGGCGTGCGGCACAGCAAGACCATGGGAAGAACGGCGGGCGCCAGCATCGGCGTGCTCGCCTTGATCGCCGCGGGCCTTCCCGCGACAGCAGCGGCCACGGAGCAGACGCCACCGACCTGGGTGTCGACGAAGCCGGCGGAGCCGGTGACGCTCATCACCGGCGACAAGGTCACGCTGCACGACGGCGGCGGCGGCGCGCCGATCGTGGAGTTCACGCCCGCTCCTCGCGACTCGGGTGTGCCGGTGTCGTACTCGGCCTATGGCGATGCCGAGCACTACTACGTGATCCCCTCCGACGTCGCCGGACTCGTGCCCAAGCAGCTGGACGCCGGGCTGTTCGACGTGAAGGCGCTCGCCAGCCTCGACGCCACCGACGGCGTGCCGGTCATCGTGCAGTCCGACGAGGCGACCGACGCGAAGTCCGACGCCGCCCAGTGGAAGGCGCTCGACGTCTCGCCCGATCGCACGCTCGAGTCGATCGACGCGGTCGCCGGCGAGGTCCCCGCCGAAGGCGCCCCGGAGCTCGTGGAGGCCGCGGCCGAGGGCGAGAAGGTCGAGAAGGTGTGGCTGGACGCGCCGGTCCAGCTGACGGACGCGATCTCGACCCCGCAGATCGGGGCCCCGGCCGCGTGGGAGGCCGGCTTCGACGGAACAGGCGCCGTGGTCGCGGTGGTCGACTCAGGAATCGACACGACCCACCCCGACCTCGACGACGGCGTCGTCATCGCCGAGAAGGACTTCACCGGCAGCGGCTCGACGAAGGACCAGAAGGGTCACGGCACGCACGTCGCCTCCATCATCGCGGGCACGGGCGAAGCATCCGACGGCGCCAACCGCGGTGTCGCGTACGGGGCGAAGCTCCTCAGCGCGCGCGTGCTGAACGGGGACGGCTACGGCCAGGAGTCGTGGATCATCGACGGCATGGAGTGGGCGGCCGAGCAGGGCGCCGACGTCATCAACATGAGCCTCGGCGTGCAGGGCGAGTACACAGACGGCACCGACCCAGGTGCACTCGCGGTCGACTCCCTGTCGGCCCGCTACGACACGCTCGTCGTGATCGCGGCCGGCAACGACGGCACGTTCGGCTCCACCACCGTGACGACTCCCGGCACCGCGCAGAGCGCGCTGACCGTCGGCGCTGTCGACGAGTGGGACCAGGTCGCGGGCTTCTCGTCGACCGGTCCGCGCTTCGGCGACGCCGGAGTGAAGCCCGACGTGACCGCTCCGGGCGCGTGGATCCTCGCGGCGCGTGCCGCCGGCACCCGGCCCGACGTACCCGCTGGCGACAAGTACGTGTACGACGGCGGCACCTCGATGGCCGCCCCGCACGTCGCGGGCGCCGCGGCGATCCTGAAGGCCGCGCGCCCCGAGCTCGACGGCGAGGCGATCAAGGCCCTCCTGATGGGCACCGCGCAGCCGACTGTCGGGAACATCTGGAAGGAGGGCGCGGGGAAGATCCACATCCCGCAAGCGGCCGGCGAGCCCCTGTACGCGACCGAGCCCTCGCTGTCGTTCGGCGTGTTCGCCTCGCCGCGGGCGACTCAGGCGCTGCGCACCAAGACGATCGTGTACACCAACACGCAGGCCGCCGACCTGACCCTCAACCTGTCGGCGGTGGGCTCCGGCTCTGACGGTGCGCCGGTCGCCGACGGGATGATCACCCTGTCGAGCAGCGTCGTGACCGTGCCGGCCTTCGGCACGGCATCTGTCGACGTCACCGTCGACCCGCGCGTCGACGACCCCGGCCTCTACACCGGCGTCGTCACCGCCGCAGGTGCCGGGTTCACGCCCGTGCGGACCGTGCTCGGCTACCAGGTCGAGGCGAACCTCGCCGTACTGCACCTGGAGGCGCGCCAGCCCGACGGGGCTCCGGCCGCCTACGGGACGGCGACCCTGTACAACGTGGACGACCCGTCGATCGTCAAGGCGGTCAGGTTCACGGACGGCAAGGCCGAGGCACGCCTGCCGCTCGGACGCTACGCGATCCTCGGCACGCTGTTCGACGGCAAGCCGGGCGCGGTGCTTTTCAGCGGCTCGACCCTGTTCACCCGCGACCTGGATCTCACAGCGGTCGGCGACCACTCCGTCGTCATCGACGGGACCCGGGCGACGCGTGCGGCGGTCACCACCGAGAAGAAGTCGCAGGTCACCAACGTCGAGCTCCAGCTCGACAGGACCCTGCCCGGCTGGGGCTGGTCGGTGCAGCAGAGTGCGGGTTCGAGCGCGGTCATCAACAGCCCCGGAGCGTCGGACGAGGTCTACGTGCTCGCCGAGGGTGACCTCGCGGGCGACGTGACGCTCAGCCACAGCTGGCTGCTCGGCGCCCCCGAGCTGGATGCGGCCGTCACGGCGGGCTCGCAGAGCGTCGACCTCGCCAAGGATCTGCGCTACGCGATCACCTCGCCGGAGCTGAAGGGAAACGTGAACGCGGCGATCGTCTCGGCCGGTGCTGGAACGCCCGACGAGCTGACGCAGGCAGGCGTGCGCGGCAGGATCGCGCTCGTCGAGGCCCGCCCGGCCGCCGTGAACGGCGTCCGGGGGCTGCTGGTCGATCAGGCTCAGGCGGCGAAGGATGCCGGAGCGATCGCCCTCATCGTCTACGGCGCCACAGACGGACCCTATTGGGAGGACATCAAGAACGTCGCGCTGGGCAACTTCCCCGACAAGGCGCTGCCGACCCTCACCCTGCCGCGCGCGAAGGGGCTCGAGGTGCTGGCGCTCACGACCGCGAAGAAGGGCGCCAAGCTCGTCGGCACCGGTTACGGGTACTCGCCGTACGACTACGAGTTCGCGAAGGTCGAGCACGGGATCCCGGCGAGCCTCACGTACCACCTGGACGAATCGAACACAGCCGCGGTGCAGAGCACCGTGAAGGCCCAGACCGCGAACACCCTGCACCTGGAGTGGCACATCATCGCCACGTCGAACAGCTACCTCGGGTTCAACCGGGCCCTCGACGAGCCCGTCGAGAACCGCACGATCTACTACGTCGCCGACCCCGCAGTGCGATTCCAGCACTCGGCCGAGCCGTTCTCCGGCGGCGGGCTGGGCGGAGAGGTCGACTACCCGTCGGCGTTCAGCGGACCGCTGCGGTCCTACGCGCCGGGCGAGACGGCCACCGAGACCCTGCTCGGACAGGTCGTGCACGGCGGGCTGCTGCCCGACCCGGCCTCGCCGGCGCAGGCATCGGTCCGTCGTGACGGCGAGAGCCTCATGATCGACCTGCCGTACCGGGTCGACGGCGACGGCAACCCGAACATCACGGGACCGGACGGCGGAACCAACAGCCGGCTGGACCTGTCCATCGACGGCCAGTCGCTGGGCGGCAGCGAGTACGCCAGCGGCTACGGGACCTTCCCCGCCGAGGAGCACACCTACACGCTGGCGTTCGAGACCCACCGCTACGAGCGCTGGTGGACGCAGTCCACGGACGTCAACACCGAGTGGACCTTCAAGAGCGCAGCGACCGAAGCGCCGACCGTGCTGCCCCTGCTGCAGCTCGACTACGGCGTGCAGCAGCTGTCGGGCCTGAACGTCGCCCCGGCGAAGAAGGTCACGCTGACCCCGACCGTGTCGCACCAGGACGGCTCGACCGGGGCGAAGATCCAGGGTCTCAAGCTGTGGGCGTCGTACGACGTCGGCAAGACGTGGACGGCCTTCACCGTCAGCGGCTCGGCCGGCTCGTACTCCGCGAGCATCGTCCCGCCGAAGGGCACGACGAAGATCTCGCTGAAGTCCGAGGCGTGGGACGCCGCGGGCAGCACCTTCAAAGAGACGGTGATCGACGCGATCGCCGTGAAGTGACACGCGAGGGCTCATAGCCGACGAGGAGCGGATGCCGTCATCCAGCCGGGTGACGGCATCCGCTCTTCGCGTCTGGACTACGCGCGCGAGCCCGCTCCGTCAGCCTCGGCGGCGGCGAGGAGCACGCAGGTCGCGACCGCGTCCATCGCCTGCTCCACCTCGGTCAGCGGGGGCATCGACGGGGCCAGGCGGATGTTGGCGTTGCGGGGGTCGCGGCCGTACGGGAACGTCGCGCCCGCCGGGGTGAGCGCGATGCCCGCGCCCGCCGCCAGCTCGACCACGCGAGACGCCGTGCCCGGGACGACGTCGAGCGAGACGAAGTAGCCGCCGTGAGGCTCGGTCCACGTCGCGACGCCGAGGTCACCCAGCCGCTCGGTCAGGATGCGGCTGACGGCGGCGAACTTCGGCGCCAGGATGTCGCGGTGCTTGCGCATGTGCCCGCGCACACCCTCGGCCGAGCCGAAGAACAGCACGTGCCGGAGCTGGTTGACCTTGTCCGGGCCGATCGACTGGATGGCCAGTTGCTTCTTGTACCACGCGACGTTCGCGGGGGAGGCGGCGAGGAACGCCACGCCCGCGCCGGCGAACGAGATCTTCGACGTGGAGGCGAACAGGATCGGTCGGTCGGGGTTGCCGGCCTCCGCGGCCAGGTCCAGCACGTTCGCCGTCTTGGTCTCGTCGGCGGTCAGGTGGTGCAGCGCGTACGCGTTGTCCCAGAAGATGCGGAAGTCGGGCGCGGCGGCCGGCATCGACACTAGGCGCCGGGCCACGGCCTCCGAGACCACGGCCCCGTCCGGGTTCGAGTACGTCGGCACCACCCAGAGGCCCTTCACCGACGGGTCGTCCGCGACGAGCGCGGCGACGGCCTCGACATCGGGCCCGTCCGGCGTCATCGGCACCGTGACCATCTCGACGCCGAACGCCTCGCAGACGGCGAAGTGCCGGTCGTACCCGGGCACCGGGCAGATGAACTTGACCTTCTCCTCGCGCCCCCACGGCCGCTCCGAGCCCGGCACGCCCCACAGGTGCGCGTACGCCATCGCGTCGTGCATCAGGGTGAGCGATGCGTTGCCCAGCGCCAGCAGCTGCGCGGCCGGGACGTCGAGCAGCTCGGCGAACATCTGCCGCAGCTGGGGCAGGCCGTCGAGACCGCCGTAGTTGCGCACGTCGACGCCGTTCGCGTCCGTGTGCACGCCCTCGCCCGGCAGCGCGAGCATCGGCTCGGCCAGGTCGAGCTGCTGCGCGGACGGCTTGCCGCGCGTCAGGTCGAGCTTGAGGCCCAGGGCCTGCAGCGCGGCGTACTGCTCACGCAGGGCAGGGAGCTGGGCGGCGAGGTCGGCGTGGTGGACCGGAGAGGCGGGCGACGGCGCAGAGGTGCTCACGTGCGCCAAGGCTAGTACGCGCAACCCCCGACACCGATGGGATTCGGCGCTCAGGCCTCGACGATGCGGGGGAAGTGCACCGGTGGCGTCCCGAACGCTCGGCGCGACTGCCCGACGACGCCGTGACCGAGCGCCCGGCCCCCGGCGAACCCCACGACGGCCCCGACCCCGAACGGCACGAGCCGCGCGAGCGCGAGCGTCCCGTGCTTGGCCAGCTGCTTCTTGAGGAACACGTTCGACAGCGCCGTGTTGACCTTCCGCACCGACCCCTGTGGCATCGTCGTGAGCAGCACCTTGCCCCACGCCGTCGTCGAGCCGCCGACTGCGGACTCCACGTCCTTGGCCCCTCTGGTGCCGAGCACGCTGCCCAGGAGCAGGGCCCGGCGGCGCGGGATGTCGTCGGACTCGATGCCGTGCACCTCCGCGACCGCGAGCGAGAACGCCGCGGACGCCGCGAAGAAGGTCGCGACGTCGGCCGTGGTGAGCACCACGCCCGTACCCGTGCCGACGGCCGGGACCGCCGCCGCCGCGCCCACGGCGCCGCCCGCTGCCGCGACCCACCGCAGATACTCCTTCTCGAGGAGCTGGATCACCTGCGCGGGCGAGGCCTCCGGGTTGCGCCGCCGCACACTGGCGACGTGCCTGCGGATGGTCGACGACGGGATCGTCACCGCCTTGTCGAGCAGCGCGTCCAGCACCGTCGCGGGGTGGTACGCCTCCCAGCGGGAGGGCTCGACGCCCTCGAGGACCGCGTTGTCGGAGGGCACGACGACCTCCTGCGACGACTTCCCGGCGGCGCGCACGGGTCAGATCTCTTCCGCGAACGCACCCTCGGTCTCAGCCGAGGGCTGGACGTACTCGACCGGCGGCACGACGGCGCCGGCCTTGAGCGTGTTGCCCACCGTGCACGCGCGGTCGATCGAGCGCTGGGCCAGGACGAGCGTCTTCTCCCGGGCCGCGTCGTCGAGCGACGACAGGTCGATCTCGAAGGTCTCGTGGATCTCCGGATAGCGGTCCTCGGTCTCGTGCTTCGGGCCGCTCACGCGGATGGTGAGCTCGAAGTCGTCGCCGAGCACGCGCGAGAACTTCGAGTCGGCGCTCATCCCGCCGCACGCGGCGAGCGCGATCTTGAGCAGCTCGCCCGGCGTGAACACCGCGCCGGCGCTCGCCGGGCCGATCTCGACCCGCGCCCCGCGGCCCGAGAACCCGGTGTACGTCCGCGTGCCGTTGCGCTCGACCCACAGGGGGTCGGTCGGCACCGGGCTCATCGGTGCGACGTCGTCTGCGAGAACGGTCGACTGCTGCGGGTTCTGCTCGCTCATGAGCACGATCCTCCCATCCGTGGTGACTACTCACAGGCGGGAGTCCACGGCCACCCGCCCCTTCCCCAACCATCCGGGGGGCGCGAGCCTTCCCGCCGCGCGACGATGCTGCACATGAGCGCCGCGCAGCCCGGCCCGGGGCACGACGACGTCCCGGTGCCACCGGAGACGCGCCGGTCGCGCCGGAACCGCATCATCGTCTGGGCCGTCGTCGCCGCCGTGCTGCTGGTGCTCGTGATCCTGGCGGAGTCGGTCGTGCCGCGCTGGTGGGCGGAGACCATCGGCGGGCTGTCCGACGGGGGACCCGCCCGCAGCGGCTGGTGGGGGTTCGCCATCGGGTTCGTCTCCGCGGCGCTCGCGGTGGCGGTCCTCGCGCGCACCGCGCGGCGATGGACCGGCTGGAAGGTCCCGCTCGCGCTCCTGATCGCGGGGGTGATCCTCGCCGCGCCGAACCTCTTCACCCTGTGGATCGTGGTGGGCACCACCCGCTCCGCCGTTGCGGCCGAACGGACGCTCGACGTCCAGGCCCCGAACTTCACCGCCCTCACGGCGTGGGGCGCCGCGCTCGGCGTCGTCGTCGCCGTCACCGGCGAGGTGCTCTGGCGCAGCTGGCGGCGGCGGGGCAAGGCGATCAAGGTGATGCGTGCCGGCGGTCAGGTCTAGGTCCGTGTTGGTGGGGGTCCATAGAATCCGGACATGGCTGACGTCCCCACCCCGTACGAGGACCTGCTGCGCGACGTGCTCGAGCACGGCGCGCACAAGGACGACCGCACCGGCACCGGCACGACGTCGGTGTTCGGGCGCCAGCTCCGCTACGACCTCAGCCAGGGGTTCCCGCTCATCACCACCAAGCGGGTCCACCTCAAGTCCGTGGTGTACGAGCTGCTGTGGTTCCTGCGCGGCGAGTCCAACGTGCGCTGGCTGCAGGAGCACGGCGTGAGCATCTGGGACGAGTGGGCCTCGCCGTCGGGCGAGCTGGGACCTGTCTACGGCGTGCAGTGGCGCTCCTGGCCGACGCCGGACGGGGCGCACGTCGACCAGATCGCCCAGGTGATCGACCAGATCCGTCGCAACCCCGACTCGCGGCGACACATCGTGTCCGCGTGGAACGTGTCGGAGATCGCGAACATGGCGCTGCCGCCGTGCCACCTGCTGTTCCAGTTCTACGTGGCCGACGGGAAGCTCTCGTGCCAGCTGTACCAGCGGTCGGCCGACCTCTTCCTCGGCGTCCCGTTCAACATCGCGTCCTACGCGCTGCTCACCCACATGGTCGCCGCGCAGACCGGGCTCGAGGTCGGCGACTTCGTCTGGACCGGTGGCGACTGCCACATCTACGACAACCACCTCGAGCAGGTGCGCGAGCAGCTCTCGCGGGAGGCCTTCGCCTACCCGACGCTGTCGCTGGCGCCGCGGGACTCGATGTTCGAGTACGAGTACGCGGACGTCGAGGTGCTCGGATACCAGCACCACCCCGCCATCAAGGCTCCGGTCGCGGTCTGAGCCGGTGATCGCTCTCATCTGGGCCCAGGCGCGCGACGCCGCCGGCCGGCCCGTCATCGGTGTGGGCAACACCATCCCCTGGCGGGTACCTGAGGACTTCGCGCGCTTCCGCGCGCTCACCTCCGGACACCCCGTCGTCATGGGCCGGCTCACGTGGGAGTCGCTGCCCCCGCGGTTCCGGCCGTTGCCCGGGCGGACCAACGTCATCGTGACCCGGCAGCCCGAGGCGCTCGCCGACGCCGCCGGGGCGACGACGGTCGTGGCCTCGTCCGTCGAGGAGGCGCTCGCGGCCGCCTCCGCCGCGCTCGGCGGGGACGAGGTCTGGGTCATCGGCGGCGGGCAGGTGTACGGGGCGGCGCTCGCCGTTGCCGACCGGCTGGTCGTGACCGAGATCGACCTCGAGGTGGCGGGGGACGCGTTCGCTCCGGCCGTGGACGCCCAGCAGTGGGCGTTGGCCGACGACGGTCCCTGGCAGCAGTCCGCGGGGCCGGAGGCGCTGCGCTACCGGTTCCGGACGTTCGTGCGCGCCTGACCTCTGTCGCTCCCCCCGGCTCCCGCACCGCACGCTCACCCCAGGAGGCCCCGTCGAATCGACGGGGCCTCCTGGAGTTTCCCTAGAGATGGTCAAGCGCCCCTCCGCGCCCGGAAAGACTTGCGCCGGCAGCGTCAGACCAGGTCGCGGACCGCCGCGTACTGCTCGCGGACGACCGGCTTCGGGTCGGCCGGGAGCGTCTTGCTCATCTTCGTGGCCCACTCCGGCTGCTCGGCCGGGGCGCCCGCACCCGCGGAGGCCAGCACCCACGCGGCCTGGCGGGCAGCGCCGTCGGCCACGTACTCGCCCGGCTCCGGGATGGAGATCGGCAGGCCGAAGATCTGCGGGGCGATCTCCTGCACCGCCGGCGACTGCGCCGCGCCGCCGATGAGCATCACGCGCTCGACCGGGACGTCGAGGGCGCGCAGGGCGTCCATGCCGTCCGCGAGGCCGCACAGCATGCCCTCGATGTATGCGCGGGCGATGTGCGCCTGCGTCATGTTCTTCAGGCGGATGCCGTGCAGCGTGCCCGCGGCGTTCGGGCGGTTCGGCGTGCGCTCGCCCTGCAGGTAGGGCACCAGCACGAGGCCGTCGGAGCCGACCGGCGCCGCGAGGGCGAGGTCGGCGAGCGTCCCGAAGTCGGCGTCGAGCACGCTGCGGGCGGCGTCGAGCACCTGGGCGGCGTTGAGCGTCACCGCGAGCATGAGCGCGTTGCCCGTGCAGTCGGCGAAACCGTTGATCGCGCCCGAGCCGTCGTGCGTGCGCTTCGGCGCGACGGCCGAGACGACGCCCGAGGTGCCGATCGAGATGGCGATGTCGCCGGGCTGCATGCCCAGGCCGATCGCAGCGCCCGCGTTGTCGCCGGCGCCGGGGCCGATGAGCGTCACGCCCGTGCCCGCCACCGAGGGGTGCGCGACGGCGCCCGACTCGGTCGAGCCGATGACGCGCGGGAGCACGACGTCGTCCCGGCCGAGGGCCAGGCGGAGCAGGTCGAGGCGGTACGCGCCCTCGCCGCCGTTCGCCTCGGCGTCGTAGTAGCCGGTGCCCGAGGCGTCGGACTTGTCGGTGAACAGCTTGTCGAGCTGCGGGCCGAGCGGAGCCGTCGGGTCGCCCTCGGGGCCGTAGCCGGCGATGCGCCAGCTCAGCCAGTCGTGGGGGAGGGCCACGGCGGCGACCTTGGCCGCGTTCTCCGGCTCGGCGTCGCGCAGCCAGCGCAGCTTCGTGATGGTCAGGCTCGCGACCAGGACGGAGCCGACGGCGTCGGCCCAGGCCTGGGCGCCCGCGGCGCGGTCGCCGTCGCCGAGCTCGGTGATGAGGTCGTCGGCCGCCTGAGCGGAGCGGGTGTCGTTCCACAGCAGGGCGTCGCGGACGACGTTGCCCTGGGCGTCGAGGGTGACCATGCCGTGCTGCTGGCCGCCGACGGACAGCGCGGCGACGTCGGCGAGGCCGCCGGCCTTCTCGGCCGCCTCGGTGAACGCGGTCCACCAGTGCTTCGGGTCGACGGACGTGCCGTCCGGGTGCTTGGCCGAGCCGCTGCGCACCAGCGCGCCCGTCTCGGCGTCGCGGACGACGATCTTGCAGGACTGGGTGGACGAGTCCACCCCGGCGACGAGGGCCATCGTGCTCCTTGTGAGTCTGGGTGGGGTACTACGGCGGCGAGCCCCGCCGTCGGGCGCAATGCCGACGACGGGGCTCGCCGTTCTCGGTGACCGGGAGGGTCAGCCGATGATGTGGTTCAGCGCGAGCTGGTGCAGGTGCACCAGGCCCTCGTGACGCTGACCGAGCTCCGCGATGTCCTCGTCCTTCTCGGCGAGGAACGACTCGAACGACTCGCCCTCGTCGAGGGTCTTCGACGTGTCGAGGACGCCGGCCTTCTCGAACGCGGCCTGGACCTCGGCGTCGGCGCGGTACGCCTTCGAGGCCTCGGCGAGCAGCGAGTAGGTCTTCATGTTGGCGGCGGCCGACTCCCAGATGCCCGGGGTCCACTCGGTGCGCGACGGCTTGTAGTCGAAGTGGCGGTAGCCCACGTAGGGGGCGATCTCGCCGTTCGGGGAGCCGTTCTCGAGCAGGTCGACGGTGAAGAAGGCGTCGAGCAGGTTGCCGTGACCGAACACGAGGTCCTGGTCGTACTTCGGGCCGTTCTGACCGTTGAGGTCGATGTGGAACAGCTTGCCGACGTACATGGCGAGGGCGAGGCCGTGCGTGTAGTTCAGGCCCGCCATCTGCTCGTGGCCCGTCTCCGGGTTCACGCCGACGATGTCGCCGTTGTCGAGCGAGTTGATCAGCGCGATGGCGTGACCGATCGTCGGCAGGAAGATGTCGCCGCGGGGCTCGTTCGGCTTCGGCTCGAGGGCGACGCGCATGTCGTAGCCCTTCGACTTGATGTAGGCGGCGACGGTGTCGATGCCCTCCGCGTAGCGGGCGTGGGCGGTGCCCAGGTCCTTCGAGTTGGCGTACTCGACGCCCTCGCGGCCGCCCCACATGACGAACGTGGTGGCGCCGAACTCGGCACCCAGGTCGACCTGCTTGAGGACCTTGCGCAGGCCGTAGCGGCGGATGTTGCGGTCGTTCGAGGTGAACGCGCCGGCCTTGAAGACCGGGTGCGAGAACGTGTTGGTCGTGACCATCTCGCAGACCATGCCGGTCTCGGCGGCGGCGGCCTTGACCGACTCGATGGCGGCGGTGCGCTCGGCGTCGGTGGCGTTGATCGGCCACACGTCGTTGTCGTGGAACGTGAACGCGTGCGCGCCGAGCTCGGCGAGCTTGCGGACGTTCTCGGCCGGGTCCAGGTGCGGGCGGGTCGCGTCACCGAACGGGTCGACGCCCTGCCAGCCGGTGGTCCAGAGGCCGAACGAGTACTTGATGTCGCTCACGGGTTGTCTTCTCCTCATCGAGCCGCGCAGCAACCCCGCACGGCATTAGTTGTTCGGCTGAACTATTGCGGAGTCCTCCGCTACAGTCAACATGTGCCAGCCGATCCGCAGACAGCGTTCTCGAAGTCCGCCGCCCGCCAGCACACGTTGCGAGAGCGCAACCTGGAACTCGTGGCGCGCGCGATCTTCGAGTCGCCGGAACCACTCTCGCGCGCCGATGTCGCCACGTCTACCGGGTTGGCGCGGGCCACCGTGTCGACGCTCGTAGATCGACTGGTCGCGGGCGGACTGCTCGCCGAGCTGGCGCCGGTTTCAGCCCAGCGGGCCGGCCCGCAGTTCCGCTCGTTCCCGCGGCGCGTTCTGTCGTCGGCGTCGGCCTCGAGGTGAACGTCGACTACCTCGGCGTGAGCGTGATGGATCTCACGGGCGAGATCGTCGACGAGCGCGTCGAGCCCGGGTCGTTCCACGACAGCGACCCCGCCGTGATCCTGCCGCGCGTCGGCGCTCTCGCCCGCGAGCTCGTCGCCGCATGCGCCGACGACGGCATGCGCGTCGCCGGCGCCCGGCTTGCGCTGCCCGGCCTCGTGGACGGCCGCACCGGGCTGCTCCAGGTCGCGCCGAACCTCGGCTGGTCCTCGATCGAGCCCGTCCCGATGCTCGGGCTCGACGGGCTCCACGTCGAGGTTGCCAACGAGGCCAAGCTCGCCGGGCTCGCCGAGCTCACCGGCGAGATCGCATCCTCCTTCCTCTACGTCTCCGCCGACGTCGGCATCGGCGCCGCCGTCGTCGTCGACCGCCAGCTGTTCCTCGGCGAGCGCGGGTGGAACGGCGAGATCGGGCACGTCGTCGTCGACCCCGCCGGGCCGCGCTGCGGGTGTGGAGCGCTCGGGTGCCTCGAGCAGTACGCCGGCAAGGAGGCGGTCATGCGCGCGGCGGGGCTCGCCGCCGACGCGCCGCTCGAGACCCTCGTCCACGCGCTGAACGCGCGGTCGGCACAGGCCGAGGGAGCCGTGCGACGGGCGTCGCTCGCGCTCGGGTCGGCGCTCGCCGACTTCGTGAACCTGGTCGACGTCGGGACGATCGTGCTCGGCGGGGCGTACACGACCCTGCTGCCGTGGATGAAGGACGAGGTCGCCTCGGTGCTCAACGACCGGGTGCTCTCGGCTCCGTTCGCCCCGGTGGAGCTGCGGGCCGCCATGGCCGGGCCGTACGCGGCGATGGCGGGCGGTGCGCGGGAGGTGCTGCGGGACGTGCTGGCGGCGCCGGCGGACTGGGTCTGAGTCGCTTCAGGAGGGCCGGTAGGCTTGTGCAGGCGTCGGATTCCCGGCGCCACGCCGCTTCGCGCGGCAGGCCTGCGTAGCTCAGTGGATAGAGCACCCGCCTCCTAAGCGGGGGGTCGCGCGTTCGAGTCGCGCCGCGGGCACCTTGTCAAGTATTTCGCTCGGCGTGTCGCAACTTTGTGACCAGCCAAAACTGCCCCTTGACACGTCAAAGTCGACGTCTGCCAAGGTCTTCGCATGGCCCGGTACACGACCTTCCGCTTCACGCTCGACCCCACGGTCGAGCAGCGGGCCGTGCTCGTGCGCCATGTCGGGGCGTCCCGGTTCGCCTACAACGAGTGCCTCCGCATGGTCGAGGCTGCCCAGAGCGCGCGACGGAAGGACGCGACCGTCGTCGTGCCGCGTACCGGCTACGACCTCATCAAACGCTTCGCGGTCTGGAAGGCGAGCGAGGACGCCGGTCGCGTGTTCCACGTCGCGCCGTCGGGGGAGGCCACCAAGCAGGTGACCGGGCTCGCGTGGCGTGACGAGGTGTACCAGCAGGTCTTCGAGGAAGCCGCCGTCGATCTGGGGCGGGCGCTCAAGGCCTGGTGGGACTCGCAGAAGTCTGACGCCACGACCACGGTCGGGTTTCCGCGCAGGCGTCGACGTCGCGGTCAGGCGGACGCGTTCCGTGTCCGCAATCAGTTCCCCAAGAGTGGGCGGCCCGCGATCCGGCTCGGTGATCTGCGCCCGCGTACAGTACGGCTGCCGCGGATCGGCGTGGTCGGCGTCCGGGAGGACACCAGGCGGCTACGTCGCATGGTCGAGAAGGGCCGCGCGCGCATCGTCCAGGCGACGGTGACGCTCAAGCGCACCCGCTGGACCGTCGCGCTGACCGTCGAGGCGGCAGATCTGCACCCGGAGCGCCGAGTTCGGCCCGACGTCGCACGCCAGCCGTGGATCGGCATCGACGTCGGCCTGTCCGCCTACGCCGTCGCGGCGACGGCTGACGCCACGGAGGTCGCGCGGGTGGACGCGTGGCCGCGGGCACTCGAGAAGGCCCAGCCTCGGTTGCGCCGTAGGCACCGGGCCGTGACCAGAAAGCAGAAGGGCTCCGCCCGACGGCGCCGTGCCGTCGCGCAGCTCTCGAAGGAGTACCGGAAGGTTCGCGCCGTCCGGGATCAGTTCCTGCACGACGTCTCGAATGAGCTGGTCCAGACCCACGACAAGCTCGTCATCGAGAAGCTCGGTTACGCAGGGATGCGCCGCACACACCCGCACCTGAACCGCGCGGTCCACGACGCGTCGTGGAGCAGGTTCGCCACGCTGCTTGAGTACAAGCTCGACTGGCGCGGCGGCCGGCTCCTCGTCGCCGACCAGTACTTCCCGTCGTCGAAGACGTGCTCCGGCTGCAAGGCCGTGCGCGACGTCGGCGGCGTGGCGGTGCGGACCTACGTGTGCCGGGCGTGCGGCCTCGTGATCGACCGCGACCTCAACGCCGCGGCAAACCTCGCCGGCTGGGCCGAGCTGCACGAGAGTGCGGAAGCCTGGCTCCGGGACCCTCACGCAGAGGGCCCGGTCACCAACGCCCGTGGACGGGAACGCGCTGGCCGGAGCCTCGGCTCCGGTGAAACGGTCCCGGAGGAAGCGGGAACCCGACGTTGGCCTCGCGGAGGCTGACGGAGGGACGCCCGAGAAGGGCGGCGCTCGAGGGCTGTGCGGGAAAGCTGGTGTCGCGGGCAGCCGCACGTCGACGCTCGGCGTGCGGAAAGCGAGTTGTCGACGGCACGAGACCTCTGGTTCGCGCACTCAGGGCGTGCGGTAAGGGTTAAGTCGCATGGTGCGGGCGTTCACGAGCCGCCGATAGCTGCTGCGCGGCGCGATCGAGCACCAGCACCCGTGCCCGCCGGGCTTCTTGACGCCGACCAAATCGGCGAAGTCCCCGAACCGCCCGACGGCGGACCGGACGTCGACGCCCATCAGGCGATCCGCTCGGTCGCCGGGTCGCCCACGGGAGGGTGCTGGGCGATCCGGGCCAGCCGGCTCAGAGAGACCTTCGAGGTGAGGGCCGCTTCCCTTGTCCTTGCCGCAGCGCCTCTGGTCATCGCCACAGCCAGCGCGGGCACCCGCCGGTACCGCACGAGCTGCGTGCCGCGTCGAGCCTCCAGGCCCTGCAGCGGGTCCGCAGCGGCCGTCGAGGCGTCAGCGTTCCGGGCCGCCTGCGCCGCGACGCCCTGCGCGAGCTGGTCGCTCCCCACCGCCACGCCGGCGCCGTCGACCACCGCCTCCGCAACTTCCTGGCCCATCCGGACGAGCCGCTCGGTGTGCGCGAAGTTGAACGCGAACCCGGTGTCGAAGTCCCGGTCGAGGACCATGCGATGCAGCGCGACCCCGGCGGGGAACTCCCGCATGCTGTTCTGCGAGATGGACGCTCCGGCCACGATCATCAGGGCGTCCCACGGCGACCGCATCGCCCGGGGGACAGGCACGCGGTTCACCTCGAGCGACCACACGGTGTCGCCCGGGCGGGCCAGGTCCACGGCCGCGTCCGTGGGCACGTGGAACCGGACGCCGTAGTCGACCTGCAGGTGTCCGGAGATCTCGACGGGCGGGTAGATCGCCGGGATGGCGCACGAGGCGGCGACGACGTCGACCAGGTTCCCGGCGTCGTGCCAGGTGAACCGACCGTCCTCGAGGTCGAACGTGGCGACCCGCACGGGCAGCGGCAGGTCCTCGACTCGCTCCACGAGGACCCGCCCGGCGATGAAGTCACGGATGCGGTCCCCGGATGCCAGCGAGGGGCGGCGGCGCAGCACGTTGAGCACCATCGCCTGCGGCGTCCCGATGAGGTCGTAGTTCCCCAAGCCGTGGTAGATCGCCTCGAGCCGATCCACCTGCTCGAGCGACACGTCCTGAGCGAGAAAGGTCGCGTTGATCGCTCCGACCGACCCGGCGACCATGACGTCGGGGAACACGCCGTGCTGGAGTAGTACCCGCAGCATCCCCACCTGTGCAGCGCCGCGAGCCGCGCCGCCCGAGAGCACGAAGATGTTCCTCCCGGCTGGTGCCGGCTCAGGAGGACGGCGGACGAGCCGGGCGTAATCCATGGTGGCTTCGAGGCTACCCAGCGCTCGGCGCGACGGCACGGGCGAAACCTCGCCGCACCCGCAGGCTGTGCGGGCTCAGAGCACCCGCTCCGGCCGGGCCAGGATCCCGGGCACCAGCCGTGCCGCCACCGACGCGCCTCCGCGCACCAGCAGCACGCCCATCGCGAAGACTGCGAGCACCACGCCGACCGCGAGCGGTCGCATGAGCACCGCCGCACCCACGAGAGGGAGCACGAGCACCGCCGCGACCGCGGCGGAGCCCACGAGCACCGTCCAGAGCACGGACATCACCGAGCGCCGGGACGCCTCCGCGAGCAGCGTCTCGGGCACACCGAGCCGGTCGAGGGCGACGTGCACGCGTGCCCGGTCGAGCGTCGCCGACGCCTGGTTGATCGCGACCGTGCACGCCACCATGAGGAACGAGATCACCAGGGTCACGTAGACGCCGGTCTGCATGTCGGCGAGCAGCCACGCCTCGTGCGGGTTCGACGCCTCGTCCGCCCCACCCACGAGTGCGAGACCGGCCCCGGCAACCACACCGACGAAGGTCGTCACCGAGACCCCCGCGACCTGCCGCCAGGCAGCCTTCGGGTCCTCGAGGATCATGCGCGAGGCCAGCAACCGGGCGACGCCGTCGGCCCGCTTGTGCAGGCGGCGTGCGCGCACGCGCACGTACCAGGGCCCGACAGCGTCGAGCGCGAGCAGCGACAGCCCGAACGCGGCACCGAGCGCGACGACGATCGCGACGAGCCCCCACAGCTCGCCGAGGGTGCGCAGGCCCGCCATCGCGGCGACCGCGAGCGCCACGACGACGGCGGCTGCGATGGCGCGCCGTCCGCGGGCGATGCCGGGCTTCTGCCGCGTGCGGACGCCGAGCGGGGTGAGGGCGACGCCGCGCAGCCCGACGGCGGCCGACGCGGCGGCGACGAGTACGACGCCCACCCAGATGACGGGCACCCAGTACCAGGACAGCCACATCTGGGACCCGATGGGTGCACCGGCGAAGTGGATGAGCCCGACGAGTGGCGCGGCGACGGCGTACAGCGCGGTGCCGAGGACGGCGCCGGCGAGGGCGACTGCGGCTGCTTCGAGCACGGTCAGCAGCGAGACGGTGGTCGTCGTCGCGCCGAGCAGGCGCAGTGAGGAGAGGCGGTCGTCGCGGCGGCGGGCGGACAGCTTGGCGGCGGCCGCGCCGAGCGTCGTCAGCGGCACCAGGAGCAGGGCGAGCGCGATGACGGCGAGCGCCATGTAGAAGCCGGCGTTGCCGTTGCGCATGCGGAAGAACAGCTGTGACCCGCCGATGACGATCAGCAGCAGGGCGGTGACGAGGGCGAACGAGACGAGGGGGAGGGCTGCGGCGAGCCGGTCGCCGTCGCGTCGGCGGGCGAAGAGCCGGGCGAGTGCGAGCGTCGTCGTCATGCCGCGGACTCCGCCCGGCGTGCGTCGGTGACGACGCGCCCGTCGAGCAGCTCGACGACGCGGTCGCAGCGCGCGGCGATCCCGGCGTCGTGGGTGACGACGACGAGGGTGCGCCCTTGCGCGACGGCGGCTAGGAGCAGGTCGAGCACCTCGGTGCCGGTGCGCGAGTCGAGGGCGCCGGTGGGCTCGTCGGCGAAGATGAGCCGGGCGCCGGTGACCTGTGCGCGGGCGATGGCGACGCGTTGCGCCTGCCCGCCGGAGAGCTCGCCGAGCCGTCGCTGCTCGAGCCCGGCCAGGCCGAGCGCGGCGAGCCAGTTCGCGGCCTCTGCCTCGGCCTGGGCGCGTGGCACTCCGCCGAGCATGCGCGCGACGGCCACGTTCTCGAGCGCGGACAGCTCGTCGAGCAGCAGGCCCTGCTGGAAGACGAAGCCGAGCGCTTCGCGTCGGAGGCGGGAGCGGCCGGCGTCGTCGAGGGCGTGCACGCCCACCGGTCCGCCGGAGGTCGTGAGCGTGACCGTCCCTTCCGTCGGGCGCAGGATGCCGGCGAGCACGTGCAGCAGCGTCGTCTTGCCGGAGCCGGAGGCGCCCGTGACGGCGACGGACTCGCCGGGCAGCACGTCGAGGTCGACGGCGTCGAGCGCCGGGGTCGGGGAGCCCGGGTAGGTCATGGTGAGGCCGCGGGCGGCGAGCAGTGGACTCATGGGCCTCACGCTCGCAGCGGTCCCCGCACGGCGCGTCGGCCCGGGAGCGGATCTTCGCCCGCCGTTCTCATCCCTGGGGATGACGGCTACGGTCGCGGCATGGCCGTCTCCGCGCGCGAACCGCAGCTCGACTCCGCCGATCCCGTGGCACAGCTCGTCGCCTATCTCGACTACTACCGCGACGTCATGGACCGGAAGCTTGACGGGCTCAGCGAGGAGCAGCTGCGCACCAGCGTGCTGCCGTCGGGGTGGACGCCGCTCGGGCTGCTCAACCACCTGGTCCACATGGAGCGCCGCTGGTTCGTGTGGGGCTTCCTCGCCGAGCAGGTCTCGGACCCGCGGGGCGACTTCGTCGACGGCGTCGACAACGGCCAGTGGCAGGTGCCCGACGGCGTCACGGCCGCGGACCTGCTGGTGCGTCTCCACGAGGGCGGCCGGCGCACCACGCAGATCCTGACGACGACGCCGCTCGCCACCCGCGGTGCGCTGGGCGGGCGCTTCACCTCCGCCCCCGCACCGACCCTGCTGTGGATCGCGCTCCACGTGCTGCAGGAGTACGCGCGCCACGCGGGGCACCTCGACGTCGTGCGCGAGCTGACGGACGGCGCCGTCGGCGAGTGATCAGGCGGCGGCGTCCGCGACGCCGGCGGCGTCCGCGTGCGCGATGTGCGCGAGCTGCTTCCACACGACGGCGAGGGTGATCCCCGCGCCCACGAACGCGAACCAGAACGGCGCCGTGAGGCCCCAGTGCTCGGCGATGACGCCGCCTAGGGCCTGCCCGGCCACGAGCCCGCCGAACACGCACATCATGTAGACGGACCCGACGCGCCCCTGGAAGCGCTGCGGCACCGCGCGCTGCCGCACCGTCGTCGACACGGTGCCCCACACGAACGCGTACGCGCCGAACTCGAGCATGATCGCGAGCGCGAGCCATCCCGTGGTGGTCAGCGCGAGCGCGAGGTGGGTGCACACCTCCAGCAGCAGGCAGGTGCGCATGATGGCGGCGAGCGAGAACCTGCGCTCGATGCGCGGGTACAGCGTGGTGCCGATGAGCCCGCCCACCGCCGACGCCGTGGTCAGCAGGCCGAAGCCGACCTCGCTCATCCCCAGGTGGTCGCGCGACCAGAGCACCAGGACCGACCATGCGGCGGCCCAGGTGACGTTGAAGACGAGGATGACGAGCGCGAGCGTCCGCACCGCCGCGTGGCCCCAGATCCAGCGCAGCCCCTCGGCGATGTCGCGGCGGACATGGGTACGCGTCCCGTCGCGCGGCGGCAGATGCAGCCCGGGGGCGCCGTCGGGTGCGGGGAAGGACGCGATGCGCGAGACCAGGACCACGGCGAGCAGCGCGCAGACCACCTGCATGGCGAACGGGAACACGCTGCCGAGCGCGAAAAGGAACGCGCCGACCGGCGGCCCGATCAGCTGGTTGCAGGTGAGGAACGCGGCCTGCAGTCGGTGCGTGCCGACGGACAGGTGCGTGCGTGGCACCAGCGCGGGCAGCAGCGTCTGCGACGTGGTGTCCGCGAACACCTCGGCGACGCCGTAGAGGAACATCGTCGCCATCACGACGCCGATGGTCACCGTGCCGGTCGTGATCGAGACGCACAGCAGCGCGACGACGATCGCGCGCAGCACGTTGGCGACCATGACGACGCGGCGGCGGTCGAGCCTGTCGGCCACGGCGCCCGCCCACAGCCCGAACAGGAGCCACGGCAGCCGCTGCAGCAGCGCGGCGAGCGCGACGAGCAGGGCCGAGCGCGTCTGGGACGCGACGAGCAGCGGGCCGGCGGCGAGCGCGATGCCGT
Source organism: Xylanimonas sp. McL0601 (assembly GCF_049852175.1). Classification (GTDB taxonomy): domain Bacteria; phylum Actinomycetota; class Actinomycetes; order Actinomycetales; family Cellulomonadaceae; genus Xylanimonas. The sequence goes on from NZ_CP187527.1 coordinate 827,124, forward strand.
CGCCGATGTTGCTCGTCCACGCGGAGCCCAGGAGCCAGCGGTAGGGGCGGCCGAGGCGACGGGGTGCGACCACCTCGAGGAGCCCGTTCATGGGCATGGGAGCCTACGCTGCGACCTGCCAGGTGACGCCACGGATTTCCGAGTTGGACGGGCGTCCGACACTGGTTGACGCGCGACCGGTGACGCGCCACACTCTCCCCTGGCAGTGCGTACCGCCCGCCCCCTGCGCGGTGCGCACTGCTCTCGACCGGGTTCGCCCCGGAACGATGCCCTTCGGACCCCCTGCCGAAGGGCATCGTCGTGTTCGCGGTGCCGTATCCCGCCGTATCCCGCCCGAGCCCGGCGTGCCGCCACCGGACGCGCCGCCGTGCCGCATAGCGTGGCGCGCGTGAACGCCGTCCGACGCACCACCGCCGCGCGCGAGGTCCAGCCGTCGGCCACGTCGCCGGCACCGGACGCCGACGTCGCGCCGCAGCGCCCGCACCTCGTCACCCCGCCCACGCCCGAGGAGGCCGTCGCCGCCGCCGTCGCGCGCTGGCGCGAACGGCTCGTCGACCAGGTCGGCGGCTCCACGCTGGCCGACGTCGGCCTGCTGGGGGAGGCCGTCGTCGACCTGTCCGCAGCCCACCCGTCGGGCGTCGCGCAGCTCTTCGCGGGGCGGCCCACCCGGCTGTCCAACCTCATCCGCGAGGGCGCCAGCCTGCCCGCCGCACGCCGCCGCGCCCGCACCGTCTCCGCGCGCTCGGCCGAGCACGCCCAGCGCTTCGGGCTCGCACCCACCTACCTCGCCATCGGCGTCGCCACGTGGACCGAGCCCGCCGGAAGCCCGCCGCCGTCCGGGCGCCCGTCGCAGGACGTCACCGCGCTCGCGCGCGTCGCCGCCCGACGAGACCCCCGGCCCCAGCCCGTCGACGACGAGACGGCGGCCCTCGTCGACAGCGACGCCGCGGCGCCCGACGGCGGCGGCACGCCCGCCGAGGCCCTCGACGACGCCACCGCCTTCCTCGCCACGGCGACGGAGCCCGACCCGGACGGCGACGAAGCCCTCCTCGTGACCCAGTCGCTCCCCGTCGTCACCATGGCGAGCCCTCGCGCGGAGCCACGCGCCACGTTCGACCACCTCCCGGCCGGTGCGGACGACGAGCCGGACGACGGCGACGACACCGACGCCGTCCGCGTCGTCCACGCGCCGGTGCTGCTGCGCCCGGTCACGCTGACCCCCCGGGGCGAGGGAGAGTCCGACTACGAGCTCACGCTCGAGGCCACCGCCGAGATCAACCCCGTCGTCGCGCGCACGCTGCGCGCCCAGGGCGCGCTCCTCGACCCCACCTCGCTCGCGCAGTCGACGTTCTCCACCGCGGGGTTCGAGCCCACCGACGTGCTCGACCGCATCGCCGCGCTCGGCGACGCCGTCCTCGACGGCTTCACCCTCGACCGCCGCATGCTCGTCGGCACCTTCGTGCACCCCGGGCAGGCCCTCGTCGACGATATCGACGAGCTGGCACCGTCGCTGGTGCGGCACGAGGTGGTCGCGGCGCTCGCCGGCGTCGACGCCGCCGCCGAGGCCGTCGGTGCGATCCAGGTGCCGCCGCCCCCGGAGGGCGACCCGGCACCGGCGTTCGAGCGCGGCGTCGGCGACCTCGACCCGCACCAGCGCCACGTGGTCGACGCTCTCGCCACCGGCGGGCACCTGTACGTCGACGCCCCCGTCGGGTCCGACGTCGCCGGGACCGTCGCGGCCGTCGTCGCCGAGGCCACGGCGGCCGGCCGGTCCGTGCTGTACGTGACGGGGCACCGCCGCGCCGCGGACGCGCTCGCCGAGCGGCTCGCGTCGCTCGGCCTCGACGGCCTGCTGCTCGACGTCCCGCCCGTCCCGACGTGGCGGCACGAGGTCTCCCGCCGCCTGCTCACCGCCATGGCGAGCGAGCCCGAGCAGCTCGACGACGACGGCGTCGCCCAGCTCCGTGACGCGCTCATCGGCGCGCGCGCCCAGCTCGCCGCCTACATCACGGCGCTGCACCAGGGCCGCGCGCCGTGGCAGGTCTCGGCCTACGACGCCCTGCAGGCGCTCGCGCGGCTCACGGCCGAGCGGCCCGCGCCGTCGACCAGCGTGCGGCTGACGTCCGCCGCCGCCGCCGGGCTGGGGGAGGACGCCCGGCGTGCCGTCGCGGCCGACCTGCGGCAGGCGGCCGAGCTGGGGGCGTTCACCCTGCGCGCGACGTCGACCCCCTGGTACGACGCGCAGCTGCTCACCGACGACGCCGCGCGCGAGGCGCTCGTGCGCGTGAGCCGGCTCAAGGACACGACGCTGCCGCAGCTGCGACGGCAGATCGCCTACGTCACCGAGGTCACCGGCCTCACCCGGCCGACGACGGTCCGGGCGTTCGGCGAGCAGCTCGAGATGCTCGCCGGGATGCGCGGCACGCTCGACCTCTTCCACCCGATGGTCTTCGAGCGCACGGCGGCCGACATGGTCCAGGCGACCGCGACCCGCAAGTGGCGCGCCGAGCACGGCGTCGAGATGGGCTGGTTCAGCCGCCGGCGGCTGCGGAAGCGGGCCAAGGACATGGTTCGCCCCGGTGTGCGCGTGCCGGACATGCACGCGGCGCTGTGCGAGGTGCAGGCCCAGCGCGAGGTGTGGGCGCAGCACGCCGAGCGCGGCGGCTGGCCCACCCTCCCCGAGGGGCTGGCCACGATCGAGGACACGCACGAGGCCGTGCACATCGACCTCGACGCGCTCGAGCCGGTGCTCGGCCCGACGCCGCTCGGCGGCGGCCTCGCCGACCGCGACCTCGATGGCCTGGCCGAACGCCTGCAGCGCCTCGCCGCGGACGCCGACGCGCTCGAGACGCTGCCAGCGCGGACGGAGGCCCTGCGTCGCGTGCGTGCGGCCGGCCTCGGCGAGCTGGTCGACGACCTCACCGCGCGGCGCGTCGACGCGGAGCTCGTCGGCGCCGAGGTCGAGCTCGCGTGGTGGAGCTCGGTGTTCGAGCAGCTGCTCGCCGCCGACCCGGCCCTCGCCGGGCAGGACGGCGCCGGCCTCGACGCCCTGGCACGCCGGTTCCGCGAGCTCGACCGCCGGCAAGTGGCGTCCCTGTCCGGCCCCGTGCGCGCGGCAGTGCGCGCCCACCTGGGCACCGCGATGCGCGACGACCGCGACGACGCCGAGGCGCTGTTCACCGCGCTCATCGAGGGCCGGCTGACGTCGCTGCGCGACCTCGCCGCCGCGCACGGCGAGGTGCTGCGGCGCCTGCGGCCCGCGCTCGTCTCGACGCCTACGCTGGTGCCGCACCTTCTGCCGGCCGGCCGCACCGTCGACCTCGTGCTGCTTGACGCCGTTCAGCACGTGGGGCTCGAGTCGGTGGTGCCGGCGCTCGCGCGCGGGCGGCAGGTCGTCGTCGTCGGCGACGTGCGCTCGGCGTCGGGCACCGCGGTGCACGAGCTCGCCGAGGTGCTGCCGCACGTGACCGTGCAGCCGCGCGAGTCGCGCCGCGACCCCGAGCTGACGCGTCTGCTCGCCCGGCACGGGTACGCCGGGCTGGTCCGCCCGGCTCCGCTGCCGCACGCCGAGTCGATGGTGCACCTCGACCTCGTCGACGGCTCGGGCATGCCCGACCCGGCGTCGGGCACGGTGGAGTCGACGCAGGCCGAGGTCGACCGCGTCGTCGAGCTCGCCATCGAGCACGCACTGACGCGGCCCGAGGAGACGCTCGGGATCGTCACCGTCACGGCGGTGCACGCGGACCGGATCCGGGAGGCGCTGCTCGCGGAGGTGCGGGCCAACCCCGCGCTCGCGCCGTTCTTCTCCGGGTCGCGCCCGGAGCCCGTCGTCGTCGCCGACGTCACGGGCGTCGCCGGGCTCTCGCGCGACGCGGTCGTGCTCTCGCTCGGGTTCGGGCGCACGCCGCACGGGCGCGTGCTGCACCGGTTCGGCGTGCTGAGCGACCCGGGCGGCGACGCGATGCTGCTGGGCGCGCTCGGCGCGCCGCGGCGCCGGCTGCGGGTGGTCACGTGCTTCCTCGCCGACGACCTCGACCCCGAACGGCTGCGCGGCGGCGGCCCGCGTCTCCTGGCCGAGGTGCTGGAGTTCGCGCAGGAGCGGTCCGACGTCGCCGACCAGGTCGCGCTTGGCAACGGCGTCGACGTCTCGACGGCGCCCGACCGGTTGCTGGTGGACCTCGGCGAGCGGCTGTGGCGCCTGGGCTACCTGGTCGAGACCGACTACGGCCTGCCCGACGGCGACCGCATCCCGCTGGTGGTGGGCCACCCCGACCTGCCGGGCGAGCTGCTCGTCGCGGTGCTGACCGACGACGCGGCGTACGTGGCAGAGCCGTCCGTGCGCGTGCGCGACCGGCAGGTGGCCGAGCGCCTCGAGCGCCTCGGCTGGGTGGTCACGCAGGTGTGGAGCGCCGCGGCGTTCCTCGACCCGGACGGCGAGGCCGAGCGCGTCCGCCGCCTGGTCCAGCGCGTCCGCGACGAGCGCATCGGCACAGCCGGCGGCGTCGTCCCCCCGCGCGAGGTGGTGGTTCCGGTCCTCCCCGCGGAGGAGGACGACGAGGACGCCCTCTGACGTAGCGGCCTCCGCAGGGCGGGGCATGCGCAGGGCGTGGTGCGGGAGAATCGTCCGGTGAGCGAGCGCGAGCCGGAGAGTGAGCAGGACGTCGAGCCGCGGCGGCAGCATCGGCGCGTCGTGCGCGTCGGGACCGAACGCGAGCCGGTCTCCGGGGTGACCGAGGACGAGCGCGGTGGGCACGGCGACAACGACGACCGGCTGCTGGGCGACGTGCCGCCCCACTGGGGGCGCCGCTAGCTCCCTTTCGGCGTCGTACCTCCTGGCGCTCTCGCGTCGAGAGCGCCAGGAGGTACGACGCCGAAACGAGGGAGGTCAGCGCTGAGCGCCGACCCGGTCGGCGAGCAGGTCGCGGATCTCCTGGAGCAGCATGATGTCCGCGGCCGGTGCGACCGGCTCGGGCACGGGCTGCTCACCCCGCTTCACGCGGGCCGTGAAGTGCTTCACCGGCACGACGACGACGAAGTAAAGCGTGCTCGCGACGATGACGAAGTGCAGCAGGGCCTGCAGGAACTTCCCGAACGGGAACTCCGTGCCGTTGATCGAGAACGTGACGGCACTGATGTTCGGCTCGCCGAAGATCAGCGCGATCAGCGGGGTGAGGAACCCGTCCATCAGACCCGTCACCACGGAGGTGAAGGCGGTACCGACGATGATGCCGACCGCGAGGTCGACCACGTTCCCGCGCAGCAGGAAGTCCTTGAAACCCTTGAGCATGCATCCCCCTGGGGTGGTGTGTGGCCGGCTCGGCAGACTCGCCGGCGGCGATGGGGATTCTGGGGGCAAAGCCGTCGGCATAGCAAGGCGCGAACGGGACATCCCGGGCGCGGACGGCGAGCCGTCAGGGCACCAGCACCGCCGCGATCTCCCCGGCCCGCGACGTCGCCGACAGGAGCGGTGCCTCCTCGTGCGTGACGGCGAGGAGCGTGACCTCGCCGTCGGTGCCTCGACCCGTCGTCCCGCCGAGCAGCCCGCCGCCGCCACCGCCGTCCTTGCGACGAGACGCCGGCGGCAGCACGAGCGCTCGTCGTGCGAGGTACCGGGGGTCGAGGCCGGTCGCCTCCCCGACCCCGCTCGCGCCCGATGCCGTTGACACGAGATCCACGCGGTCCCCAGGCCGCAGCAGGTCGGCCGTGGCAGCGTCGAGCCGCACCGGGACGACGACGGTGCCCGCGGGTGCGAGCGCAGCCACCGCGCCGCCGGCCAGCAGCTCGGCCGACAGCGGGAGCCCCGCCGCAAGCGGGACGGCCGGCACGTGCCCGATCACCTCGGCGGGGTCGGCGACCACGTCCGCGGGCACGAGCCCCGCGGGCACGGAGCGCACCTCGAGGTCCGTGCGTCGCACCTCGACGCCCGCGGCCAGCCGGTGTGTCGACACGACGACGTCGCGTACCGGTGGGGGAGCGGGCCGGAGCGCCTGCACGGCCGATATCGCCGCGACGCCGCAGCACACCGCGACGACGACATGGCGAGCCCGCCACAGCCAGCGGCGGGCAGCGCGGGCCCGGCGTCGGCGGGCGAGGGCGCGCGGCGAGCGCGGGTCGGTGGGGCTCATGGCAACCGACGCTAGGCGGGCGCGCGATGCTCCCGGATGAGCAGGGGCCCTACCTGTGGACAAAGCCGCGCGACGGCATCCTGGAGGCAGGCTCGCCGCCCCGGGACGCCGTCGCGCGACGGGTCGTGCGGTGTCAGGCCGAGGCGGCCTTGCTCGTCGACGACGACGACGAGGAAGCCGACTTCGACGAGGACGAAGAAGACGACGAAGAAGACGAGGAAGAAGGCGAGGACGAGGTCGACGAGGACGACGACCCACCCCGCGAGTCCGTCCGGTAGAACCCCGACCCCTTGAACGTCACGCCGACGCTCCCGTACTGCTTGCGCAGCTGCCCGCCGCACTCGGGGCAGACGGTCAGGGCGTCGTCGGTGAACGACTGGTGGATGTCGAAGGCGTGGCCGCAGGCGGCGCACAGGTACGCGTAGGTGGGCACGGGCTCTCCTCGGAGGACGAACAGTGGCAGGTGCACGGTCGGCGCCCGGGCTGACGAGCCCCGGCGCCGCTGGCACTCCGGCTTACTGAGTGCCAATGATACGCGTGCGCGTGACATTCCCATCGGGGCCGCCAGGCCCCAAGGCGGTCACGGTAGTCTCGCCTGCGTGTCAGCCCCTGTGACCGCCGTCGGCCAGTCCGAGCAGCCTCCGGCCCGCAAGCCCCGTCGTCGCCGGTCACGGTTGCGCCGCCTCGTCGTCGGTATCTCCCTGGTGGTGGTGCTGGTCCTCGTCGCGGCGACGGCGTTCACCACCGTCATCGTGCGCCGCCCCCTCCCGCAGACCTCCGGCTCCCTCCAGCTCGCGGGCCTCACGGGCGACGTCCGCGTGGTGCGGAACGACCAGGGCGTGCCGCAGATCTACGCGGACGACGTCGAGGACCTCTTCCGCGCGCAGGGCTTCGTCGCGGCGCAGGACCGCTTCTTCGAGATGGACTACCGCCGCCACGTCACGGCCGGCCGTCTCGCCGAGCTGGTCGGGAACGTCCCCGAGGCGATCAAGGCCGACAAGGTGGTGCGCACGTTCGGCTGGCGCCGCGTCGCCGAGCAGGAGCTCGAGCTGATCTCGCCCGAGACCCGCCAGCACCTCGACGCGTACGCGGAGGGCGTCAACGCCTACATCGCCTCGCGCACACCCGAGCAGCTCGCGGTCGAGTACACGGTGCTCGGCGCGAGCGTCGACGTCGAGAAGCCGGAGCCCTGGGACGCGGTCGACTCGCTCGCCTGGCTCAAGGCCATGGCCTGGGACCTGCGCGGCAACTACGACGACGAGCTGCAGCGCGCCCTCGCCTTCTCCACGCTCGAGGACGTTGCGTCGGTCAACCAGCTCTTCCCGACGTACGCCACCGGCGGCAACGCGACGATCCTCGAGCCGGGTGACCTCGAGGGCGACGCGACCGCTGGGGCCGTCGCGTCGACGGGTGGCGCCGCACCCGCCTCTGCCACCACCGCCACCGCGCCGTCGAGGACGCCGGCCCTGGATGCTGCGCTCGCCTCGGCCCGCAACGCGCTCGCCGCCGTCCCCGTGCTCGTGGGCCGTGGAGAGGGCACCGGCTCGAACTCGTGGGTCGTCTCGGGTGACCACACGGAGTCGGGCAAGCCGATGCTCGCCAACGACCCGCACCTGTCTCTCGCCGCGCCGAGCATCTGGTCTCAGGTGGGCCTGCACTGCAACAACGTCGGCAGCGACTGCCCCTTCGACGTGGCCGGCTTCTCGTTCGCCGGGTTCCCGGGCGTGATCATCGGCCACAACGGCGACCTCGCCTGGGGCCTGACCAACATGGGCGCCGACGTCACCGACTTCTTCATCGAGCGTCTGCGCGACGACACCTACCAGCGCGGCGACGAGTGGGTGCCGCTCGACACGCGCACGGAGACGATCCGCGTCAACGGCTCGGCCGCGATCGACCTCAAGGTGCGCTCGACCGTGCACGGCCCGATCGTCTCGGACGTGCTCGACGTCGACCCGGTCGTCGATGCCCCGACGGAACAGGGCACGCTGCTGGGCACCTACGGCGTCTCCCTGGCGTGGACCGCGCTGACGCCCGGCCGCACCGCCGACGCGGTCTTCGCCTTCGACACGGCGAAGAACGCCGACGACATCCGCGCCGCCGGGGCGATGTTCGACGTGCCCGCGCAGAACATCGTGTTCGCCACGGCCGACGGCCACATCGGTTACCAGGCGCCCGGCCGGATCCCGGTCCGGGCGAGCGTGCCCGGCGCACCCGTGCCGTCGGACGGCTCGTGGCCGCGCGACGGCCGTGACCCGCGCTTCGACTGGCAGGGCTGGGTGCCCGCCGAGCAGATGCCGCGCGCGCTCGACCCGGCGAGCGGCTTCATCGTCGCCGCCAACCAGGCCGTGCTGCCCGACGGCACCGGTCCGTTCCTCACGAACGACTGGGACTACGGCTTCCGGTCCGAGCGCATCCGCACGCTGATCCAGAACCAGATCGACTCGGGCCGCAAGTTCACGGTCCAGGACTTCAACCGCATCCAGAACGACGACTGGAGCCCCTACGCCCAGGTGCTGCTCCCGGCACTGCTCGACGTCCAGCTCGCCGACGAGCACGACGCCGCCGGCCAGCAGCTGCTCCACGGGTGGGACGGGCGCATGGACGCCGACTCGGCGGCGGCCGCGTACTTCGCCGCCGTCTGGCGCAACCTCCTGCAGGAGACGTTCTGGGACGACCTGCCCGAGGACATGCGGCCCGACGGCGGCAGCAAGTGGCTCGTCGTGGTGCGTGACATGCTCGACAAGCCCGACAACCCGTTCTGGGACGACCGCTCGACGCTGAACGTGACCGAGTCGCGCGACGAGGTGCTCACCCAGGCGATGGTCTCCGCGCGCCGCGACCTGACGGTCGAGATGGCGAAGAACCCGGCCGACTGGAAGTGGGGCACGCTGCACCAGCTGCGGCTCGAGCACCCCGTGCTCGGCGGCTCCAGCATCCCCGCGCCCGTGCGCATGCTCATGAACCCGTCGGCGATCTCGATGCCGGGCTCGTCCTCAGTGGTCAACGCGACCGGCTGGGACGCCGGCACGGGCAGCTTCGCGGTCAAGACCGGGCCGTCGATGCGCATGGTCGTGGACCTGGGCAACCTCGACGCCGCGACGTGGGTCGTGGTGACGGGCACCTCAGGCCACCCGGGCTCGCCGCACTACACCGACCAGATCCGGGCCTGGGCGGAGGGGCGGACGTTCCCGTTCCCGTTCTCCCGGGAAGCGGTCGCGGCGGAGTCGTCGGACGTGCTGACGCTGACGCCGTAGCGCTGGGATCCGCGACCGGCTCGACCACGCGTGGTCGAGCCGGTCGCGACCGGTTCGCTTACGTCAGCCGTCGAGCAGCTGCCAGCCCTGCGTCGTCGCGACCACGTGCACGCGCAGGTCGTGCGGCTCCATCGGCAGCGGCCGCTCGCCGCCGTCGTAGACCTCTTCGGGGAACACCATCGCGACGACCGTGACGCCGTCGCGCACGAGGTGCAGCACGCGGTCGTACCAGCCGCCGCCCTGGCCGAGGCGCCGCCCGTGGGTGTCGACGGCGAGCGCTGGGACGACGACGACGTCCGCCTTCTCGATGGCCGACGCGCCGAGCGGCGGGCCGCTGGGCTCCGGGGGGCGCCCGGGCGCGCGCTCGCGCAGGTCGTCCACGCCGGCGTACTCGGCCCAGTCGCGGGCAAGGCCCGAACCGAGCACGGGCAGCAGCACGCGCGCACCGCGCAGGGCTAGGCGCTCGAGCAGCACGTGCGTGCCCGGCTCGTTCGAACGCGCGGCATAGGTGGCGACGCAGGCGGCCTCGCGCACGGCGGGGATCGTCTCGAGGACGTCGGCGAACGCGTGCGCGGCGTCGGCGCGCTGGCGCGGAGTCCGCGCGGCACGGTGCGCGCGGATGGCCCGGCGCAGCTCTTCCTTGGCGTCGGCGGGCTCCATGCCGGGGATCAACGGGTACGGCTGGTGCTGGAACGCGCCTCTGGAGTCGCCACGCATGCGGTCATTGTGTCAGTGTCCACACCACATCCACTGCACACGGTGTGTGTGGCGAACAGGGCTTCAGGGGGACCTGTGACACGTTCGACGACGCAGGCGCGCGCGAGAGGGCTGACAACCGTGACAAAGGCGTGGCCTGTGACGTTGCGCGAGGACGACCGCCACGGCTCGGTGCTGCTGCGGCCGCTGCGCCGTCGGGACTCCGACACGTGGATGCGCCTCCGCGCCGCGAACCAGGAGTGGCTCGAGCCGTGGGAGGCGACGTCGCCCGTGGGCGCGGACGGCGGCTCGACGACGTTCGGCGAGTACGTGCGCGTGCTGACGCAGCAGGCCCGCGCCGGCACGACGCTGCCGTTCGCCGTCGAGCTCGACGGCGCGCTCGTGGGCCAGCTGACGGTCTCGTCGATCACCTACGGCTCGCTGTGCTCCGCGGCGATCGGCTACTGGGTCTCGCGCGACGTCGCGGGTCGGGGCGTCATCCCGACCGGCGTCGCGATGGCCACCGACTACTGCTTCCAGGTGCTGGGCCTGCACCGGATCGAGATCAACATCCGGCCCGAGAACACGCGCAGCCTGCGCGTCGTCGAGAAGCTCGGCTTCCGCGACGAGGGCACGCGCGTGCGCTACCTGCACATCCAGGGCGAGTGGCGGGACCACCGCACGTTCGCCCTCACCGCGGAGGAGGTGCCGGGCGGGCTCCTCGCGCGGTGGCAGCGGGTGCGCGACGCCGGGTGGCGCGCGGAGTGACCTTCGCCGAGACCGGGAGGTCTTGACAGACACGCCGAGAGCACTCCGCGTTCTCGGCACGCGCCTCGCCTAACGTCATGGCGTGGAATCCTCGGCAGCAGGTCTCGCAGCGCTCGCGCTGTTCGTCCTGGTGCTCGGGTACTGGGTGCCGCAACGGGTGCGGCAACGCCAGCAGCTGGCCGAGTCCCGCATCGAGGACCGGTTCTCCGGCAGCCTGCGAGTGCTCGCGGTCGCCGCCGGTTCCGTGCCCCTGCCGGTCCCCGGGGTCGATGTCCCAGCCCTGGCCGGGCCTGCTCCCGCCGGGCTGTTGACCATGGCTGCCGGGCCCCAGCCACTGAAGGTCCCCGTCCACGCCGGACGCAGCGCACGAGAGGAGACACCGATGGCCGAGCCGCAGGTCACCGCGCGCCCGTCGCGCCTCGAGCTCCTGGAGGAGCGCGCGAAGCGCGCCCGGCGCCGGCTCACGATCACCCTGTTCCTCCTGCTCGCGACCGTCGCCGTCTGGGCCGCCGTGCCGCTCACCCCGCTGCTGTGGTTCGCGGGCATCGCGCCGACGGCGCTGCTCGTCGTCGTGCTGCTGCTCGGCAGGGCCGCTGCGGTGCGGGCGCGGCGTGCCGACGCGCGCTGGGCCGCCGAGCGCCGCGCCGCCGAGCGCCGTGCCCTGCAGGCGCGAGCGCTCGCCGCCGGTGGGCCGCACGCCCCGCGAAACCGCGCCCGGGTGACCGGAAGGGCGGTGCGCGGCTCGTCGGCGATGACGCAGATGATCCCGCGCGTGGCGGTGACCGTGGTCGAGGGGGTGGCGAAGGAGGTCGTCCGGGCGGCCGTGTCCGACGGCGGCGCCTCCGAACATTCCACGGCCGACGGCGGCGAGGCTTCATCGTCGCCGGCCCCGGCAGGTGCCGGGACGCCGCCGGACGCCGTCGCGCGCCCGCAGGTTCCGGTGCCCGGGGCGCCCTGGGAGCCGCGCCCTGTGCCGCTGCCCACGTACGTGACCAAGGCGGCGGCGCCGCGGCGCGAGCCGCTGCCGCTCTCGGGCGCGACCCCCGTGGTGTCGACGGGCTGGTCGAGCTCGCCGTGGCAGCGCCTCGAGGACGCCGGCGAGAGGGTCGGCGAGGCGAACACGTCGTGGTCGCTCGGTGCGACGCAGGCTGCGGCGCTCGGACAGACGACGACGCCGGCGCCCGCGTCGGGGAGCGTTGCCGCGTCGGACGCCGCGGAGGGTGGAGACCCGCTCGTCGCGGAGGAGCCCCGGCCGCGCACCGAGACGCTGGGCCTGCCGCTCGAGCAGATCCTCGCGCGGCGGCGGGCCGTGGGGTGACGCGAGCAGGCTGCGCGATTTGGAGAACCGGGCGGGTCGGGTGCTAACCTAGGCAACGCCTTGGGGCTATGGCGCAGTTGGTAGCGCGTCTCGTTCGCAATGAGAAGGTCGGGGGTTCGAATCCCCCTAGCTCCACCGATCTGAGGGCCGTTGATCAGGACAAATGTCCTGGTCAGCGGCCTTTAGTCTTCCATCGAGGTCCTCGAACGAGAGGACCAGAACACCGTGACTGCACGCATGACTGCACGCGAGCGTGGACTCCGGTGGACGAGATCAGGTACGGCTCGAGAAGCAGGAGATCCCGGTCTGCTGCGCGTCTCGCCCTTCAGGCGACTGCGGCCGGCGACGCATACCTCGCGCTTCATAGAGTCGACCCGCGAGGGCCCACTGGCCGGCGTTCCTGGCAGATCATGTAGTGGTCCGCGAGCTGCCCGGGCCGCGGAGGAGACCGCTGCCTCGGCGCATGGATGTAGGCCACGAGACCGCACCGAGTCGCTTGCCGAACTCGGACCGCCCATCTCAGCGAACCGATACGCTGATCGGCGCGCGGCAGTGCAGGCGAGACGAAGCGGGGAAGAATTGGCGACGATCGGGGATGTAGCCCGCGAAGCGGGGGTGGCGCGGAGCACGGTGTCAGCGGTGCTGAACGGCCGCAAGCTCGTCATGCCCGACACCCGCAAGCGCGTGGACGACGCGATCGCGAAGCTGAACTACTCGGTCAACGCCGGCGCCCGAGCGCTAGCTACTTCTCGGACGATGACGATCGGCGTCGTCGTCCGCTTCCACGAGGCCGAGTTCAGCCCGGCCCTGGCGACGTATCTCGTCGCGCTGTCGGATGCCGCCGCGGCGAGCGGCTACTCGGTCACGCTCCTGACGGACGTTGACGGCGAAGGGGCGGTGCGCAAGGCCATCGCTGGACGGCGTGTCGACGGGCTCGTGCTGCTCTCGGTCGTCGAGGGCGACCCTCGCGTGGAGCCGATCGCGGAGACGCGGTTCCCTGCGGTTCTGATTGGCATGCCGCAGGAGACGCACGGGATCGACGCGGTCGACCTCGACTTCGCCGACGGGGCGCGCCTGCTCGTCGACCACCTCGCGGACGCAGGGCATCGAGCTGCGACGTTCGTGCGCTGGCCGGACGAGCTCTATGCCGCAGGCAGCACGTACGCGATCCGCTTCGCCGACGCCGCGCGTGAGCACGCGACCGCGCGCGCGCTGGACCTCGCCGAGCTCTCGTGCACGGTCGGGCCCGAGCAGGTTCGCGCGACACTGAGCGGTGAGCTGCGCCGGGCGGATGCGCCGCAGGCTCTGTTGGTGCACAACGACGCGGCCGTAGCCATGTTGCCGTTTGCCCTGCGCGATGTCGGGCTGGCTGTGCCGGCCGATCGCAGCGTCGTGTCGCTGCACTCGGCGGAGCTCGCACGTCTTTATGCGTTGCCGTTCACGTCGGTCGAGTCGGAGCCGGACGCCGTGGTCCGGGCTGCGGTCGAGCTGCTGCTGGACCGGATCGCCGACCCGATCGCCGATCCGTTGTCTCGCCTCGTCGCGCCCCATCTCGTGTACCGCGACAGCGTCGCTCCGATCGGCTGACGCGACCCTCGCCGTCGTGACATGGGACTCCGACGCTGGTTGGCATGACGCAACAGCGAGTCGGATCGCTTGACGCGTCCCAGGAGCATCAGCACAATGGCCAGCGAACCGGTTCGCTGATGGTGTCAGCGGGGCTCCGCGGTTTGCGGAACCTTTCACCGGCGGTCAAGGAGGAGCTGGCCGGGACGTGCGCGCCCCAGGCCAGTGAGCGCTCAGTTCGATCCACCGGACGGCTTACGGGATGCAAAGGAGCACCACGCATGTCCAGAACGGCACCACCTTCTCCGCCTGCACGTGCGGGCTCTGGTCGGCGATCCGGCGTGCTGCGTCGTCTCGCGGCGACGGGTCTTGCTTTCGCCGTGAGCGCCAGCATCGCGGGCGCCACTTCGGCGGCGGCCGACGAGCCGCCAACGAAAGACCTCACGGTCGACCTGTCGACGGTCACGGGCCCGGCCACGGGAGTCGGCCAGGGCATTCTCTACGGCATCACCGAGGACGGGTCGCAGCCAGGCGACGAGTACGTCCAGCCGCTGAACCTGAACGCGTTCCGCGGCGGCGGCTGGTTCTCGGGCGGCTGGATCCGCGACGGGTACACGTACGGCGATGCGACCAAGGCCGAGGTGGCCTCGATCATCGCGCAGGCCAAGCGCCTGCGGCAGTCCTCGGGCAACCCGGACTTCCAGTACCAGGTGATCGTGAGCGACCTGTTCGGCTCGACCGGCGGGGCACCCGCCAACACGCTGTGGCCGTGCACCGACGGCGACTGCTCGAACTGGCTCGAGTTCATCGACACGGCGGTCGGGGCGCTCGAGGAGTCGGGCATCGACTTCGCGTACGACATCTTCAACGAGCCGGACCTGTCGATCTTCTGGCGTCCGGGCGTGAACACACCGCAGTACTTCCAGATGTGGGACAGCGCGTACGCCGAGCTGCGACGTGTCGCACCGGACGCAAAGATCGTCGGTCCGTCGTTCGCGTTCACCCCGGAGCGCAACCCCGGGGAGTGGGCGACGTTCTTCGCGCACGTCAAGGCGGCGAACACTGTCCCCGACTGGATCACCAACCACGACGAGGGCGACGTCGACGACCCCGTCACGGTCGCGCAGTCCCTGCGGGACGCCCTGGACGCCGCGGACATCCCGCAGCGCCCGCTGTCCGCGAACGAGTACCAGCCGGCCGACCGGCAGAGCGCCGGCGTCACCGCGTGGTACCTCGCCCGGTTTGCGCAGTCGACCTACGCCAACGCGATGCGCGGCAACTGGAGCTGCTGCATGGTCCCGAACCTGACGGGGCTGCTGACGCACGCTCAGACCGGTTGGGCTCCCACGGGGAACTGGTGGGCGTCGCAGACCAACGCCGACATGACCGGTTCGCTCGTCAAGACCTCCGGTCAGGTGGGCTCGATGGCGATCTCGGCCGCCAAGGACCCGTCGAAGGGCCAGGCGGTCGCTCTGCTGGGCGACGCCAACGGCTACACCGGCACGGCGAACGTCACCTTCACCGGCCTCGGTTCGGCGGCGTACCTGGTGCGTGAGAACCAGGTCCACGCAACCGTGTACCGCATGCCCGACGGTGGGGCGCTGTACTCGAAGCAGGTCCAGTCCAGCGGCGACTTCGACGTCGCGGCCGACGGGTCCGTCAGCATCCCGGTGCGCTTCCAGGGCAGCCACGACGCCATCGCCGTGTACCTGTCGTGGACGCGGCCGCAGACCGTCTCCGTCCAGGCGCCCGACCTGATGGTCCCGGGCGGCTCCTACGACGTGCCGGTGGTCTTCACAAACGGCAGCGCCTCGCCCGACACGCAGGTGCAGACGTCCCTCGCCGTGACGGCGGAGAACCCCGCCGACGCGGCGGGCATCACGGTCGACGCCGCGGACGGCGGCGGCAGCGCGGCTCCCATCGTTCACCAGCTGGGCGCCGGTGAGTCGACCATTGCGACGTTCCGTGTCGAGATCCCTGCGTCGGCGCCGAACGTCGCCTACCGCCTCGTCGCGACGACGAACCTGGTCAACCACGGCCACCTCACCGTCAGTGACTCGGCCGACGTCATCGCACCCTGCGCGCTCGGCGTGAACTGCGAGGCGGAGAACGGTCAGCTGGCGGCCGGGGCGTGCCTCGCGACCGACCACCCCGGCTACACCGGGGCCGGCTTCGTGGCGTGCTTTACCAGCCCCGGCCCGAGCGTCACCCAGCAGTTCGCGGTTCCCGCCGACGGGACGTACACGCTCGACCTGCGGTACGCCGCCGGCCCGAACGGCCCGAACAGCACCCGTTCTGCAACGGTCACCGCCAACGGCGTCTCCCAGCAGGTCCAGCTACCGCTGACAGGAAGCTGGAACAGGTGGGGCGACTCGACAGTAGCGCTGCAGCTGAAGGCTGGCCGCAACGACATCACGGTCTCGTACCTGAAGACCGACCTCGGCTGGTTCAACCTCGACCACCTGGTGCTGACCCAGTAGCCAGATCCCAGCGGCGAGCAAGACAGCAGGCGGCGGTGGCCACTACGGCCGCCGCCGCCTCTTGACACCCTGGGCGTACGCGATAGCGTGTGACCTATTCGAACCGGTTCGACGATGATCACGGAGCGAGCGGATGACAACGATCGGCGACGTCGCCCGTCGTGCGGGAGTGTCCCGCAGCACGGTGTCGTACGCGCTCTCGGGCAAGAGGACGATCTCGCAGGAGACTCGAGACCGGATCGAGCTCGCGATCGTAGAACTCGGTTTCACGCCCAATGCCGGTGCGCGGGCGCTCGCAACGGCAGAGACCAAGGTGTTGGGCCTGCTCCTGCAGTTTCATGTCGACGAGTTCGCGCCGGCCATGCTCCAGTACGTCCTCCCCGTCTCGGCGGCCGCGCGCGAGCTGGGCTATGACATCTTGATGGTGACCGACCCCGACGGCGCGGGCGCGATCCGCCGGATCGGGGCGTCGGCGATGGTGGACGGCATCGTGCTGCTGGACGTCACCTACCAGGATCCGCGCCTGGAGTCGCTGCGTGCAGTGCGCAAGCCGGGGGCACTCATCGGGCTGCCTGCCGACACGCGCGATGTCGACGCGATCGACCTGGACTTCGGCCAGGCGGCCCGAGTTCTCGTCGATGACCTGCACGAACATGGGCACCGCGAGGTCGCGTTGATCTCGCCGCCCTATCACGTCGTCGAGCGTGGCGGGTCGTACGTGTGGCGGTTCCGGGATGCGGCCATCGAGCATGCAGACTCTCTCGGGATGCGGTTGCACCCGTATTACGGCGAGTCCCGTCCGCCGGCGGTGCAGACATCGGTGCACCGCGTCTTGGACGTCCACCCGTCTGCAACCGCCCTGATCGTCCACAACGACGCGACGATCGCCGCGCTGCCGGGAATCTTGCGCGACCGGGGAATCTCGGTGCCGCGGGACCTGAGCGTGGTCAGTCTCTACTCGCGGGACTTCGGCGAGGAGTTCTCGCTTCCCTATACCGCGGTCGAGTCTGCGGCAGAGACCCTCGGGCGTCAGGCCGTGGCTCAGCTGGTGCGGCGCATCGCGCGCTCGCCCCAGGCCGGCCAGCCCGGAGCCCGGCTGATCGAGCCGGTGTTGAAGAACCGCGGAAGCGTCCGCACGTTGCCGCGCTGACGCTGCCCTTGATCCGACGGGAAGACACAACTGCACACCCTGGTCGAAGTTCGTATGTCGAACCGGTTCACCAGCCAGCACTGATCCAGAGAGGAACCACCGTGTTGAACGCCAGCAAGAAGACGATCGCCCTCGTGGGTGCCACGAGCGTCATGGTGACCGCACTCGCCGCCTGCAGCAGCGGGGCGAATGCGGACAGCAGCTCGACCGGCAGTGCCAGCCTGACCCAGGTCTCCGTCTGGGACCCGTACCCGCAGTACGACGACAGCTCGGACTGGGCCACATACGTCAAGGCCTGCGCACCGGCCGGGACCACGCTCAAGCGGACCACGGCCCCGACGAGCGACCTGCTCAACACCCTGACGAGCGCGGTCAAGGAGGACAACGCCCCGGATGTCGTCATCCTGGACAACCCGGCCGTCCCGGACGCTGCGAGCTCCGGCCTGCTCGCGCCCGCGTCCGACGTCGGCATCGATACCACCGGGTTCGACGCGAACCTCGCGGGCCCCGGGACGGTCGACGGCGTGACCTACGGTGTGCCGATCGGCGCGAACACCCTCGGCCTGTATTACAACAAGGACATCCTGGACAACGCCGGGGTCGACCCCGCGAGCATCACCAGCTGGGACACGCTCAACGCCGCCCTCGAGAAGGTCACCAAGGCCGGCAACAAGGGCATCACGTTCGCCGGCGTCGCCGGCGAGGAAGGCGTCTTCCAGTTCCTGCCTTGGTTCTGGGGTTCCGGGGCCAACCTCAAGGCGCCGGGCTCGGACGAGGCGGTCGCCGCCGGGCAGCTGGTGTCCGACTGGATCGGCAAGGGATACGCGCCCAAGTCGGCGCTCACGGACAACCAGTCGGCCTCGTGGGACCTGTTCCTGACCGGCCAGTACGCCTTCGCGGAGAACGGGTCGTGGTTCGCGAAGGCGGCGTCGGAGCAGAAGTTCAAGGCGGTCATGATGCCGATCCCGGGCAAGGACAACGGCGCCGCTCCGGTGCCGACGGGCGGCGAGTTCGTGCTGGCTCCGGTGCACAAGAAGGACACCTCGGCGCACTACGCGGCCGCGGCCAAGATCATCGCCTGCCTGGCGGGGCCGGACAACCAGATCAAGACCGACGACCAGCTGGGTTACTTCGCGGCGAACAAGGACCAGCGCACCCAGCAGATCGCCAGCGACCCGATCTGGACGCCGTGGGCGCAGGCGATCGAGAGCGCGCAGGGCCGGACCACTGACCTGGGGGCCGACTACACGGCGACCTCCGCGGCGATCTCGACCGCGCTGCAGGGTGCGCTCAACGCCGCGGGCGACACCTCGGCGGTCAAGTCGGCGTTCGCACAGGCGGCCCAGGGCTGACCTCCGGTCCGGGTGTGGCGGCCGGTCGGTTGGGCCGGCCGCCGCGCCCAGATCCGCCCCCTCAGGACGGTGAAAGAGAAGTGAGCATCTCGATGTCAGCCACGGTCGACCGCGTGCCCACGCCGGAGTCCGCCACCGACCGAGTGGGCGCCGTCGAAGCCCCACGGCGTCGACATCTGCAGCCCACGGCGTGGGCGGCGGCGGGGTTCCTCGCACCCCTGCTGGTATACCTGGCGATCTTCTACGCCTACCCGCTGTACGAGAACGTGTCGATGAGCCTGCACCGGTTCACGCGGGCCACCTTCGTCACGGGCGTCGCCCCGTTCGTCGGCCTGGACGTCTACCGCGAGATGACGTCCTCGCCGCTGTTCTGGTCGACGGTGCGGCAGACCGCGGTCTTCGTAGTCGTCTCGCTCGTCTTCCAGTATGCGATCGGGCTGGGGCTGGCCGTCTTCTTCCAGCGCAGCTTCCCGCTGTCGGGCGTGCTGCGCGGCCTGTTCCTGGTGCCGTGGCTGCTGCCGATCATCGTCTCAGCGACCACCTGGCAGTGGATGATGGACGCCGACTCCGGCATCCTCAACCGGTTCCTCGGGCTCTTCGGCGTCGACCCCGTCTGGTGGCTCAACGCCCAGCACTCGCTGATGTCCGTGACGATCGCGAACATCTGGCTCGGGATCCCGTTCAACCTGGTGATCCTGTACTCGGGCCTGCAGAACATCCCGGCGGACCTGTACGAGGCGGCCGCCCTGGACGGCGCAGGCGCATGGCGGCAGTTCTGGCACCTGACGTTCCCGCTGCTGCGCCCGGTCTCGGCGATCACGCTGCTGCTCGGGTTCGTCTACACGCTCAAGGTCGTCGACATCATCTGGATCATGACCCTGGGCACCGGAAGCTCTCAGACCCTGGCGACCTGGGCGTACGGGATGGCGTTCGGCAAGGGCGCCTCCTCGATCATCCGGTACTCCCAGGCCTCGGTGCTCGGCACCATCTTGCTCGTCATCGCCCTCGCCATGGGGTTCGTCTACCTGGCCGTCCAGCGCCGGCAGGAGGACTGACATGGAACACCAGAAGGTCCGGCGCACCTGGTGGAAGACCGCCCTCGGCGTCCTCTTCACCGCCCTCATGCTCTTCCCGCTCTACTGGATGGTGAACGTCTCGTTCACCCAGCGCAGCGCCATCCGCTCCGGCGACGTCTTCCCGCGCCACTTCACGCTCTCCCACTACGACGTCGTGCTGCACCAGCAGCTGCCATACCTGGGCACGAGCATCGTCGTCGGGCTCGGCACCGTCGTCCTGACGCTCGTGATCTCCGCCCCGGCCGCGTTCGCGTTGTCGAAGCTGTACGTTCCCGGCCGGCGCGCGCTCAGCTTCGTGCTGCTCGTCGCACAGATGATCCCTGCGGTCGTGATGGCGCTGGGCTTCTACACGATCTACACCAGGCTGGGCATCCTCGACACCCTCCCCGGGCTGATCCTGGCGGACTCGACGATCGCCGTCCCGTTCGGGGTCATGCTCTTCACCGCGTTCATGGCGGGGATCCCCGCCGAGCTGCTCCAGGCGGCACAGATCGACGGTGCCTCGCACTGGCGCAGCTTCCGCTCGGTCGTCATGCCCATCGCGCGCAACTCCGCCGTCACCGTGGGACTGTTCGCCTTCCTGTGGGCCTGGTCGGACTTCCTGTTCGCGTCCACCCTCAACCGCGAAGGCGGCAAGCTGCGCCCGATCACGATGGGTCTCTACGACTACATCGGCTCCCAGAACCAAGAGTGGGGGCCCCTCATGGCGACGGCCGTGCTCGCATCGATCCCCACCGCGCTGCTGCTGCTGGTCGCCCAGCGCTATGTCGCCGCGGGGGTGACGGCAGGCGCTGTCAAGGACTGACCCCGAAGCACCCACGCACACCCGATGGTGCGGACATCAGCGACCGCACCAGGCCATGTCCCATTGCCCTGAGGACTTGCTCATGACCTTCCCGCCCCACCCCGCTGCCACCGATGTTGAGTTCGACGTCCGGCAGATCCCGTTCTCGTACAGAGGCGCCTGGTTCGATCTGTCGCCTGTCGTCGGCCTCCACCAGCGCTCCGAGACCATCCACCTGGTCTCGCACCGCAACGGCATGCACGCCGTGCTCGCCCTTCAGCCGGTCGCGAACGGGGCCCCCGTGCCTGCCCGGTGGACCACCTCGTCCACGACGCTGCGCTGGACCGGGGACGACGGCGGGACCGTGACAGCCGCCTTCGAAGGCCCGCACGTGCTGCGCCTGCGCGGTCGCGGGCTGGGGCTGCGGATCGTCGACGCCGCCTCAGACCTGACACCTTTCACCGGTACCTATCTGTTCACCGACCCGGTCGACGGAACCAGCGTCTTCACCTCCTACGAGACCGGGCGACGCTACCGGTTGACGCGAGTCTCCGGGGCGCTGCAGGTCGTCGGCGCCGAGGCGCTCGGTGCGGCCGACCGCGCCGTCGTCGCCGGCGCCAACGGCGGGGACTGGGAGCTGGCCATCCAGGAGACGACAGCCGGCGCGTTGCCTTTCACCCCGCACAGCCCGTTCCCCGCCGTCGTGGCCGCAGCGGACGCCGCGTTCCGTGACTACCTCGACGCCGTCGCGCCGTGGCGTGACGAGCGCACCCCCGCAGCGGCGCTGGCCGCGTACGTGCTCTGGTCGGCGACGGTGGCACCCGAAGGGTTCCTCGGCCGGGAGTCGGTGCTGATGTCGAAGCACTGGATGGACAAGGTGTGGAGCTGGGACCACTGCTTCAACGCCCTCGCACTTGCCCCTGGGCTGCCCGACGCCGCGCTCGACCAGTTCCTGGCGCCCTTCGACCACCAGGACCCCACCGGCGCCCTGCCCGACTCGGTCACCCACTCGGAGATCCTGTTCAACTACGTCAAGCCCCCCATCCACGGCTGGGCGCTGAACCGGCTGCGCGGCCTGAGCACCCGCGAGCTCGCTGACACCGAGCTGCGCGAGATCCACGACCGGGTCGCAGCGTGGACCCGGTTCTGGCTCGTCCAGCGGCGCCGGCCCGGCCACGTGCTGCCCTTCTACCAGCACGGCAACGACTCCGGCTGGGACAACTCCACCACCTTCGACCGCGACCGCGTCATCGAGTCGCCTGACCTGGCGGCCTTCCTGGTCCTCCAGCTCGAGACGCTCGCCGACCTCGCCACCGAGCTGGGCCTGCCCGCGGAGGAGTGGAAGCACGAGCGCGACTCCGTGCTCCGCGCCTTGACCACCGACCTGTGGCGGGACACGGAGTTCGTGGCAGTGGGTGCGCTGTCCGGGAACGACAGCACCGCAACCAGCCTGCTCAACCTGCTCCCGCTCGTCCTGGGCGAACGCCTCCCCGACCGCGTGCGCCAGCTTCTGGCCGACCGGCTCATCGCGCACCTGACCGAGCACGGCCTGGCCACGGAACCCCCGACCTCGCCGCGTTACGAGGCGGACGGGTACTGGCGCGGGCCGATCTGGGCGCCATCCACCGCGCTGATCGAGGACGGCCTGCGCTCGAGCGGGTTCACCCAGCTCGCCGACGAGGTCTCGAGCCGGTTCCGCGCGCTGTGCGAGCGCTCCGGCTTCGCCGAGAACTTCGACGCCCTGACCGGCGCAGGCCTCCGGGACCGCGCCTACACCTGGACTGCCGCCGTGTACCTGATGTTCGCGGCGGACCACGTGCGTCGCATCTGAGGCTCGTCCCTGAGCGGTCGCACGTCGTGAGCGCCAGAAAGCGCTCACTCGCATGTTCACCGATGCAAAGGAGCAGAGAGATGAACCGTGCACCAACTGCCAGAAGGCTGGGGATGCGGCGCGCGCCCGCGGCCGTCCTCGCCACTCTGGCCATGGCCTCGACGGGTGCCGCGATCGCACCTTCAGCGCTGGCCGCGGACGCTGCAGGCGGCCCTGACGCGACCGACGTCGTCGTCGTCCACGCCGACCAGCCGTTCCGCCCCGTGACGCATGTCGCGAGCGGTTCGCTCTACGGTCTCGCCGACGCGACCAACCCGACCGACGCACTCGCTTCGGCGATCAAGCCGCCAGAGTTCGTCCTCAAGCCGTCCGGTGGAACGCAGCAGCCGACAGGCGACATACTCGTCACCGCTGCAAAGTCGCAGGCGCTCGGCGCGAAGGTCGTCGACCGCCTCTCCGACTACTACCCGGGCTGGCCGTACCAGTTCAGCTGGGACTCGTGGGACAACGTCGTTCGGAACGAGCTGACCAAGGTCAACACGTCGACCGTGCCAAACCTCGCCGCCTATGCGCCCTGGAACGAGTCTGACGGCACCTGGAACACGGCCAAGAACGGCACGTTCGAGGACTTCTGGACGCACACGTACCGACTGATCCGGTCGATCGACCCCACGACGCCCATCCAGGGTCCGAGCTTCTCGGACAACATCTCCGACATGGACAACTTCCTGCGGAACGCCGTCGCCACCGACACAGTTCCGGACATTCTCGCCTGGCACGAGCTCATTCGCTCCACCAAGATCGAGGGCGACATCAACACGGTCGTCGCACTCGAGAAGAAGTACGGCATCACGCCGCGACTGATCGACATCGAGGAGTACGCGGCGCCGTCGGAGGTTGGTATTCCCGGCGCCCTGGTCGGTTATATCGCGAAGTTCGAGCGGCTCGGGATCTCGAACGCCGAGCTCGCGTTCTGGAACCAGTCGGGGACGCTCGGTGACCTCCTGACGGCACGGGGCGGGTCCCCGAACGGCGCGTACTGGCTCTACACCTGGTACGCGCAGATGAGTGGCGACATGGTCACCACCACGCCGCCCGCCGGTGGCGCAGCGCTGTTCGACGCCGCCGCCTCTGTCTCGTCGGACAAGACCGAGGTCAACATCGTCACTGGCGGGAACACCGGCCCGACGACGGTCAAGGTCGACGGCCTCAAGAAGCTGCACCTGGGCAGCAAGGTGAACGCAAAGATCGAGTTCACGCCGTCCTACGGTCGCACCGCCCCCGCCTCGGGTCCGGTGACGGTCTCCGAGACCAGCTACTCGATCGGCGCGGACGGATCGATCTCGGTCCCGATCGTGATGAACCCGGCCTACGGGTACCACGTCACGATCACTAAGGCCGGTTCGAACACGACTGACCTTTCGGGGACCTACCAGATCGGCAACGTCAACAGCGGCCTCGCCATCGAGGCGAACGGCGCTGTCAGTGGGAGCACCGTCCAGCAGACCTCGGCCGGCACCTCGGCACAGGCCTGGAAGCTCGTGAACGCTGGCTCTGGGCTCTACGCGATCGTCGACCCCGCAACGGGGCTCGTGCTCGGGGTGAAGGACTCTTCGACGAGTGACGGTGCCACGATCCTTCTCGAGCCGGCCGACGGCGCGGCCGACCAGCTCTGGCAGCCTGTTCCGGACGGCAAGGGTCATTACCGGCTCGCGAACTACGGCACCGGTCTGGTCCTCGCGATCGATCGCATGAGCAAGACCGCCGGCTCGCCGGTCGTCCAGTGGACCGACGGATCGGTCACCTCCGGCTGCACCCCGGACGGGCCTCGTGTCACCGGCCGCATCGGCTCGGCCCTGTCGTTCTGCAACACGTCGTCGTACGTGAGCCTGCCCACGGGCATCGTGAGCGGACTCACCGGTGACTACACGGTGTCGACCTGGGTGAACCCCGCGTCGAACGCCACGTGGTCGCGCGTCTTCGACATCGGCACTGGCTCCTCCGCGAGCATGTTCCTCACGGTGAACTCGGGCAGCACACTGCGGTTCGCGATCACTGCGGGCTCGGGTGCGGGAGGTGAGCAGCAGATCAACGGCACAGGGACGCTGCCGCTGAACCAGTGGTCGCTCGTGACCGTGACGCTCGCGGGGAACACAGGGACCCTGTACGTCAACGGCAAGGTCGTGGGCACGAACACGTCCATGACGAACCACCCGGCGGTCTTCGGGCAGAGCACTCGCAACTACATCGGCAAGTCTCAGTACGCCGACCCTGCACTGAACGGAGCGGTGGACGACTTCAACATCTACGACCGCGCCCTGAGCTCGGCGGAGGTGGCCGACCTGGCGTCGGGCGCAGTCGGCGCGGGGAACGTCGAGCACCTGACGTTCGACGAGTCTGGCGGCACGAGGGTCGTCGACGCGTCCGGCAACGGGAAGGACGCCACCGTCGTCCTGGGCTCGACCTCCGGATCGTCGACGTCGTCGAGCGACGCGGCCACGGCAGACCACTTCTGGACGCTGACCCCGCTCACCTGGTCCTCCTCAACCGCTTACAGCGAAGGTGACCAGGTGACCTACAACGGGTCGGTCTGGCGGGCGGCGTGGTGGACGCAGTCCGAGGTGCCCGGCAACCCGACCGGCGCCTGGGAGGAGATGATCACCAACCCGGACGGGACGGCGGCCTGGACGGCCTCCAGGGTCTTCACGGCTGGCGAGTCGGCGACGTACCAGGGCAAGACGTACGTGGCCCAGTGGTGGACGCGCAACGAGGCCCCGGGCGACCCCTCCGGACCGTGGAAGCTCGTCGGCTGACGTAGGTCCTCTCCTCGACAAGGCGACGGTGACGTGCTCGCCTCTGCTCCGTTCGACAGGGCACGTCACCGTCGTCGATTGGGGCCGCGATCAGAGCAACAATCGCGGCCTACATGAACCTTCGCGTCAAGCCGATGTGCATGTGATGGGGCGGTGTCGATGGTGACGCGCTTTCGAAGTGCGAAGCGCCGAGAACATCCGCCTATGCGTCTGGCTCCACCAAGCCATGCTGCGATTGGGCGGGCCCGGTCGTGAGCGAGAGGTTTCGTTCTTGTTGTGCGGCCTGCCGGACTTGGCGCGTTCGCTCACGTACCTGGTTGACCTGGTCGACGGCGTATTTGCTCTCGACCAAGTGCTCGCCCGCCAGGCGGATCACACGACGGGACGGCACGTCGACGACGTCCACGGGACACTCTTTCTCCAGGGCGTCGTGGTGCATAGTCGTGTACCCGGCCGCCCGTTCCTTGCGCGACCTCTTCTCCACAATCCAAAGCATGGGGCTGAATCTCCCCCGGCCCATGAGGAGTGCACCGCCGGAGAATGAGTAAAGCGCGACGGACGTGGGCCAGACCTCGGCCGTCGCGATCACATGCGTCGCGCCAAGGAACATCATCGTGAAGAGGAACGCGACCGCCCCGAAGGTCACGCAAGCAACTCCGAACGAGACCACGCCGAGGCTACGTGCCGACGGCCCTGGCAGCAGTTCGCGCCGGATTTCCGGGTGCCACGTCACACCGTCCTTGCTGTGGGCCATGGTGTTGATCCTGTCAGCACTCAGCAGTGTGCACTAGCGCCGATAGCGCCCGACTTGGGTCTCCGCCGGACAAGAGCCCGGGCCCGACCAGGCCGACACGCAGCTCGCGGCATTGAAACCACCGGTTGCTCATGACGCGTGAGCAATTCGCGCGTTCTCCTGGGCCAGCTCACGCGACCACGAGATGCTCCCGGCCATGGGAACCAACACCGCACAACGAGGCGCAACTCTCTCCCGCAGGCTCGCGGCCATGGCCGTCGGCCTGCTCCTACTGCCCGCGGCGGGCACCGCCGCCGCAGCCACTCCGGCCGCCGGTGACGGGGCCGGCCGCACCACGACCGTGACGTACACCGGCACGGATGCGAACATCGCCAACCCCCAGCGTGGCTTCTACCGCCACACCGAGACGCACTACCGTGAGGACGGCTCGGGGTACGTCCCGCTCGACCCGGCCGTGCTCAGCGGCTACCGGGCCGCCGGGTACAGCCAGATCCTCCGCGTCTTCTACCTCGAGAAGTTCGTCGACCAGCCCGTGCTCGACCCGGAGTACCTGGCCCTGGTCAACGCCGACTTCGCCGCGGCGCGTGAGGCCGGTATCTCGGTCATCGTCCGTTTCGCGTACGTGCAGGGCGGCGCCTGGCCCTACTCGCCGCCGTACGGCGACGCGCCGGTGTCGACGGTGCTCGCGCACATCAAGCAGCTCGGCCCGGTGCTGAGCGCCAACGCCGACGTGATCTCGACGGTCCAGGCCGGGATGGTCGGGCTGTGGGGCGAGGGCTACTACACCGACTACTTCGCCGCCGACCCCGCCAACCCTGGCGTCCTGACGGACGAGGACTGGGCGAACCGACGGGCCGTCGTCAAGGCATGGCTCGATGTGCTGCCCACCTCGCTCACCGTGCAGGTTCGCACGATGCTCATGAAGCAGATGATTCTCGGCGTGCCGACCGGCGTCGAGGGTGCGCTCACGGAGGCCGACGGCTTCAGCGGCTCCGACCTGGCTCGAGTCGGCCACCACAACGACTGCTTCCTCGCCGCCCCCGACGACTGGGGCACGTTCCTGTCCGACCCGCTCAGCCTCGACCAGGAGTACCTGGCGCAGGACACGAAGTTCGTGCCGATGGGCGGCGAGACCTGTAACCCCAACGAGCTGTCGAGCTGGGAGAACGCCTCGGCGACGATGGCCCGGTACCACTACGACTACCTCAACTGGGACTACAACCGCGGAGTTCTCGACTCCTGGGGCGCCGACGGGCTTGCCGAGACGGCGCGCCGCCTGGGCTACCGGTTCGTCCTGCAGAACAGCACCGTCGCCCAGTCCCTCGGGCACGGCGGCGAGGCCGCGACCGTGACCGTCGACGTGGCGAACGAGGGCTGGTCGGCGCCCTACAACGAACGTCCTGCCGAGCTCGTGCTCGACGGTGCGCGCGGGACGTACACGGTGCCGCTCGCTGACGCCCAGGGGCGCACCGACGCCCGCTGGTGGGCTCCGGGGACCACGACGACGGTCAGCGCGTCCGTGTGTGACGTGCCGGCCGGCCGGTACCACGCCTACCTCGCGCTCCCGTCGGCAGACGCGCGCGTCGCCGGCGACTCGCGCTACGCGATCCGGACCGCCAACGAGGGCACCTGGGACGGCACGACGGGCTGGAACGACCTGGGCCAGGACGTCGCCGTCGACGCCACCACCTCCTGCAGCTGACCTCACCCGGAAGCAGGCAGCACCGTCGGTCCTCTCGGCGGTGCTGTCTCCTGTTGCTTCCCGCTGAGCTGCGCTGATCCGCACTAGCAAGCACGACCGTGGGCCGGTACTGTCCATTCATGCGCGGTTTGGCAATCGACTCATCATCATCGCTCACTTACCTGATGTCGTAGATCCGTGGCTATCGACGTCATCGCACCTCCTGCTCGGTCGACGGGCGGGGCTGACCGCGCCGCGCGCCTGCGTGAGATCCTCGCGATCCTCGACACCGAGGGCGCGATGCCGACCCTCGTGCTCGCCCAGCGGGTGCGAGTCTCCGGCGCAACGATCCGGCGGGACCTCGCGGCCCTCGAGGAACGGCGCCTCGTGGTGCGGCACCACGGAGGAGTCGCACGGACGACGACCGCCGAGGTTCCCGTGGAGCTGCGGGACGGGACCTTCTGGGCGGCCAAGTCCCGGATCGCCCGACGCGCCGCCGACCTGCTGCCGGCCGGCCCGCTCACGTTGGCGATCAATGGCGGCACGACGACGGCGGAGGTCGCCAAGGCGCTGACCACGCGCCACGACCTGACCGTCGTCACGAACTCCCTGACGATCGCCCTGGCGTTCGCGAGCGGCACCGGAGTGCGCGTCGTCGTCAACGGGGGCTGGCTCCGCACGTCGTCGTTCGAGCTCGTCGGTCGCCTCACGGAGAGCACGTTCGCGGCGGTGCGCGTCAGCTGCGCCGTCATCGGCGTCGACGGCGTCAGCGCCTCCGCGGGCCTCACGACCCACGACGAGGCCGAGTCTCGCGCCAACCGCGCCATGCTTCAGCGGGCGGATCGCGTCATCGTCGTGGCCGACGGTTCGAAGATCGGCCGGACGACGGCCGCCCACATGGCCGACGCATCCCAGATCACCGACCTGGTCACCGACACGAGCGCGCCACGCACGGAGCTCTCCAGGCTGGCCGCCGCCGGGGTCCGCGTGCACGAGGTCGCCGGCCCCTGAGGCGCCTTGCGGGAGCGTCAGCAATGCCGAGCGACCGGATGGACGACGACGCGCCAGTCGCCCGGCTGACCCTCGAGGACGGTGAGGGAGCCGTTGAGCAGGCTGCCTGGGTCGACCCCTGTCACATGACCGACCACAAGACGGATGACCGTGCCGTGGGAGACGATCACACCGTCGGCCCCGACGTTGGCGCTCGCGATCGCATCGACTGCTGCGAGCGCTCGCGTCAGCACGTCGTCGACACTCTCGCCACCGGGGTAGGCGCGGTCCGGCCACCGCGTTCGCGCCTCGTCGATGAGCATGCCCTCCGCGACGCCGAAGCCGCGCTCGATCAGGTCCTCCACCTCGAGGCTGGGTGCCAGGCCGACTGCCGCACCGACGATCTGCGCCGTCCGGACGGCTCGCTCTGCCGTCGACGATGCCAGCCACGTCCACGTCGACTCGGTCTCACGGCCTGCGGAGCGGAGGGTCTCTGCCGCCTCGGCGGCTTGCAGGCGCCCCACCTCGTTGAGGTCGAGCCCGAGCCTGCCCTGGTATCGCCGCTGGATGTTCCAGTCCGTCTGGCCGTGACGGATCAGTGCGATCTTCATCGGACTCCGAGGTGTAGAGACAACGGTCGGTGGCGTTCTGCGGATCTCGAGACTACGGCGGCGGGGTGGGCCATGGCGTTCTCCGCCAAGACGCCGTCAGCGACGATCCGCATCCTGACCTCTGCCTTCGATCGGGCCGACTCGTGGAGCGCGCTCGCCATGATGGAGTGTCAGTCCGACAGCGGGTAGATCGTCACTCCCTGCACGACCCGGTTGACGGTGCCCGATGGGAAAGGGTTGTCGGGCGTACAACCGATCGCCGTCGACGCGAACAGCGCAAAGTACTGCGCGACACCGATGGCCACTGCGGCCGTCAGCACGTCGCTCGCTCCGTCGAGTCCGTCGATCACCCAGTCGGAGGTCGTGTCGCCGAAGGGATGGGCGCCGACGGTCAGAACGCGCTCGGTACCCAGGGCCGCGCGGAGCTCCGTGACCATGTCCGCGTCGTACTTGCGTGCATAGTCGTCTCCGGACACGAACACCACGGCCTGGGTGGTCTCGTCCAGGAACGACTTCGGTCCATGCCGAAAGCCGAGCGGCGTGTCGCTGTACGGGGCGACCCTGCCGGCCGTCAGCTCGAGCATCTTCAGTGCCGCCTCACGTGCAGCCCCTGCGAGCGGCCCGGACCCGAGATAGACGATGCGTCCCGCGGCGGCGGGCGCGCGATCGGCGATCTCCGTCAGCCGTGCGGCGGTGAATCGATCGGCCGCGGCGGCCGCGAGCTCCGTCGACCTGACCGCGTCGTCACCGCCCAGCACCAGCCACCCTGCCAGCAGCATCGACGTGAAGCTCGACGTCATCGCGAAGCTCCGGTCGTTCGTCGCGGCCGGCATGTGCAGGACCGTCGCCGACAGGGATCCGGCGTGCGCTCGGGCGAGGGCACCCTCCGGGTTGCAGGTGATCACCAGGTGGTGAACGCGAGACGCGACCTGGTCTGCCAGACGAGTGGCGGCGAGCGACTCCGGGCTGTTCCCCGAGCGTGCGAACGACACGAGGAGCACGGGCTCGTCGCCGGCGAAAGCAGCGCGCGGATCCGCGACCAGGTCGGTCGTCGGCACCGAGTCGATCTGACGCCCCAGACGTCGGCTCAGTGCCGGCGCCAGCGTGTCTCCGACGAACGCCGACGTACCCGCGCCCGTCAGGACGATGCGCGTCTGCGGGTCGTGCACGAGAGGTGCGATCTCAGCCGCGAGCCGGGTCTGCGCCGCTGCCAGGATTCCGCCGAGCTCGCGCCAGACCTGCGGCTGCTGCGCGATCTCGTGGACCGTATGGCTCGACCCTTCGACATCGAGCGCGGCGAGCAGCGGGTTGTTCATGGCGGTCATCAGTTCCGCGTCTCCTTCGGGAAGCAGGCGTCGACGTAGGGCTGCAGGGCATCGCGGACCCGGTCCATCGCGATGGCGCGAGGATCGTTGGTGAGCGCGCCTTCCACGACTCGCTGGTACTGCGTGGGCAGGTACTGGCTGAGAAGGGGCAGCGGGATGTCCGTCGCGCCGAGGTTCGAGAGCAGCTTCTCCTGCGCCTCGGCGATCTCCGGGTCGGGCAGGTAGTAGCGCAGCCGATCGCTGTAGGAGTACCGACGGGCGATCCGCTGGGACTCGTAGTCGCCGTCGTAGTACTTCTCCCACTGAGCGGGCTTGGCGAGCATCACGCGCTCCACCACGTCGGGGAAGAAGGACCGACGCTCGACCGGCACCAGCTCCTGCTCGATGGCCGCCAGGGCGAAGAGGGCCTCCCGCAGGGCGAACGTCACGCCCGGCCCGACCTTGATCACGAACCAGTGGTCCTCGACGAGCGACCTGAGCCGAGCCGCCGGCTGGTAGTCGCACGAGTGCGCCTCGAAGAGCATCGCGGGCTCGTCGTCGAGGGCGTGCCTCAGCAGCTCGGTCTTGCTCCGGTCGTATTGCACGACCTTGAGGTGGTCGAACTCGACACCGGGCTGCACGACCAGAGCGATGATCCGGTCCCACGCGTCCAGGACACCGGCACGTTCGAACGCGGCGCGGTGGGCGTCGAGCGTCGAGCCTGCCGCCTCCGGAGTCGTCGCGACCAGCTCGCCGAGCTCCTCGTGTGCGCCGCCCGGGACGGGCACCTCGGTGCCGATCACGTAGACCGGCGGCTCGGCGCGGCCAGACCGGCGGCTCGCCTCCTCGGCGACGGCCAGCAGGCGAGCGGCACGCTCGGCGACGACGTCGTCCGAGAGCGGGACCGTGTCGCCCGCGCAGGCCATCGAGCAGTCGAGGTGAATCTTCTCGTACCCCGCCTCGACGTAGGCGGCCACGACACCTTCGGCCTCGAGCATCGCCTCGCTGGCGGGCAGGTGCCGCCAGCGGTTGGGCCCGAGGTGGTCTCCGCCGAGGATCACGCGCTCGATCGGAAGCCTCTGCTCGGCGGCGATGCGATGGACCAGGTCCCGGAACATCGGCGGGGTCATGCCGCTGTAGCCGCCGTACTGGTCGACCTGGTTCGAGGTCGCCTCGATGAGCACCGGAGTGCCCTCGTCCCGCGCCTGCGTCATGGCAGCCTCAAGCACCATCGGGTGCGCAGAGCACACGGCGTAGATCCCGACCGGAACCCCGGACTTGTGCGTCTGGACCATCTCCAACAGCTGGCTACCCACGCAGGACCTTTCCTTTCAGCTGGGGCATCATTCGCTGATGCCGAATGACATGAGCTTTCGGCTATCCGCGCAGCCGAGCGAGTGCCGCATCGCTCAGCGGGGAGCCGGCGATCCGGGCCGCGTAGAGCGCTGCACCGACGACGGGCGTGAAGAGCGGCGTGCGGAACACGTAAGACGGGTGCTCCGCCATGAGCAGTCGAGTGAACTCGGCCTTCACCCGAGGGGAGGAGAACACCCCTCCCGAGTGCGAGACCTGGACGACCTCCGCGTCGTCGAACCCCAGTCGGCGCCGTGCGGTCTCCACGAGCCGGACGAGCTCGACCGACGCTTCGGCGAGGATGGCCTGCGCCTGTTCGTCGCCCTGCTCGGCGGCGTCGCTCACCACGCGGGAGAGCGACGCGATCTTCCGCCGGTCGCCCTGCCACCGCAGCATCGTGACGGCGATGACGTCGAGATCGTCGGCGAGCGGGATGTGCGTCATCATCGCTTCGGCAAGGGCCCCGCGAGGCAGTCGGCCGTCGCTCATCTGCGTGAACGCCTGAAGGCCGCGAAGGCCGATCCAGTGTGCTGATCCCTCGTCGCCGAGGAGGTTGCCCCAGCCGCCGACTCGGACGCCGGAGCCTGCCCTCTCGCCATAGCTCATCGACCCGGTGCCGGAGACGACGTTGACGCCGTCAGCGGCGCCCAGGGATCCGGCCCACCCAGCGACCATGTCGTTGCCGCAGGCGTAACGGTCGTGGCCCAGCACCGACCCCGGCGCGGTGTCCAGCGCCGCGACGTCGGACTCGACCTCCCCGTAGGACGGGAGCGCGACGAACCCGTACGTGATCTCGTCGACGGTGATCCCTGCGCGGGCGCACAGTTCCGTGATGCCATCCCGCAGCACACGCTCGACCAGGGTGATCCCCTCCGAGCTGCCCAGGTAGTAGCAGCTCGGCGCCTGGACCGATGCGGCGACCCTGCCGTCGCGGGTGACCAGGCACAGGGCGGTCTTGGTGCCGCCGCCGTCGACGCCCAGGAACACTTCGCATCACCTCGAGATCGCCAGCCGCGCGGGGCTGTGGAGTGGCGTCCGTGAGTTCTGTTCACTTCTGCGCGTCTGGATGATATTCGAGCAGAATCACTCACGGCTGTCAAACGGCGTGCGTGAGAGGATCGCGGCAACGGAGGAGGTGTCATGTCGACACAGCAGAAGCGTCTCAATCAGGTTCTCGAGCTCGTGAGCGAGCAGGGGAGCGTCTCCATCGCTGACGTCAGCGAAGAGCTCGGGGTGTCGCCGGCGACGGTTCGCCGCGACCTGAACCTCCTGGCGGAGCAGCGCCTGATCACGCGCACCCACGGCGGCGCATCCGCGCTCGGCTCCGGCTACGAGCTCCCGCTCCAGTACAAGAGCGACAGGCAGGCAGAGGCGAAGCTGGCCATCGCGCGCGCGGTGTCGGACCTGATCAGGCCCGGTTACTCGGTGGGGATCAATGGTGGAACCACGACGACCGAGGTCGCTCGCGCCCTCGGCCGGATGGATCGTCTGCCGCTGGCGTCAGACATCCCCGGCGTGACGATCGTGACCAACGCGCTCAACATCGCGTACGAGCTGTCGGTGCGTGAGCACGTCAAGATCGTGGTCACAGGCGGCGTTCCGCGCCGGCAGTCCTACGAGCTCATCGGCCCTCTGGTGAGCTCTTCGCTGCGCGACTTCTCGCTGGACGTGGCCGTGATCGGCGTCGACGGGCTCTCCGGCATCGGCGCCACGACCATCCACGAGGGCGAGGCCGAGGCGAGCCGGCATCTCGCCTCGATCGCCCGCAAGGTCGTCGTCGCAGCCGACGCCACCAAGCTGGGACGCCGCGCGTTCGCGCGGATCATGCCGCTCGACAAGGTCGACGTGCTGGTCACCGACGCCCCCGTCACGGGCGAGGTCGCCGCCGACCTGGCGGCCGCCGACGTCGAGGTCCTCGTCGCCCCCGGCGACTGAACGCCACTCTCAGATCTGGCGTCAGGCCGCACATCGACGGTCATCAGCCCCTGAAAAAGGGTCTGGTCATCTGAAGCGCGAGCAGATACTGTCCACCCATGCTCGCTTGCTCGGCTAGTCGAGCAACTTCGATCACACGGTGTGGGGACGATGATGCCACTTCGCAAGACCAGCCTCGCGGTCGCCGTCATCGGCACGGGGCAGCGTGCCGCGATCGGGCACCACGTGGCATCGGTGCGGACCGACGCAGCCGTCACCGCCATCGTCGACACCGACCCGGTCGGCCTCGACCGTGGGCGCCAGATGTTCGGTGACGTCGAGAGCTTCGTCAGTCACCGAGACCTGATCGCCGCGGGGACCGTCGATGCCGCGATCATCGCGACTCCCGACGACACCCACGCCGACATCGCGGTCGACCTGCTGCGCGCGGGAGTCGCCGTCTACCTCGAGAAGCCGCTGGCGACCACGCTCGCTGACGCCGACCGAGTGCTCGTGACCGCGGCCGAGACCGGGACGCCGCTCTACGTCGGGCACAACTTCCGCCACTCCGGCGTCGTGCGCGCCATGCGATCGATCATCGAGCGCGGCGAGATCGGCGAGGTCAAGGCCGTCTGGGTGCGGCACTTCGTCGGCAACGGTCCGGACTACTACTTCAAGGA
The DNA here is from genome assembly GCF_049852175.1 of Xylanimonas sp. McL0601. Lineage (GTDB taxonomy): Bacteria > Actinomycetota > Actinomycetes > Actinomycetales > Cellulomonadaceae > Xylanimonas. The sequence continues at coordinate 861,627 of NZ_CP187527.1, forward strand.
CTGGCACGCCGACCGGGCACGCACCGGAACGCTTCTGCTCCAGAAGGCCAGCCACGACATCGACATCGTCCACTACCTCGCCCGCGGTTACTCGCGCCGCGTCGTCGGCATGGGCGACCTCATGGTCTACGGCGGTATCACCGACCGTCGCGAGCGGCCCGGTCAGACGATGGAGGACTGGTTCTCCTTCGACAACTGGCCGCCCGCGAGCAACACCGGCCTCAACCCCGTGGTCGACGTCGAGGACGTCTCGATGATGATGATGACGCTCGACAACGGAGTGCAGGCCAGCTACCAGCAGTGCCACTTCACGCCTGACTACTGGCGCAACTACACGGTCATCGGCACCGAGGGTCGCCTGGAGAACTTCGGTGACACGGCAGGTGGTGTCGTACGCGTCTGGAACCGACGCCGCGAGTGGCAGCTCGCCGGCGATGTCGAGTACCCGATCGAGGGTGTGACCAGCGGCCACGAGGACGCCGACGTGCTGACGATGACGGAGTTCTTCGACCTCGTCGTCGATGGCACGCCGACCGTGGTCTCCCCGCTCGCGGCCCGGGCCGCCGTCGCCGCCGGCGCGCTCGCCGCCGAGTCGCTGCGCGACGGCTCGCGTCCCCGCGACGTACCCGCCCTGCCGCAGTCCGTGCACGACCACTTCGCTTCCACGACCCGCTCCTGACCCGAACCCAGCAGGCTCCACCGAAAGGGACCAATCATGGCCACAGCAGTTTCCGCGCCGGGTCGGCGCACCGCCGTCGCCGCCGCCGCGGCCGCAGTGTTCGCGCTCACGCTCGCCGGCTGCTCGTCCGACGGCGACGACGCCGCTGCGAACGCCGACCCCGAGTCCACCGACCTGTCCGGCACCATCACCTACGCGGTGTGGGACCAGACCCAGGTCGACGGCATCCAGAAGAACATCGACGCGTTCAACGTGGAGCACCCCGATGTGACGGTCAATGTCGACGTCACTCCCTGGGCCGACTACTGGACGAAGCGCCAGACCGAGGCTTCCAGCAACACGCTGCCCGACGTGCTCTGGATGAACGGCCCCAACTTCCAGCTCTACGCATCGAACGACAAGCTCGAGCCGATCACGAAGCTCGTGGACTCGGGTGCCATCGACCCGTCCAAGTACCCGTCGGCTCTCGTCGACCTCTACTCGCTCGACGGCGTCTCGTACGGCATGCCCAAGGACTTCGACACCATCGGGATCTGGGCCAACAAGGCCCTCTTCGACGAGGCCGGGGTCGCGCTCCCTGAGGGCGACTGGACGTGGGAGCAGTTCCAGGAGACCGCTGCCAAGATCTCCACGGCCCTTAAGGACAAGGGCATCTACGGCGCGGCAGCCGGCATGGACGGCCAGACCACGTACTACCCCACGATCTTCCAGGCCGGCGGCAGCGTGATCGACAACGGCAAGTCCGGCTACAACAGCCCCGAGAGCCAGGCCGGCCTCCAGTTCTGGGCCGACCTGATCGCCAGCGGTGCATCCCCGACGATCCCTCAGCTGACCGACCAGTCGGCCGACCAGTGGTTCCTCTCCGGCAAGCTCGCCATGTACCAGGGCGGCAGCTGGTATCGCGCCGCGCTCACCGACGCCGACTTCAAGGATGACATCCGAGCCCTGCCGCTCCCGAAGGGCAAGGAGCAGGCCAACGTCATCCACGGTGTCGCGAACGTAGTGAGCGCCAACTCGAAGAACAAGGCGGCGGCGCAGGCGTTCCAGGCGTTCCTCGCCTCCGAGCAGGCCCAGAAGACGCAGGCCGAGTCCGGGATCATCTCCGCGTACGAGGGCACGCAGGACACCTTCCTCGCCGCGCTGCCCAACGCTGGGCTCCAGGTGTTCCTCGACGCGACCAAGTACGCCAAGCCTCTGCCAGTCAGCGCCAACACCGCCGCCTGGAACGCCATCGAGACCGAGCTCCTTCCCGCCGCGTTCTCGGGCGAGCGGCCTGTCGCCGATGTCACCGCGGACGTCGCCAAGCAGATGGACGCGGCCCTCGCCGCAGAGTGACCCCGTGAACACTCCCATCGCGGAAGCCGCCGTGGCCGGCACCGTCTCTCAGACTGACGGTGCCGGCCTCGGCCGGTCGCGCAGCAAGCCTCGCGGCGACGGGTTGTGGCCCTGGCTCTTCGTCGGGCCCCTCCTCATCGGCATCGCCGTCTTCTACCTGTGGCCGATCGCTCAGACGGCCTACTTCTCCCTGACTCACCGGGGGGTGTTCGGGGGCTCGGAGTTCGTCGGCCTCGAGAACTTCACGCGACTCTTCGCGGACCCGGCGCTGTACCGCTCGCTGGGCAACACGGTGCTGTACACCATCATCGTCCTGCTCTCGATCCCGATCGCTCTCTACCTCGCCGGCCTCCTCAACCGTCCCGGGATGCGGTTCGTCTCGCTCTACCGCGTCCTGTACTTCATGCCGTATATCGCGATGCCGACGGCGGTCGCGATGGTGTGGCGAATGATCTACAACGGCGACTTCGGGATGCTCAACTTCGCCCTCGGTCTCGTCGGGATCGACGGGCCGTACTGGATCAGCACCGAGGGTTACACGATCGTGGCCGTCGGCCTGGTCGGGCTCTGGTCCTCGCTCGGGTTCGCGTTGATCGTCTTCGGCGCTGGACTCAAGAACATCCCGCCGGAGCTCTACGAGGCGTCAGAGCTCGACGGCGCAAGTCGCTGGCGCCAGTTCCGATCGGTCACCGTGCCGCTGCTGACGCCAAGCATCTTCTTCGTCCTCGTCATCACCGTGATCTCGGGACTCCAGCTCTTCGACCTGCTCTTCGCCATCCTCGGCAGCGCCAACCCGGTGCTCCCCAGGAGCATGTCCCTCGTCTACTTCTTCTACCGTCAAGGGTTCATCCAGAACGACAAGGGTTATGCGGCCGCCATCGCCATGGTGATCTTCGCGATCATCGGCCTCGCGACCCTGGTTCAGTTCCGACTTCAGCGCAGGTGGGTGCACAGTGAGTGACACTGCGATCGTTCAGCGGGCTGTAAGCCTCAAGGGGCGCCGCGCGCGGGGCAGCAACGTGGGCGCTCACATCGTCCTGACCGTGGGTGCCGTCGTCATGGCGTTCCCGTTCGTCTGGCAGATCATCAGCTCGCTGTCGAGCAACGCCGAGGTCCAGTCCCAGCCTCCGACGTTCTGGCCCGCGCGACTTCGGTGGGAGAACTACGCCGAGGTGTTCTCGCGTCTCCCGTTCCTCGAGCAGGCCCAGACGTCGGTGACGATCACCCTGATCCGGACCCTGGCTCAGATCCTGCTATGCACCCTGGCGGGGTACGCCTTCGCCCGGATGCGATTCCGGGGCCGCGGGCTCCTGCTCGCGCTGGTGCTCTCGATCCTCATGATTCCCTCGCAGGTGTTCCTGCTTTCCCAGTACCAGATCATCAACGGGCTGGGTCTGCTCAACACGGTCGCCGGTATCGTCCTGCCGGGCCTCTTCAGCGCGTTCGGGACGTTCCTGATGCGCACCGCATTCCTCGCCCTCCCGAGGGAGCTGGAAGAAGCGGCTCGTCTTGACGGCGCCAATCCCATCCAGATCTTCTGGAAGGTGATGCTTCCGCTCGTCCGGCCCACGATCAGCGTTCTGGCCATCATGACGACACTGTGGTCGTGGAACGAGCTGCTATGGCCTCTTGTCGTCTCGACCTACTCCGAGAAGATGCCGCTGTCTGCTGGACTCGCAACCCTCATCAGCGACCGAACGATCCAATACCCGATCGTGATGGCTGCCTCAGTCCTCGCCATGGCACCGATCCTCATCCTGTTCGTCGTGCTCCAGCGTCGCGTGATCGATGGGCTCGCCGCCTCGGGACTCAAGTAGAGGATCGCCCTAGCATCAGCGGGCTGTGCGTTCCCGCGCTGCGCGGCGCTTCGCCGTCAGGCCTTGGCCGCCAGCACGAGCCGGACTGCCGCGTCGACCTTCGCTGCGAACGTCTTGTCCGCACGGGCGCGAGCCATGAGCGCATTCGCCATCGCCGGGGCCACGCTGGGGTCTGCGCTCGCGAGCACGACGTCGCACCCGGCGTTGATCGCCATGACCGCGCGCGTCCCGGGCGACCACGCCTTGACTTGCGCGGCCGCGGAGAGGTCGTCGGTGATGATCACACCGTGGAAGCCGAGCTTCTGCCTGAGCACGCCCACCACCGTGGGGGAGAAGGCGGCGGGCCGGTTCGGGTCGATCTTCGTGTAGATCGCGGTCGACATCATCACCCATGGCTTCGGCGCAGTCCCCGCGGAGGTGCGTGTCAGGACGTCTCGGAAGACGCCCACCGAGGCACTGGTGGACGTCGTGACGGTGTCGGTGACGTGGCTCGAGGTGTCGGTGTTCTTGGTGACCTGGCCCAGCCCCGGGAAGTGCTTGAGGGTCGGGACGACACCGGCCCTGCGCATACCCGTGGCGAACGCGCTCGCCCCGCCGACCACCTGTGTGGTTCCGAACCCGTAGTTGCGCAGGTAGTACCCGATGGGGAGGTTGGCGCTGGCGAGGCTGCGCGGCACCAGGTCGGCGACGGGTGCCAGGTTGACGTCCACCCCGGCCGCGACCAGCTGGCGGCCCCACGTCGTCGCGCTGCCGGTCAGGTTGGGCAGCGAGACCTGCTTGGTGGCGGGCGGGATCGTGCTGAAGCCCGGCCCACGCAGTACCTGCACGTAGCCGCCCTCCTGGTCGGTCGCGACCAGCACCGGGACACGTTCGTTCTTGTTCGCGAGAGCGCGGTAGGCGTTGACCAGGTTGCGCACCCTGACCACGCCGGCGGTGGTGCGCCCGGAGAGGAACAGCCCGCCGACGCGCTGGTGCAGGATGGCTGACACGTCCGCCGTGCGCGACCCGGCGACGTGCAGCCCGACCATGAGGAGCTGGCCCACCTTCTGCGTGAGCGTCCAGCCGGCCAGGGGATCGACCGCCGCGGCCGCGGGGACGACGTGCAGCGTCGTGGCTGGCCGCGCCGACGACGGCGACGGGGGTGCCGGGGCGACGCAGCCGGACACCAGCCCCGCGAGGGCGAGCGCCACCGCGGCGGCCGTCGCCGTCCTGCGGGGCCGGCCCGCGGTCATCAGCGGCGCCGCGCTCCGTCGTCGTGCGCCACGGACGCGAGCGCGGGCGCCCACTGGTGCTGGCTGCGGGTGGCGTGCAAGGCGTTGTCGGTGCTCGGCTGAACCACCGGCAGGCGCGCGCCGAGAGGCTCGGCGCAGAAGGTCGAGGCGATCGCGGCGCGGCGATCGATGCTCATGGTTTGACGGTAATCCCGATCGACGTCCCTCGCGGTGCGGGCCTTGACGGTGCACTTGTTTTTTGCAAGTGTGGACGTCGTACGCAAGCCAGGCACCACGAGAGGGAGACCACGATGACCGCAATGTTCGTCAACCTGCCGGTGACCGACCTGGAGCGCGCGAAGGCGTTCTACTCGTCCGTCGGGTTCACCATCAACCCGCTCTTCACGGATCACAACGCGGCCTGCGTCGTGGTCGAGGAGGACCACAGCTACTTCATGATCCTGGTGCGCGACTACTTCCAGACGTTCACGCAGCTGCCGCTCGGCGACCCGGCGAAGAACCCGTCGGTGTCGACCGCGGTCTTCCTCGACAGCCGAGAGGCGGTCGACGCGACCGTCGCCAACGGCCTTGCCGCGGGCGGCTCGGAGGCGCAGCCGGCGTCGGACTACGGCTTCATGTACCAGCGCCAGCTCACCGACCCCGACGGCAACATCCTCGAGTTCGGCTGGATGGACCCGGTCGCCGCCGAGCAGGGCCCCGAGGCGTTCATGGCGCAGCAGCAGGCCTGAGGTCCATGCCAGCACGCGACTACGGGCAGTACGACGGCGTCACGCAGGGCCTGGAGCTCGTGGGTGAGCGCTGGGCCCTGCTCATCGTCCGCGACCTGCTCGTCGGGCCGCGCCGCTACGGCGAGCTCGCCGCGGGGCTTCCCCGGATCCCGAGCAACATCCTGGCGGCGCGGCTCAAGGAGCTGCAGGCAGCCGGCGTCATCCGCCGGATGCCCCGATCGCGCGTCATCGTCTACGAGCTGACGCCCTACGGCCGCGAGCTCGAGCCCGTCGTGCTGGCCCTGGGCGCCTGGGGCTTCAAGGCGATGGGTGATCCGCGGGAGGAGCAGATCATCACCCCGGACTCGATGACCATGTCTCTTCGCACCGCCTTCCGGCCGCTGGTCGCGGCGACCTTGCCCGCAACCGCCTACGGGGCGCGCTTCGGTTCCGCCGAGCTGCTCATCCGGGTGGACGGATCCACCCTGGACGTCACGCGCGGTGCCGGACCGGTCGACCTCGCCTTCGCCACGGGACCGGACATCCGCCGGCTCATCTCCGGCGAGCTCGCCCCGGATCGAGCGATCGCGACCGGCGTGGTCGAGGTGCTGCGCGGACGCCGCGACCTCCTCGGCCGCTTCGCGAGCACCTTCCACCTGGCCGCCTGACTGGAGCGCGCCCGCGCCGGATCCGCCGGCGCGCGCAGAGTCCTGGCGTCGGAGCCGCTTTTTCAGTCCTGCGAGGTCGCGGTCCGCTGCCTACGGTGGCGAGGGATCTCGATCGGCAGCGAAGGCGCAGGAACCTCATGACCTCTCTGTGGCTGGACGGGCGGTCGCCAGCGCCCTCCGATGCGTTCGAGGACGGCGCCAGGTACGACGTCGTCGTCGTGGGTGCGGGTCTGACCGGGCTGGTGACGGCTCTGCTGCTGGCCCGCTCCGGGATGCGGGTGGCGGTGCTGGAGGCTCGGTTCATGGGGCGCGGTGACCACCGGCAACACGAGCGCGAAGCTGAGCCTCCTCCAGGGCACCGTCCTGTCCTCGATCCGCCGCCACTTTTCCGCGCGGGTCCTGAGGGCCTATGTGGAGGGCAACCAGGAGGGTCAGGAATGGCTCTTGCGCTACCTGGCGGAGCATCGGGTGCCGTTCCAGCGCCGCGATGCCTACACCTATGCCGGTACGGCCGAGGGCACCGCGCGGCTCGCGAAGGAGCTCCACGCCAGCCGCGAGGCCGGCCTCGACGTCGTCAAGACCGCGGACACCGGGCTGCCCTACAAGACCCACGGGGCACTGCTGCTGGCGGACCAGGCGCAGTTCAACCCGATGGACGTGCTCGAGGCGCTCGCACGCGACCTGCGTTCCCGCGGCGGCGTGATCATCGAACGGACTCGGGTGCAGGGCGTCCAGGCAGGAACTCCTGTCCTGGTGTCCAGCTCCCGGGGCAAGGTCTACGCGGAGCGGGTCATCCTGGCCACCGGGACTCCCGTGCTGAACCGCGGCCTCTACTTCGCCAAGCTCGTGCCGTTGCGCTCCTACGCTGCCGCGTTCCGCGTGCCCGGGGCGCCGGACAGCATCCCGGCCGGGATGTACCTGTCCGTGGACTCACCCCACCGGTCGCTGCGTTCGATCCCGGTGGACGGCGAGGAGCGTCTGCTGGTCGGCGGCAACGGTCACGTGGTCGGCAGGAACCCCTCCACGCTGCGGGCGGTGGAGGACCTGGTGGCATGGACGGGCCGCTCCTTCCCCGGCGCCGAGCTGACACATCGGTGGTCTGCCCAGGACTACCGGTCCGCGAACACGGTGCCCTTTATCGGGTGGTTCCCGCGCGGACGCGGCCGGATCTTCGTCGCAACCGGCTACAACAAGTGGGGCATGACCAATGCGGTGGCCGCCGCACTGACGCTCTCGGCCGACATTCTCGGCGGCCACCTGCCGTGGGCCAGGACGCTGCACCACCGGGTGACCGGGCCGTCCGACCTGGCGGCCGGCGCCAGGCTCAACGCCGACGTCGCGGTCATCCTCGCGCGCGACTGGCTCCGGATCGAGTCCGCGGGCCGAGGACCCGGGGGCTCCGGGCCGAACGGTCCCGCGCCGCCGCGTCCCGCCGAGGGGCAAGGCGTGCGCAGCCGCCAGGGCATGCGGCCCGTCGCGGCCTCCACCGTCGGCGGCCGTACCTGCACGGTCTCGGCGGTGTGCACGCACCTGGGCGGAGTCCTGCGCTGGAACGACGCCGAGCGGTCGTGGGACTGCCCCCTGCACGGTTCTCGCTTCAGCGCCGACGGCACGCTGCTAGAAGGGCCGGCCGTCAGGGACCTCAAGGTCCTCGGTCGGGACATCCGCGACGAGCCGGCGAGCCGAGGGCCGCGGGCGCTCTAGGTCTGCCCCAGTGGGTCACTAATCCCGCGTAATGCGTCGTGCAACCATTCATTGAGTGACCTGTGACCTGTGCCACTCATGCGAGGGAGCAGCTGATGTCCATCACCGAGTCCCACGCCGACGTGCGGACCGCCAACCTCTTCATCGCCGGACGCCCTGTGCCGGCTGAAGGCGGCCGCTACATCGAGACCTTCGAGGCGGTCACGGGAGACCCGATCGCCCGCGTCGCCGCGGCATCGGTCGCCGACGCGCAGCGCGCGGTCGATGCCGCCGCGGCGGCGATGCCCGCATGGTCAGGCATGGCCCCCGCCGAGCGCCGTGCGGTGCTCCAGCGCGCGGCAGAGCTTCTGGGCGAACGCGCCGGCGACGTCGTCGCGACCATGGGCCGCGAGATGGGCGCAACCCAGCCGTGGTGCGGCTTCAACGTCCATGTCGCCACCGGCATGCTCGAGGAAGCCGCCGCCCAGGCGTACGGAGCGGTCGGGGAGGTCATCCCGTCGGACGTCCCGGGGATGACCGCGCTCGGCCTCCGTCAGCCCGCAGGCGTCGTGGTCGGCATCGCACCGTGGAACGCTCCGCTGATCCTCGGCGTGCGCTCGGTCGCCATGCCGCTCGTGCTGGGCAACACCGTGGTGCTCAAGGCGTCCGAGCAAGCCCCGCTCACCCAGGGCGCCATCGTCCAGGTCCTGCACGACGCCGGGGCTCCTCCCGGTGCGGTCAATCTCGTGACCAACGCTCCCGAGGACGCGCCTGCGGTCGTCGAGGCGCTGATCGCGCACCCCAAGACGGCTCGAGTGAGCTTCACCGGGTCCACGAAGGTCGGCCGCATCATCGGCGAGCTCGGCGGGCGCTACCTCACCCGTACCGTGCTCGAGCTGGGCGGCAAGGCGCCACAGGTCGTCCTCGCGGACGCCGACCTCGAGCAGGCCGCGGCTGCCGCGAGCTTCGGCGCCTTCATGAACCAGGGTGAGATCTGCATGTCGACCGAGCGGATCATCGTCGACGCCGCCGTCATCGACGAGTTCTCCGCGCTCCTCACCTCGCGGGCGTCGGCGCTCGTCGTCGGGCCGCCGAACGAGCCGACGTCGCAGATCGGCCCGCTCGTCCACGGCGGAGCCCGCGACCACGTCGTGGCGCTCATCGAGGACGCCAGGGCCAAGGGCGCCGAGGTGCTCGCCGGCGGCGGCGCCGACGGTCTGTACGTGCAGCCGACGGTCCTGCGCGGCGTGACGCCCGAGATGCGCATCTACGGCGAGGAGTCGTTCGGCCCCGTCGTCGCGCTCGTCGAGGCGGCCGGCGTCGACGACGCGGTCGAGAAGGCGAACGACACCGAGTACGGGTTGGCGGCCTCGGTCTTCGGTACGGACCTGGGCGTCACCCTCGACGTGGCCAAGCGCATCCGATCCGGCATCTGCCACATCAACTCCGCCACGGTGCACGACGAACCGCAGATGCCGTTCGGCGGCGTCGGAGCCAGCGGCTGGGGCAGGTTCGGCTCGCGAGCGGCGGTGGAGGAGTTCACCGAGCTGCGCTGGGTCACCGTCCAGTCCGGCCCACGGCAGTACCCGATCTGAGACCGAGGGCGACGATGAGCGTCGAGAAGACCGCCGTTCCCGCCCTGCTGTTCGAGGAGGCGCGCTCGGCCGAGATCGTCGGATCGAGCTTCGCCGCGACGCCCGAGCCGCGGCTGCAGGTGCTGCTCACCAAGCTCGTCGAGCATCTGCACGCCTACGTCAAGGACGTGCGCCTGACACCGGACGAGTGGGAGCACGCGATCCAGTTCCTCACCGCGACAGGGCAGAAGTGCACCGATGTCCGCCAGGAGTTCATCCTGCTCTCCGACACCCTGGGCATCTCGATGCTGGTCGAGTCGCTGGCAGGGGAGGGAGGCCCAGAGCTCACCGAGGCCACGGTCGAGGGCCCGTTCCACATGGTGACCAGCCCAGACCGCGAGCACGGCGCGGACCTCAACGTCGCGGGCGAGCCCGGCGAGCCGCTGCTGGTGACCGGGCGGGTCACCGACGAGACGGGCAACCCCGTCGTCGGGGCGAAGGTCGACGTGTGGCACGCTAACGCCGACGGCTTCTACGACGTGCAGAAGCCCGACGAGATGGGTGTCGGAGACCTGCGGGCCATGTTCACCACCGACTCCGACGGACGCTTCTGGTTCCGGTCGATCGTCCCGGCGCCCTACCCGATCCCGACCGACGGTCCGGTCGGCTCGATGCTGCGCGCGACCGGGCGGCACGAGTTCCGCCCCGCGCACGTCCACTTCCAGGTCGGCGCTGCCGGCCTGCGCACCCTGACCACGCACATCTTCGTGGCAGGGTCGCCGCACATCACCTCCGACGCCGTCTTCGGCGTCAAGGAGTCGCTCATCTTCGACTTCGCCACGATCGACGACGCGGCCAGGGCTGCCGAGGTCGGGCTGCCCAACCCGTTCCGGCACGTCGACTTCCCCGTCGTCCTGCACCGCGAGGACGCGACGAGGGACGCGACGGAGGGCGCGGGCGGATGACCGACGGGGTCAAGGTCCACACGAGCATCGCGACCCGGGTCCTGCTCGGCCCGGGAGCCCGGCACCAGCTGGCGGACGAGGTCGAGCGGCTCGGCGCCACGGTGGTGCTGTTCGTCGCCGGACCGCACCAGACCGAGGCCGACGAGCTCGCCGAGGCGCTGGGCGAGCGCCTCGCCGTGCGGTTCGGCCGCCCCCTGGTCCACACCCCGGTCGCCGTGACCGACGAAGTCATGGACCTGGTCGCGGCGGCGGGCGGCGTGGACGCCGTCGTGACCCTGGGCGGTGGCTCCGCCGTCGGGCTGGGCAAGGCCGTGTCCGCCCGGACCGGCATCCCCCAGATCGCGATCCCGACGACGTACGCGGGCTCGGAGGTCACGCCGGTGCTGGGCGAGACCGCCGACGGCGTGAAACGGACACGCAAGGACCTGGCCTTCCAGCCGGGCACCGTCGTCTACGACCCGGAGCTCACGCTCACGATGCCCGTCGGGCTCACGCTGACCTCGGCGCTCAACGCGCTCGCGCACGCCGTCGAGGGCCTGTGGGACACGGAGGCGTCGCCGGTCACGCTCGCCTACGCCACCGAGGCCGCCGACGGCATCCTGACCTCGCTGCCCCAGGTGCTCGCGCGGCCCGACGACGTCGCCGCGCGCGGTGAGCTCCAGGGCGCCGCATGGCTGGCCGGCTCGGTCCTGGCCACGGCGCGCATGGGTCTGCACCACCAGCTCGCCCACGTCCTGGGCGGCGCGTACGACCTCCCGCACGCCGAGCTGCACGCGATGCTGCTGGCGCACGTCATGCGGTTCAACCTGCTGGCGGCCCCGCGGGCGCAGGGCCGCCTGGCCCGCATCGCCGGCGGCGACCCCGTCGCGGCCGTCAGCCGGCTCGCACGTCGCTTCGAGGGGCCGAAGACTCTCCGCGAGCTCGGCGTCCCCGCGGACGGCTTGCGCTCGATCGCCGAACGTGTCGTCGCGGACCCGTATCCCAATCCGCGGGCGCTCGACGTCGAGTCGGTGCACGAGATCCTGGCGCAGGCGTGGTGATTCCTCAGCACCGATGCGCCTGCGAGTGGCCGGGGAGATGCTGGACCCATCCGCGGGGCGCGCGAGCCCGAATCACGAACAGGGCCTCCGTACGCGGGGCCCGGCGGAGGAGGCCGGACGGTGACCGGGAGGGTCGACGAACTGCTGCGACGCGTCTCCGACGGCGACCAGGACGCGTTCGCCGCCCTGTACGACGACGTGGCGCCGCGCGTCTTTGGCCTGGCCCGCCGCGTGCTGCGCGACACAGCTCAGGCCGAGGAGGTCGCGCAGGAGGCGCTCGTCGAGGTGTGGCGGACGGCGGCCCGGTTCGACCCGGCGAAAGGGTCGGGGGTCTCCTGGGTCCTGACGATCGCTCACCGGAAGGCCGTCGACCGGGTGCGGTCGGTGCAGGCGAGCGCGGACCGCGATCGCCGCGTCGCCGCGGCGTCTGCCGAGACGCCGTACGACGACGTCGTCGAGGAGGTCACCACCAACCTGGAGCAGCAGATGGTCCGCCGCTGCATGGACTCCCTGACCGGGCTGCAGCGCGAGTCCATCACGCTCGCGTACTACGGCGGGCTGACCTACCCCGAGGTCGCCGAGCGGCTCGGCGCTGCGCTGGCCACCGTGAAGACCCGCATGCGCGACGGGTTGATCCGGCTGCGCGACTGCCTGGGCGTCGAGGTGGAGGTGGGGTGAGCGGCATGGACGAGGCGGACCTGGACCACGTCGCGGAGCTGCACACCCTTGCCGGGCCGTACGCGCTGGGTGCGCTGAGCGACGCCGAGCGCGCCGCGTTCGAGCGCCACCTGGCCGGGTGCGAGGCGTGCCAGGCGGAGGTCGGCGGGCTGGTGGAGACCGTGGCGCGGCTGGCTGACCCGACGGCGGAGGATCCGCCGCCGTCGCTGCGTGCCGCCGTCCTCGCCGACGTCGCGCGGACCGCGCAGGGGGGTGCCGTGCCCCTCGTGGAGCGGCCCGCCGCGGCGAGGGCCGTGGGACGGTGGCGCGGCTGGGCGATCGCTGCCTCCGTGGCCGCCGTCCTCGGCGTCGGGGTGACGTGGGCCGTCCAGGAGCAGCGGCTGGACGACGCACGGCAGGCCGTGCAGGCCTTGCGTTCCGACCAGGCACGCATCGCGCAGGTGCTGGCCGCGGGCGACGTCGTGTCGCAGTCCGTGCCCGCGACCGGGGGCGGCCGTGTCACCGTCGTGACCTCGCGGAGCCTCGGCACCGGCGTCGTTCTGATCGACGACATGCCGTCGCCCGGTCGCGAGAACTACCAGCTCTGGACGGTCACCGGCGACCAGCAGGTGTCGGCCGCGGTGCTCCCTGTGGGCGCCAGGTCCGGGACGGAGTTCCTCGACCAGATCGGCGACGCCGACACGGTCGGCGTCACGCTCGAGCCTGCGGGCGGCTCCGAGGCGCCGACGGGCGGCATGCTGGCCGCGGTGCCGCTGCGGGCCTGACTCACCTCGACTCGCCCAGCGCGACCCATCCGGGCGGCGGTCCGCTCCGAACTCCTGGTGACCGCCGGCCTCGGCGGCTCGCAGCCGCCCGTCCGGCGGCACCGGAGGAGGAGACCATGACCACCAAGGAAGCGATCCCCAGCACCGAACGGCGCTCGCTCAACTCCATCGTCGGCGGCGTCGTCGGCGGCGTCTTCATCGTGGTGGGCCTGCTCGGCTTCACCGTGTCGGGCCACCACGACGCGGTCGGGCACGACGGCGGCACCCTCGTGCTGTTCCAGCTGAACGTGCTGCACAACCTCGTCCACCTCGCCGTCGGCGCGGTGCTCGTCGCTGCGGCGGTCGCCGGGCGGCGCGCCGCCCGAGCGGCGAACGTCGCCATCGGCGTCGTGTACTTCGCGCTAGGAGTGGCGGGCTGGTTCATCAGCGGTGACAACCCGCTCAACGTCATCGCGCTGGACTCGGCCGACAACGTGCTGCACCTCGTAGTCGGTGCGGCGCTGATCGGCGTGGGGACGATGGCGGGGCGGCGCTGACCCGCTCGACGTCTGGGGAGAATGCGGGAGTGAGCGGGCGACCGCCGTCACGAGGGCCGGGGCAGGGCCTTGGAACTTTCGGTCGAGCGGTCGCCCGCCCACCTCGAGCGCGGGACCCCATCCGCTCCGCAGTGCGCGGGGCGACCAGCTTGCCTGATCACCGGCTCTCGTCGATGGCCCTGCGGGCTTGCGCGGTCCGGGTGCCGCGCCGCGGCTTCGGAACGTGAGGCGACGCGGCCGACGACGAACGAAGGCCGTGCATCGCCTTCGCGAGCTCCGGGTTCGCCGTCTTGTGGGGGTTCTTGGCCGCCGTCATGACGCCGAGTGTGGGGCGCGGCGCCGGGGGAACGCCAGGGAGTTATGGACTCTCAGCGCGCACTCATCGGTCGGGCCTTCAGCCTGGTGCGGGAGGTGCACAGCGCGCCACACTTCAGCCGTGCTGGTTGCTGCTCCGCCTCACGACGTGATGTCGTCAGGCCTGCTCCATGTCGGGACGTTCATCGGGCTGTTCGTGGGCTACTTCCTCGGGTTCGCTCACGCGCTCTGGCGTCGCGCCCGATCCGACTATCGCGACACGCGGAAGCGGCTTCCGAACTTGCGGCAGGCCAAGTGGGACCGCTGGTGGTCGATGGTCCGGCACGGCATCGTCGCGCTGCTCCTGGCGGCGCTGGCGATCGCGGTGCTGACTCGCACTGCCGACGCGATCGGCGCGTGAGATCTGTCCCGACGTCTCGCTACGGCGAGACCTTGTGGTGCCCGCGCGACCGCGCCACCATCGTGACCATGCGGTTCGCCGGACGCCCGTCCTGGTCGCTGTCGGTCGGCGACGACCAGCACCTGAACGCCGCGCTCTATTTCCGCGACGCGCTCGCCCTCGTCGTCGAGGGCGACGACGTCCCGCCGCGCCTCGCTGAACAACCACCGCTGTCGAACGTGCTCGCCGGTGCCGACCTGACCGTCGTCGGCCGCGACTGGCTGGGCTGGTGGCGCGGCCTGCTGGCGCTGTACCTGGAGCAGAAGCACGCACCCGAGGGGACGGGGGCAGACTGGCGGGCGTGGGTCACGGAGAACGCGGCGCGACGGGACTTGATCGGAGGCCCGGCGGACGGGTTCGCCGGGCTTGCCCATGCCCCCGACCTGCAGCGCGCCTGCGTGGCGCTGATCCGTGACGCCTACGCGGCAGACCGCCGTGCGCAGGGCGCCGCGCTCGGGGCGCGTCCCTGGGCCGAGACCATGCGTGTCGTCGACGAGGTGGCCGCTGAGCACGGGGTCGATCCCAACTCGCTCTCCGGGATCGTGGTCGTGGTGCCGACAGCCGGTCGCTGGTGGCACGTCGTCGAGCCTGGCGCCGTCATCGCGTCCCGTGACACGGACGGGGACGACGTCATCCGGGCGGCCTTTGTGTCATCGCTCGGGTTCTGACCTCCGCGGGTCAGCATCTCGCCCTTGTGGCCGGGGTTTGAATCGATTTACCCTCCGCATACGACAGCGTTGTCGAAGGAGGCCGCATGACGGCGAACGGCACCTCGCCGGTGCTCGAGCTCGTGGACATCCGCAAGGCGTTCGGCCCGGTAGTGGCGCTGCGGTCGGGATCGCTGGCTGTCCGGGCCGGGTCGATCCATGCCTTGGTGGGGGAGAACGGCGCCGGCAAGTCGACCCTTGTCAAGATCCTGTCCGGGCTCTACCGCCGCGACGCGGGCGAGCTCCGGCTGAAGGGTCAGGACGTCGACTTCTCGTCGACCGCCGAGTCGAAGGCCGCCGGGATCGCGGTGATCTACCAGGAGCCCACGCTGTTCCCGGACCTGAGCGTCATGGAGAACATCTTCATGGGCCGGCAGCCGCTGCGGTCCGGTCGGCGCATCGACCGCGGCGCGATGCGCGAGCAGTCGGCACGGCTGTTCTCCCGCCTCGGCGTGCACCTGGACCCGCTGCGCCCCGCGGAGGGCCTTTCCATCGCCGACCAGCAGATCATCGAGATCGCGAAGGCCATCTCCCTCGACGCGAACGTGCTGGTCATGGACGAGCCGACCGCGGCGCTCTCGGGCGCGGAGGTGCGGCGCCTCTTCCAGGTCGCGCGCAGCCTGCGCGACGAGGGCAAGGCGCTCGTGTTCATCTCGCACCGCCTGGACGAGGTCTTCGAGCTCTGCGACACCGTCACGGTGATGCGCGACGGCGCCTACGTCAGCACCGCTGCGATCGCGGACACCTCGGTCGGGCAGGTCGTGACGCACATGGTGGGCCGCACGGTCGACGACCTGTTCCCGAAGACGCCGGCGCCGATCGGCGACGTCGCGCTCGAGGTGCGCGGCCTCGAGCGGGCGGACGTCTTCCACGACGTGTCGTTCGACGTCCGTTCCGGCGAGATCGTGGCGCTCGCGGGGCTTGTCGGCGCGGGCCGCAGCGAGATCGCCCGCGCGGTGTTCGGCGTCGACCGGTACGACGCCGGCACGGTCCGCCTGCACGGCAGGGCCGTGCAGCCCGGGAACCCGCTCGCGGCGGTCCGGGCGGGGATGGCGCTGATCCCGGAGGACCGCCGTCAGCAGGGGCTGGTCACCGACTCGAGCGTGGCGCGAAACGTCACGGCGGTGATCCGTTCGCGCATCGCTCGGTGGGGCCTGCTGACCACGGCCGCCGAGAGCAGCGCCGCCGCACCGTGGGCGTCGCGGCTCGACGTGAAGACGAACGCGCTCGACATGCACGGGTCCACGATGAGCGGCGGCAACCAGCAGAAGGTCGTCATCGCCAAGTGGCTCGCCACTGAGCCGACGCTGCTCATCATCGACGAGCCGACCCGCGGCATCGACGTCGGCACCAAGGCCGACGTGCACCGGCTGCTGTCCGAGCTGGCCGGCCGGGGCATCGCGATCCTCATGATCTCCTCCGAGCTGCCCGAGGTGCTCGGGATGGCCGACCGGGTCCTGGTCGTCGCGGAGGGCCGGATCACGGCGGACATCCCGCGGGACGAGGCCACGCCCGAGTCCGTCATGCACGCCGCGACCGCGACCCTGGAGCACCAGCCGTGACCGACCAGCTCGTCGAGCCGAGCCGCCTCTCGCCCGCGCGGCGCGCCACGCGGACCGTCCTGCGCTCGCGCGAGCTCGCGATCGTCATCGTGCTGGTCCTGCTCATCGGCGGCACGACGATCAAGACGGACGTCTTCCTGTTCAGCGAGAACAGCTGGCGGGACCTGCTGCTGACGCCGTCGATCCTGATGCTGCTCGCGGTCGGCGAGGCCGTCGTCATCATCACGCGCAACGTCGACCTGTCGGTCGGCTCGGTGCTCGCCCTGGCGGCCTACCTCACCGGTCGGCTGTTCATCGCCCAGCCCGGGCTGCCCGTCGGGGCCGTCTTCGTGATCGGGTTCCTCGCCGGGGCGGTGCTCGGCCTCGTCAACGGGGTGCTCGTCTCCTTCGGCAAGGTGCCCGCCCTCGTCATCACGCTCGGCACGCTCTACATCTACCGGGGCATCGTCCTGACCTGGGCCGGCAGCAACCGCGTCAACGCGTCCGACCTCCCCGACGGCTTCCTCGCGCTCGGCACCAAGACCTACGGCAGCATCCCCGTGCTCACCGTGATCGCCGTCGTCGTGCTGGCCGTCGTCGGCTACTACCTGTACACGGCGCGGGGCGGGCGCGAGCTCTACGCGATCGGGTCCGAGCCCGACGCCGCGCTGCTGTTCGGCTTGCCCGTGCGGCGTCGGGTGCTCGGCGCGTTCGTGCTCAGCGGGGCGCTCGCCGGGGTGGGCGGCGTCTTCTACGCCGCCCGCTACGGCACCATCAGCTCGGGCGCGGGCCTCGGGCTCGAGCTCCAGGCGGTCGCGGCGGCCGTGATCGGCGGCGTCGCGATCTTCGGCGGCAGCGGCACCGTCTGGGGCGCCGCGCTCGGCGCCGTCCTGCTCGTGACCATCAACCGCGCGCTCCCGATCCTCGGCATCTCGGAGTTCTGGCAGCAGGCCGTCGTCGGCCTCCTGATCCTCGGCGCGATCGTCCTCGACCGCGTGCTCGCGGCACGCACCGCCCGCAGGCTCGCCGACGCGAGGGAGGCCTGATGGCCCGCACCTACGCCGCCCACGCCAAGCCGCTGTGGCAGCGCGTGCTGCTGACCCGCGAGATGGCGATCATCGCCGTGCTCGTCGCGGTCGTCGTCTACTCGATGGCCCGGGTGCCGAACTTCACGGGCCCGCTCACGCTGCCCTACCTGCTGCTCGACACCGCGCCGATCCTGCTCATCGCCCTGCCGATGACGCTCGTGATCACCACGGGGGAGATCGACCTGTCGGTCGCGAGCGTCGTCGGGCTCAGCAGCGTGACGGTCGGCGTGCTGTTCGACGCCGGGTGGTCGGTCCCGACGGCGGCGCTCGCCGCGCTCGTGGTCGGGGCGGTGTGCGGGGCGCTCAACGGCTACCTCGTCGCGTACGTCGGCCTGCCGTCGCTCGCCGTCACGATCGGCACCCTCGCCCTCTTCCGAGGCATCGCCGTCGGCCTGCTCGGCACCCGGGCCGTGACCGACTTCCCCGACCGCTGGACCGAGCTCGCGACGGCCCGCATCGGCCAGACCCAGCTCCCGCTGGTCGTGATCCCGATCGCCGTGCTGATCGCCGTCTTCGCCGTCCTCCTGCACTTCACGCCGTTCGGCCGCGGCATCTACGACATCGGCCTGAGCGCCGACACGGCCCATTTCTCCGGCGTCGCCGTCGCGCGCACCAAGCTGGTCCTGTTCGTCCTCAGCGCCCTGGTCTCCGCCTTCGCCGGCATCTTCTTCACGCTGCGCTACGGCACCGCGCGGGGCGACAACGCCACCGGGCTCGAGCTGCAGGTCGTCGCTGCCGTGCTGCTGGGCGGCGTGTCGATCTTCGGCGGCCGGGGCGCGCTGCACGGCGTGATCGCCGGGGTGCTCCTCATCGGCGTCATCTCCAGCGCCCTGCGGCTGGAGAGCGTGACCGTCAACGTCATCAACATCATCATCGGCTCGCTGCTGGTGCTGTCGGTGATCTCCACCAGCGTGCTCGGATGGCTCGTCCGACGCCGCCAACGCACTCCCGTGACCACGATCCCGCCACCAGGAAGGGAAGAACGATGAAGTCCACCACGAAGCGGCCTGTCGCTCTGGCCGCTGCCACCATCGCCATCGCACTCACCGTGGGCGCCTGCTCCTCGGGCAGCAGCGCGAACAGCGGGTCGACGGGCGGCACCTCCGGCGGCGGTGGCGGCGACGTCTCCGTCGTCATGCTGCCGAAGAACCTGGGCAACCCCTACTTCGACACCAGCACCAAGGGGGCCAAGGCGGCGACGTCCGAGTTCGGCGGGAAGTTCTCCGAGGTCGGCCCCGACACCGCCTCGCCCGACGCACAGGTCCCGTTCATCAACACGGCGGCGCAGCAGGGCACCAAGGCGCTCATCGTGTCGGCGAACGACCCGAAGGCCATCTGTGACGCTCTCGGCGAGGCGCGCCAGGCGGGCACCAAGGTCGTGACGTTCGACTCGGACACCGACCCGTCGTGCCGCGACCTCTTCGTCAACCAGGCCACCGCCGACGGCATCGCCAAGGTGCAGATCGACATGATCGCGGACCAGATCGGCGACTCCGGCGAGATCGCGATCCTGTCCGCAAGCGCCAACGCGACCAACCAGAACGCGTGGATCGCGACGATGAAGAAGGACCTGGCCGACCACCCGAACATCAAGCTGGTCGACACGGTCTACGGCAACGACGACGACCAGACCTCGTTCGACAAGACCGCGGCGCTGCTCCAGTCGCACCCCAACCTCAAGGGCATCATCTCGCCCACCACCGTCGGCATCGCCGCCGCGGCCCGGTACGTCTCGACGTCGTCCTACAAGGGCAAGGTCGCGATCACGGGCCTGGGCACGCCGAACCAGATGCGCGACTACGTGAAGAACGGCACCGTCACGGAGTTCGCGCTGTGGAACCCCGAGGACCTCGGCTACCTGGCGGCCTACGCGGCCGACGCGATGGTCACCGGCAAGATCACGGGCAAGGAAGGGGACTCCTTCACCGCGGGCAAGCTCGGCGACTTCAAGGTCGGCGCCGACGCGACCGTGCTGCTCGGCGACCCCTTCAAGTTCAACAAGAGCAACATCGACCAGTTCAACTTCTGAGCCCCTCCGCCTCAGTCCTCGACCAGCTCGGCGTCGGTCGTCAGCTCCACCGTCACCCACGCCTCGTGACCGAGCGCGTCCAGCTGCGCGGTGATCGCGCGGCGGAAGACGTCCTCCTCGTCCACGGTCCACTCGCCGGCAGCGACGACGAAGTCGACCTCCACGTAGAGGCGGTGCCCGAGCTTGGTGGCCCGCACCACCGGCTCGGGCAACGGGTGCTCGGACAGGTCGGTCGTGGCGAGGCCCGCCCGGATGGCGGCGTCGATCTGACCCCGCAGCGGTTCCGCGGGCGAGGCCTCGAGCAGCTCGCGCATCCCCTCGCGGACCAGGGAGAGCGCCATCGGCAGCACGGTGGCACAGGCGATCAGGACGAGCACCGGGTCGACGTAGGGGACCAGGGGGGAGTCGGCCCGCGACAGCCCCACCCCGACCAGACCGCCCACCGCCACGACGAGGCTCATCAGGACCCCGGCCCGCCAGGAGACGACCTCGGCGCGGGCCAGCGCGGACTCCTGAGCGTGCGGGCGCAGGACGAGGGAGACGACCAGCGAGGCCACGGTGGTCACGACGCCGTAGGCGAGGACGGACGCGGCCGACGCCGGTGAGCCGCCGTCGATCAGCACGATGACGGCGTCGATCGCGCCGTAGGCGACCGTCCCCAGCAGCGCCGCGCCCTGCAGCGCGACGGCGAGCGGCGTGGCCGCGTGCATCCCGAACGGGTACTCCCGGGTCGGCGCGGAGCCTGACGCGCGCGAGGCGAGGATCGAGATGCCCACCAGGACGATGCCCGCGAGCATGTACACGCCGTCGAACACGATGATGCGGACCGATCCCAGCACGCCCCAGACCACGGCACCGACGCCGAGGACGGCGGTGGCCCCCATGCTGAAGAGGAGCGCCCTGCGCTCCGAGCTGTACGCCGCACTCTGCTCCATCCCCGGAGCGTACGGAGGGAAGCCCGGCTCCGCGCCGTGGCCTCCCCTGGTGGCCCCCGCGTCGTCCGGCTACGGTCGCACCGTGAGCGCAGACGAGGCGAGCTGGGACGACGTCGACGGGTACCTCATCGACCGGCTCGTCCACGAGGACGAGGCCCTGGTGCAGGCGCGGGCTAGCGCGGCGCGCACCGTCATGCCCGGGGCGGCCGTCGCGCCGAACCAGGGCGCGTTCCTCTCCCTCGTCGCTCAGATCGCGGGGGCGCGCCGCGTCCTGGAGTTCGGCACCCTCGCCGGCTACTCCACGATCTGGCTCGCCCGGGCCGTCGGTCCCACCGGCTCGGTCGTCACGCTCGAGATCGACGAGCCGACCGCGGCCGTCGCGCGCGAGAACTTCGAGCGCGCCGGCGTCGCGGGCACCGTGGAGCAGATCGTCGGCCCGGCGATCGACTCGGCGCGCGCGCTCATCGAGGCGGGAACCGAGCCGTTCGACCTGGTGTTCATCGACGCCGACAAGCCCAACAACCCGCACTACCTGGACGCGGCGCTGCGCCTGAGCCACCCGGGCACGGTCATCATCTGCGACAACGTGGTGCGCGGCGGGGCCGTCGCCGACCCGGACAGCGACGACCCGCCCATCCTCGGCACCCAGGCGCTCCTCGACCGGCTCGGCACCGACGACGCCGTCACCGCCACGGCCCTGCAGACGGTCGGGATCAAGGGCTGGGACGGCTTCGCGATCGCGGTGGTCCGCTCGGTCGGCTGACGGTCGGGCTACGCGGCCGCGGCTCTCGCGGCCGTCCGGAGGTCCGCAGCCAGGGCGTCGAACGCCTCGTCCCAGCCATCCCGGTCACGGAGGCGCAGCAGCGCCGACGGGTGCGTGGTGACGACGACCGCGCCATCGCCGTCGTCGGGCGCAGGCAGCAGCTGCCCGCGCTCCGCCCCGACACGCACAGCCCGGCCCAGGACGGCCCGCGCCGCCGTCGCGCCCAGGGCGACGACGACGCGCGGCCGGACCGCGGCGACCTCCGCCTGCAGCCAGGGCAGGCACGCGCGGATGTGTGCGACGTCGGGCGTCTTGTGCAGGCGGCGCTTGCCGCGCTGCTCGAACCGGAAGTGCTTGACGGCGTTGGTCACGTAGACCTGCTCGGGGTCGACGCCGGCGGCCGCCAGAGCATCGGCGAGGACTCGGCCCGCCGGGCCGACGAAGGGTTCGCCCTCCCGGTCTTCGCGGTCGCCGGGCTGCTCGCCGACCAGCATCAGTGCCGCGTCGTCGGGCCCCTCGGAGAAGACGACCTGGGTCGCGTCGGCCCACAGCTCGCAGCCGCGGCACGCGTCCGCGGCGTCGCGCAGCGTGGCGATGTCGGCGCCGCCCGGCACCCACTGCTCCGCGCCGGGGCGCGCGACCTCAGCCATGCGACCACTGTCACGCGGCGGGCACCGCCTCGCAGCCGCGCGCTCCAGGCCCTGTGCGGGCGCTCGGCGCCCGCCCTACGCTGGCAGGGCGCGTCCTCAGGACATGGGGTGCGTCGTCGGCTTGGAGACGACCATGACCACGCAGCACCAGAGCTACCAGACCAGTGCCGCAGCTCGCCTTGCCGAGTCGCTCGAGCAGGACCACCGCATCGACGCGCTGAGAACCTGGTATCGCAAGCTCGGCGGCCTCCTACCTCCCGGGAGGATGCTCGACGAGCTGCGCGGCCGCTCGCTCGGCCACGCGCTGCACCCTCTCCTGACCGACCTGCCGCTGGGCATGTGGATCGGCGCGACGTGGCTCGATCTCACCGGCCCTCAGCGCCACGCCGACGCGTCCCGGCGGCTTGTCGGCACGGGCTTCCTGCTGGTGGTGCCGACGGCGCTCACCGGGCTCGCGGACTGGAGCGGCCTGCGCAGCGAGGAGTCCAGCCGGGTGGGCGCGCTGCACGCCAGCCTGAACGCCGTCGCGGGCATCGCCTACGGAGCCTCATGGTGGCTGCGCCGGCGCGGCCACCTCGGCGCCGGCATCGTGGCCTCCCTGGCCGGCGGGGTCACCGTCTCGGTCTCGGGATATCTGGGCGGCCATCTCTCGCTGCGACGCGGCGAGCCTGCGGCGAGCGGTGCCGACCCTTCGGCACCGTCCAGCGGCCTGGGCTAGGGCCACGATGCGCGCGCTGACCTGGCGCAAGCGCCAGTCGGTCGCCGTCGAGGACGTCGACGACCCCAAGCTCAAGGAGCCCACCGACGCGATCGTCCGCGTGACGTCCACCGCCATCTGCGGGTCCGACCTCCACCTGTACGGCCTGCTCGGCATGTTCCTGGACAAGGGCGACGTGCTCGGGCACGAGGCGATGGGCGTCGTCGAGGAGGTGGGTGCGGACGCCGGCGCGCTGCGGGTGGGCGACCGCGTCGTCGTGCCGTTCGGCATCGCGTGCGGCACCTGCTGGATGTGCGCGCACGGGCTGCAGTCGCAGTGTGAGACCACGCAGGTGCGGGAGCAGGACAAGGGCGCTGCCCTGTTCGGGTACACGCGGCTCTACGGGTCGGTCCCGGGCGGGCAGGCGCAGTACCTGCGCGTGCCGCACGCCGAGTACGGGCCGGTCGTCGTGCCCGACGACGGTGAGCCGGACGAGCGCTACCTGTACCTGTCGGACGTGCTGCCGACCGCGTGGCAGGCGGTGGAGTACGCGGACGTCCACCCCGGCAGCACCGTCGTGGTGCTCGGCCTGGGTCCGATCGGGCAGATGGCGGCCCGCGTCGCCATGCACCGCGGAGCGCGCCGGGTGATCGGCGTCGACCTCGAGCTGGCCCGCCTGGCCATGGCGGCCCGGCACGGCATCGAGGTGCTGGACGCCTCGCACGCGTCCCAGGACGACGTCGGCGACGTCGTCCGCTCCTGCACCGAGGGCCGCGGGGCCGACTCGGTGATCGACGCGGTCGGTATGGAGGCGCACGGGTCACCGCTGACGGAGACGGCGCAGACCATGGTCGGGTACCTGCCCGACGCCGTCGCGGGGCCCCTGATCGGGTTCGCCGGCTCCGACCGCCTCGCGGCGCTCCTCACGGCGTTCGACGTCGTGCGGCGTGGCGGCACGGTCTCGCTCTCGGGCGTCTACGGGGGCGCCCGGGACCCGCTGCCCCTGATGCAGCTCTTCGACAAGCAGATCACACTGCGCATGGGGCAGGCCAACGTGCGCCGCTGGACCGACGACCTGCTGCCGCTCGTCCAGGACCCCGACGACCCGCTCGGGGTGCTCGACCTGCGCACGCACCGGCTACCGCTCGAGCAGGCGCCCGAGGCGTACGAGCTGTTCCAGCGCAAGCAGGACGGCTGCATCAAGGTCGTGCTCGACCCCTGGGCGTAGTCGCGACACCTACGGGTGCTGTGCGTCGAACGCGCCCACCCGGACGACGGCGTGCAGGCGCTCGAGCACCTCGAGCTGACGCCGGGCCTTCTGCAGCAGGGCGTCGAACTGGCCCCGGTCGAGTCCCACCGCCGCGGCATGCTGGCGCAGCGTCTGCCAGCCGCCGATCTTTCCCATGACGGCGGAGCGCATCAGCTCGCTCTCGAGGACCGGCGTCATGGGCGAGCGCCGCAGCAGCCGCCCGTTGAGCTTGAGCCGGCCCAGCCGCTCGGCCATCCCGGCCGCGGCCCGTCGCAGCGGCCGGCGGCGGACGCCGAGCACGCGCAGCATGTCCACGTAGAGCTCGCGCTCGCCCCGGAGCTGCTCGGCGAGCTCGGCGAGCTGCGGCTGCAGCGACGCGTCGTAGGTGCGCGCCATCCGCTCGATCCGCCCCAGCCCGGCCGTCGCGCCCGTCAGGTGGTCGGAGAGGTAGAGCCCGAAGAGCTGGCGGTCCATGGTGGGCGGGATCCCGGGCTCCGGGCCGTGTCGCAGTGGAAGGACGGCGTCACCAGGGGGCCGGCCGGCGGGGGCGGGGTGCAGCGGGGCCGACCGCGCGCCGTGCCCGATGCCCATGCCGGTCAGGACCTCGTCCAGGGCTGCTGCAGCCGTGTGCTGGGGACGCCAGTCGAGCTCGGTGCGGACCCGGGTGGTGTCCATCACGGGGACGCTCATCGCCATGTCGATCCACCCGGGGTCGGCGGCGACGGCGTGCGCGCGGTAGGCGAGCGCCGCGGCGGCCCGTACCAGCAGCGGCGGTATCGGGAGGAACCGGCCGTGGTCGACGATGCCCGCCACGTCGCGCGCGAAAAGCACGTCGTCGGCGGCGACGTTGAACGCGCCTCGAGCGTGGCCGGCGACGATGCGGCGGTAGGCGTCGGCAAGGTCTGCGGCGTGCACGGCCTGCAGACGGAGCCCCGCCGGGAGCGGCAGCAGCGGGGGTCGGCCGAGCTGGAGCAGCCGGACCGGCACGAGGGGCCCGAGGAACAGCCGGACGACCTCGGCGCCGGCGTCGGCCTGGAAGATGAGCGCCGGCCGGACCCGCGCGACTGCCAGCTCCGGGTGCTCGCGCTCCAGGTCGTCCAGCACCCGCTCCGTGGCCGCCTTGTCGACGCTGTAGTGCGACGTCGGGATGCCGCCGGCGGGCCAGTCCTCCCCGTGCGGCTCGTCGTCGGCCGCCCGGGCGTAGGCCCCGACGGACGAGGCGACCACGAGGTGGGGCACCCCGGCCCGGACGGCCGCCTCGGCGACGCGGCGCGTCCCCTCCACGTTCGTCCGCCGCAGCAGCTCGCGGTCACGGTTGGGCTGCACCAGCCACGCCAGGTGCACGACGGCGTCCGCGCCGCGGAAGACCTCCGCCAGCCGCTCGACGACGACGTCGTCCGGTTCGTCGCTGCCGACGTCGGTCGCGACCCAGTGCGCGTCCCGGTAGGGGGCAGCGGTCCGGTCGGGGAGCCGCCGGGCGATGCCCGTCACCGAGGTCACCGCGGGGTCGTCGACGAGGGCACGCAGCAGTGCGGTCCCAGCGTTACCGGTGGCACCGACGACGACGACTCTCACCGTTCCACCGTCAGCCGGGCCGGGGTGACTCGCATCTGCGTGGCCGGCGAGCGCGCCCGGCGGGAGACATCGCGGCGGGGCCGGGGCGGCGACACCGGCCGGTGACGCGGGCTGGAGCACAGCCCGCGTCACCGGCCGACGGCTCGGGTTAGAACGCGGCGACCCCGTTGGGGGTGCCGAGCCCGGTCGGGCCGTCCCAGCCGGCGCGCGCGGCGCAGAGCTGGACCGGGGTGCAGGAGCCGTTGCTCCCGCTGGTCACGTCGAACAGGCCGGACGCTCGCTGGTACGGGAGGGCGTTGGCGTAGCCGGTGGTGTTGCCGGACAGCGCGTACACCGACGCGATGATGGGCGCCGACTCGCTGGTGCCGCCCCACTGGCCCCATGTCGACTTCGTTGCGCTCGTCGGGTAGTAGATGGCCATGCCGCCCGCGGCCGGGTCCGCTGCGGCCGAGACGTCCGCCATCGCCCGCCCGGAGCAGCCCGTCCCGAAGGTCGCCGCTGCGGCGAGCGCCGCGTTGTAGGCCGAGCAGCCTGACCCGGCACCGTTCCAGACGCTCTCGCTCCACCCTCGGCCGCTGCCCGCCGCTCGCGTGAGCGACGTGCCCCCGACCGCCGTGACGTGGGCCGACGACGCCGGGAAGCTCGCGCCCTGATAGCCGTTGTCGCCGGTGGACGCCGTGATCGCGATGCCGGGGTGGTTGTAGGGGGCGCCGTACGTCGTGTCCTGAGCGTCGGAGCCGCCGTAGCTGTTGGAGATCGCCACGACGCCCGCGATGGAGGCTGCCGTGTTCACGGCAGTCCCGAGGTCGGCGAACGACGCGCTCTTGGCCTGCACGACGAGGATCTTGCAGTCGGGGCAGGCGGCCGAGACGGTCTGGGCGTCGAGGGCCTGCTCCTGTGCCCAGCCGATGTTGGCGCGGGGCAGGTTCGACCCGCCGTTCTGGTCGACGATCCTGAGGCAGCCGTTCGCCGTCGTGCAGGCGGGCAGGCCGAACTGCGCCCGGTACACGCCGAGGTCGCGCCCGAGATTGGCGTAGCCGTACGCGTCGACGATCGCGACCGTCCGGCCTCCCGAGCTCAGCCCGGTGAGCTTGTAGGCGTCCTGGAGCAGCGCAGGGGTCAGCCCGGCCGCAGGCGGTGTTGCCGACGCGGGGCTGACGCCGTCGCGGTTCACCAGCAGCATGGCGTGGCACGCGGCGGTTCCTGGTGCGGTGGGCGCGCACGCGTGCATGCCGTGTTGGCCGGCTGCGGGGGAGGCCGCCCAGGTGGGGGCGGTCAGCCCCAGGACGAGCGTGGCCGTCGCGAGGACGGCACCGATGATGGAACGTCTCACAGCACTCCTTGAGCTGGGGGCCCGGCGATGGCCGGGCCGCTGGAACAACCGAGGGTGATGCGGTGATGCGGGTGACGCGGGAACAATGTGGCCCGAAATAGGAGGCTTGTCCACCGCTGAGCACGGGACGTTCTCAGGTCAGGAGATCGAGCACCTGATGCTCGGCGGTCCGGTGGCTCCGGGTCGGCCCTACCGTCTCGCCGTTCTCCCACAGGTCGGTGAGCCGCGGATCGATGTAGCTCGCGCGGGCCACCGCGGGCGTGTTGCCGAGCTCCTCCGCGACGTCGCGCACGACGGCGGCGATCACCCGCCGTCGCCCACGAGCCGACGACGGCGGCGGGCCGGCGTCGGCCAGTGCGCGCGCCGCGAGCACCGTCGCGTGCCAGGTGCGGAAGTCCTTCGGGGTGGCGTCTGGGCCGAGCTGCTCCGTGATGGCCGCCTGCACGTCGGCGCTCGTCACGTCGTGCCACCCGTCGTCGTCGCGCCAGGCCAGCAGGTCGGTGCCGCCACGGCGGCGCTTCATGGTGGTGACCAGCGACGCCACGACCGGGTCGTCGACCGCGACCTCCCGCACCTGTCCGCTCTTGGCGGGGTAGCGGAAGAGGACCGAGCCGTCCTGGTGCACGACGGCGTGCTCCTTGCGGATCGTGGCCAGCCCGAAGCTCTTGTTCTGCCGGGCGTACATCTCGCCGCCGGCCCGGAAGTATGCGAGGTCGAGCAGCCGGAACGCCAGCGCCAGCACCTTGTCGCGGCCCAGGCCCGGCTCGGCCAGCGCCCGCGTCACCCGCCGCCGGGCAGCGGGCAGCCGTCGCGCGACGTCGAGCACGTGGTCGTGCTTGCGGCGGCTCCGTCGCTCGGTCCACTGCTCGTGGTACAGGTACTGGCCGCGGCCGGCGTCGTCGTGGCCGAATGCCTGGACATGGCCGTCGGGGTCGCGGCAGATCCACACGTCCTGCCACGCCGGCGGGATCACGAGCCGCCGGCAGCGGGCCACCTCCTCGGCGTCGCGCAGGGGCGTGCCGTCGACGTCGAGATAGACCCAGCCGCGGCCGGCGCGGCGGCGGCCGTACCCCGGCGACGACACCGAGACCCGCCGCAACCGCGCCATGCTCCGATGCTGGTCGCGGGGGTCGCAGCTCGCACTCCCTGCCCCGGGAACCGCGAGGCAACCCTGTCGGGGTAGCACTTTCCTGCGGGCGCCCGCCTCTTCGCGCCCTGAGATGCGGCAGCGTCGTGCTGTGACGACCGCTCCTGCGGGTCTATGGTGACGATCATGCCAAAGATGCGGATTCGCGATGCAGCGACCCACCTCGGCGTCAGCGACGACACCGTGCGCCGGTGGGTCGACCGTGGCCTGCTCGTGTCGGCGTCGGACGACGGCGGGCGCATGGTCGTCGACGGGTACGAGGTCGCGCTGGTCGCGCGGCAGCACGCGACGCCGCCCGAGCTCCCCGCCGGTCTTGCCAGCTCGGCGCGGAACCGGTTCGTGGGCCTGGTCACGGACATCAAGATGGACACCGTCATGGCCCAGGTCGAGCTGCAGTGCGGGCCCTTCCGCGTGGTGTCGCTCATGAGCAGCGAGGCGGTACGCGACCTCGGGCTCGAGCTCGGGTCCGCGGCGGTCGCGACGATCAAGTCGACCCACGTGGTGGTCGAGACCGACATGGGTGCCAGGGAGACGCCGTGAGGAAGACGGCAGTGGTCGCGGCACCGGTCGCGGCCGTCCTGGCGATCGGGCTGGCGATCGGGCTGGCGGGGTGCGCCGGCGTCGGCCCGGCGACGGGGGACGCGGCGTCAGGCAGCACGGCCCCGGCGACGCTCACGGTGTTCGCGGCGGCGTCGCTCAAGGGCGTGTTCCAGCAGCTGGCCGACCAGTTCGAGGCGGACCACCCCGGCGTCACCGTGCAGCTGAGCTTCGCCGGCTCGTCGGACCTGGTCGCGCAGATCCAGCAGGGCGCGCCCGCTGACGTGTTCGCCTCGGCCGATACCGAGAACATGCACAAGCTCGTGGCGGAGGACCTGGTGGCCGGCGACCCCGTCGACTTCGCGACGAACACCCTCGAGATCGCGGTGCCTCCGGGCAACCCGGCAGGGATCGCGTCGTTCGCCGACCTGGCGAAGGACGGCGTGAACCTCGTGGTCTGCGCACCTGAGGTGCCGTGCGGTCGCGCGGCCGTCAAGGTCGAGCAGGCGGCCGGCGTGACCCTGAGCCCTGTCAGCGAGGAGCAGTCGGTGACGGACGTGCTCAGCAAGGTGATCGCGGGAGAGGCCGACGCCGGCTTGGTCTACGTGACCGACGTGAAGGGGGCCGCCGGCAAGGTCGAGGGCGTGACGTGCCCTGTGGCCGACCAGGCCGTCAACACCTACCCGATCGCGCCGGTGGCCGGCGCGGCCCAGCCGGAGCTCGCCCAGCAGTTCGTCGGGCTCGTCACGGGATCGGTGGGGCAGGGCGTGCTCTCCGCCGCAGGGTTCGGGCGGCCGTGACCCGCCGCCGGGCCGGCGCCGGCGTGGGCGTGCCCGCATGGGCGCTGGCCCCGGCGGTCGCGGGAGCAGCCCTCGTGCTGCTCCCGCTCGCCGCGATGCTCACGCGTGTGCGTTGGGGCAGGCTGTGGCCGCTGATCACCAGCGAGTCGTCGATGGCTGCGCTGGGGCTCAGCCTGCGTACCTCGACGGTCGCCACGGCGTTGTGCGTGGTGCTCGGGGTCCCGATGGCGCTCTTCCTCGCCCGCGTCCGGTTCCCCGGGCGCGAGCTGGCGCGGGCGCTCGTGCTGCTCCCGCTCGTGCTGCCGCCCGTGGTAGGCGGCATCGCCCTGCTCTACACGTTCGGGCGCCGCGGCCTGCTGGGGCACACGCTCGAGGTGCTCGGCATCCAGGTCGCGTTCTCGACGACGGCGGTGGTGCTGGCCCAGACGTTCGTCGCGCTGCCGTTCCTGGTCATCAGCCTGGAGGGCGCGCTACGGACTGCCGGCGACCGGTACGAGACGGTCGCGGCCACGCTCGGTGCCCGGCCCACCCGGGTGCTGTTCCGCGTGACCCTGCCGCTCGCAGCGCCCGCGCTCGCGTCGGGCACGGTGCTGGCGTTCGCTCGCGCGCTGGGCGAGTTCGGCGCGACCATCACGTTCGCCGGGTCGCTCCAGGGAGTGACGCGCACCCTGCCGCTCGAGATCTACCTGCAGCGCGAGACCGACCCGGACGCCGCCGTCGCGCTCTCGCTGGTGCTGGTCGTCGTGGCGGTGGTCGTCATCGGCCTGACCCACCGCGGCCGGAGCCTGCTGTGACGTTCTCTTTCGCCGCCACCGTTCCGGAACGCCGGTTCGACGTCGCCGTCGAGGTGCCGGCCGGGCGGACCCTCGCGCTGCTCGGCCCCAACGGCGCGGGCAAGTCGACCCTGCTGGCCGCCGCGGCCGGGCTGATCAGCCCGCAGGACGCGCGCATCGCGCTCGGCGAGCGCGACCTGACGGTCACCGACCGCGGCCACGTCCGCGCCTGGGTGCCACCCCACGCGCGCGGGGTCGGGCTGCTGGCCCAGGACGCGCGCCTCTTCCCGCACCTGAGCGTGCTGGACAACGTCGCGTTCGGTCCGCGCAGCCACGGCGTCGCGCGGCACCGTGCGTACGAGACCGCGCGCCGCTGGCTCGACGAGGTCGACCTGGGTGATCTCGCGGACCGGAGGCCGGCCTCGCTGTCGGGGGGTCAGGCCCAGCGCGCCGCCGTCGCCCGCGCCCTCGCGGCGGACCCGCAGCTGGTCCTGCTGGACGAGCCGCTCGCGGCGCTCGACGTCGATGTCGCCCCTGCCCTGCGGCTCACGCTGCACCGGGTCCTGGCCGGACGCACCGCCGTCGTCGCGACGCACGACGTGCTCGACGCCCTGCTGCTGGCCGACGACATCGCCGTGATCGAGGCGGGCCGCGTCGTCGAGCACGGGCCCACCCGCGACGTGCTGAGCCACCCGCGCAGCGCGTTCGCCGCCCGCATCGCCGGGCTCAACCTGCTCGCCGGGACGTGGGACGGCGACGGCCTGCTCACCCCGGCCGGTGAGCTCGTCCGGGGCCACACCGAGGGCGTCCTGCCGGCGGGCGGGCCGGCCGTGGCGGTGTTCCGCCCCGCCGCCGTCGCGGTGCACACCTCGCCGACGACGGGCTCGCCGCGCAACACCTTCGCGCGGACCGTGACGGTGCTCGAGCCCCACGGCGACCTCGTCCGCGTCCGTGCGGGCGACCTTGCCGCCGACATCACGCCGGGGGCGGCGACGGAGCTCCGGCTCGCCGGTGGCGTCAGCGTCCAGCTGGTGGTGAAGGCCGCCGAGGTCCAGATCTACCCCGGCTGACCGCGGCTCGGCGACCCCCGCAAGCTCCCAGACAACCCTCAGTGCAGTCGAGGGTTTGGGGCGTCCAATCGGTGGTGACACATCGAGGAGGTCGCATCATGAAGCGGATCACGAGCAGGCAGGCCGGGTTCATCGCGAGCGGGTTGATGCTGACCCTCGTGCTCGGTGGTGGCGGGTACGCCTTGGCCGAGGAGCACGCGGCGCAGCAGGCGAAGGTCCCCGCCGTCGCGGGTCCGGGGACGTGGTGGGGCGGCCCGCCCGCCCGGCAGGAGCAGCCCACGCAGCCCGCCCTGCCGACGCAGGACACCCAGTCCACCCAGGTCAGCGAGCCCGCCACCGCCGCCGAAGAGCGCGGCGTCGTGCTCGTGGAGACCGTCCTCGGCTACGAGGGTGCGGAGGCCGCCGGCACCGGCGTCGTTCTCACGTCCAACGGCTACGTGCTCACCAACAACCACGTGGTCGAGGGTGCGACGCAGATCCGGGTCGTCGTCGCCGCGACCGGGGAGTCCTACACGGCGAGGGTGGTCGGCACCGACTCGACCGGCGACGTCGCCGTCCTCCGTCTCGAGGACGCGAGCGGCCTCCAGACGGCCACGATCGACAACGACGGCGGTGCCACCGTCGGCGACCAGGTCACCGCGGTCGGCAACGCCGGCGGCACGGGCACGCTCTCCGCGGCCGACGGCACCGTGGCGGCACTCGAGCAGTCCATCACCACGCAGAGCGAGGGCCCGGCCCAGGGCGAGACGCTCAGCGGGCTCATCGAGGTGAACGCCGACGTCGTGTCGGGCGACTCGGGCGGGCCGCTGCTCGACTCCGAGGGCGAGGTCGTCGGCATCGACACCGCGGCGTCGTCGGGCAGCGCGGACATCACGGGCTACGCCGTCCCGATCGACGACGCGCTCCGGATCGCGCACGCGATCATGGCCGGCACCGCCAGCGACACCGTGACCATCGGCTACCCGGCCTTCCTCGGCGTCCAGGTGGCGTCGCAGTACGACAGGCTCGGCGGGGCGGCGATCGCCGGCGTCATCGACGGCACGCCGGCCCAGCAGGCCGGGCTCACCGCGGGCAGCACCATCACCGCCGTCGACGGCACCGCGATCACGTCGGCCGACGGCCTGACGGCGGCGCTCGCGGGCCACCAGCCCGGTGACGCGATCACGCTGACCTGGACGGACGCCGTCGGGCAGCAGCACAGCGCGCGCGTCGTCCTTGCCGAGGGGCCGGCCGCCTGAGGCTCGCCGCGTCCGGGCGGCGCCGGCCGGGCCGGCGCCGCCCAGGCGCGCTAACGGAGCAGAGCGGCGACGCGCGGCGACGGGTCGACGCGCAGCTCCGCGCGCAGCCGCCGCCGGAACGAGTCGAACGTGCGGCGGGCCTCGACGACGCTGCCCTCGGCCATGTGCAGCGCGATGAGCAGCGCAGCGGGCTCCTCGCGCAGCGGGTCGAGCTCGGCCGCAGCCTCGGCCGCGGTGATCGCCCACGACGTCTCACCCAGCCGCGTCAGCTCGCGGGTCAGGTGCTCGAGCGCGTGCAGGCGCTGGCGCTGGAGGCGCCTGCGCTCCTGGTCGACCCAGTCGTCGAACTCGCCGAGCAGCAGCTCAGGCCCGACGATCGCATTGACGGCGTCGACGGCCCTGCGGACGGTGAGCCGGCCGCCCCCGCCGGAGAGGACGTCGTCGCAGTGCTGGCGGACGTCCCACACGTCCACGTCCAGGTCCGGGGCCAGGCTGAGCGAGCCCCGGCCGACGACGAAGCCCTCCGGCAGCACCTGCTTGAGGTTGCGCACCGACTGCCGGAGGCTGGCGCGCGCCCGCTCCTCCGGGGCGTCGGGCCACAGCGTCCCGGCGATGTACCCGCGGGGGCGCGAGCCCTGCAGCGCGAGGAGCGCGACCAGCAGGCGCTCACGCCGCAGGAGCGGTATGGGGGCCCCGCCGTTCGAGACCGTCACGTCGCCCAGCAGGGTCAGTCGATATTCAGCAAAGTCCGTGCCGCTCCCCGGAGCGGCATCGTCGACGGTCTCTGGCATAACTCGCACCCCGAGTAGTTCTTCCACCCCGTCGAGGGTCGGATCTCTCAACCCACATGAGGGACCGGCGCGGCGTTCGTGACACGGTGCAACCACCCCGAACCCAGAACGGCGTCACAACAAGGGAAGAACTGCCTGGCCACGGCGTCCCTGTGACGCGTAGATCACGCAAAGATCACGCGTACCTCACACCATGGTGACGCGGGGACGACGCTCACGTCACGCCGAGCGGCATACGTTCACCCCGTCCCGACATCCGGGAGAGGGGGTGACAAGCTATGAACGAGATCACGATCACCGAGTTGGAGGGCGAGTCGATGGAGCTCCTCCCTGACCGCGAGACGCTCTTCTTCAACCACAACTGGGCGACCGTCGTTGCGTCGAACTCTTCGTTGGCGCTCAACGCGGCATCGCTGTTCGCATCGGCAAACAGCACTGCGCTGCAGTACATCAGCGTCTCTCAGCACTGAGCCGACGCACCATGAACGCCCGGTGTCGTCGTTCCGCGGGGCCGCGCGGCACGCAGGGAGCCTCCCACCCCGAGGGCACGCGAGCCGTGCCAGCGGTCCGGCGGCACCGGGCCATGCAGGAAGCGAGCTGCCATGCACGACCTCATCTCGATCGACGAGCTCGGCGAGCAGTCAGTCGAGCTCCTTCCCGCACGCGAGACGTTGTACTTCGTCGGCCACTACTCACCGGTCTCGGTCAATGTCGCCCCGGTGGTCGCGGTCAACGTGAGTCTCGCCCTGAACGCCGCGACGATCGGGTCCTCGGCCGCGAGCAACATTCTTCAAGGCCTGAACCTCCACGTCGGGTAGCACCCGACTCGCCTGCCGCCGGCGCCGGGCCGATCTCCGGCGCCGGCGGCAGGTCTGGAGCAGACGATGAGCACGATCATCGGGGTGCCGGCTGGGCCGCGCTGGACGCGGTCCGCCGGGACGGCGCTGCTCGGGCGCGTCTCCGGGTCGGGCCTCAAGGCGCCCGCGTACCTCGTGCGCCGCTCCGACGGCCAGGTCGTCCAGGTGTCCGAGCTGGTGCACACGGTGCTCTCCCGTCTGGACCCGCGGCGCACGCCCGCCGAGGTCGCCGCCGCCGTGAGCAGCGCCTACGGCCGCACCCTCACCGCCGAGGGCCTCAACCTCCTCGTGACCGCGAAGCTGCGCCCGGTGGGCCTGGTCGACGACGCCGCCACCGCCGCGCCCGCGCCGCCGGTGCCCAGGTCGAAGCCGCTGCTGAGCCTCACGCTGCGCGGCACCCTCGTGCCGGCCCGCACCGTGCGCCGCATCGCACGCGTGCTCGCGCCCACGTTCCACCCCGCCGTCGTGGCGCTCGTCCTGACCGCGTGGCTGGCCGTCGTCGTCGCCGTCATCCTGCGCGACGAGGTCATCTCCGCCCTCGCCACCGTGCTCGAGACGCCGACCGCGCTGATCACCGTGTTCCTGCTGATGACGGCCTCCGAGCTCATCCACGAGCTCGGCCATGCCGCCGCGTGCACGTACTCGGGGGCCACCCCCGGACGCGTCGGCTTCGGCGTCTACGTGATCGCACCGGCGTTCTTCACCAACGTCACGGACTCCTACCGGCTCGACCGGACCGGGCGGCTGCGCACCGATCTCGGGGGCCTGTACTACACGGTGATCTGCATGCTCGCCGTCGGGATCGCGGTGCTCGTGACCCACGACCCGCTGCTGCTCGTCGTCCTGGCGCTCATGCACATCGAGGCGGCCCAGCAGCTGCTGCCCTTCGTGCGCCTCGACGGCTACTTCGTCCTCGCGGACCTCGCCGGCGTGCCCGACCTCTTCGGGCGCGTCGGCCCCGTCCTCCGCTCCGTGCTGCCCGGCCGCGCCGCGGACCCGCGCGTCGCCGACATGCTCCCGTGGTCCCGGCGAGCAGTCACGGCGTGGGTGCTCATCGTGGTGCCGCTGCTCACCGCGGGGGTCGTGTGGCTCGTCGTCAGCCTCCCGCAGCTCCTGCAGACCGTCACCACCGCAGTCGTCCACCAGTGGGCGCTCCTGCTCGCCGCCCTGGACTCCCATCAGTGGATCGGCGTGCTCATCGGGCTCGTCTCGCTCGCCCTGCTGGCCGTGCCCTTGGTCGGCTTGGCGGTGCTGGCGGCCCGCATGCTGCTGTCGGGGATCGCCCTCGTGCGCCGGCAGCTGAACCGCACCCGGCACGGGGGCCACGACCGCGACCGATCAAGGAGGCAGATCATGGACGCGATCACCACCCAGGGGGCCCACGCGGCACCCGAGAGGCCGGACGACGGCGGTGGGACGGGCACGCCCCGGACGCCCGCAGCCGTGGCCGACCCGTGGTTCACCCCCGAGCTCCCCAGCTGGTCCTCGGGCTTCGACCTGCTCGCCGCCCTCAGCAAGTCGGCGGCCGTGCTCGAGGGCGGCAGCTCGCCGCAGCCCACGACGCCGGGGCAGACCACTCCCGAGGACGCGCTGGAGGACGCGACGGAGCCCGAGGAGGACCCGGTCCCCGGCCCCGAGCCGACGCCGGAGCCCGTCCTTGCACCCGAGGAGCCGGCGGCCGGCCTTCCACCCGAGGAGCCGCAGCCCGTCGGTGGCCTGACCGCCGCGGATCTCACCGACGCCACCGTCTTCGGCGTGCCGAAGCGTGCCGCCGCGCGAGGCTGGCGCAGGGCCGTGCACACCGGCACCCACGGCGTCGTGACGCTTGGCCCGAGCAGGGCCGAGATCGTCCACGACGTGGTGCTCGACCGCGTCCGCACCCCCATCGAGGGGACGCGGCGCGTGCTCGTCATGAGCCGCAAGGGCGGCGTCGGCAAGACGTCGGTGACCGTCGGTCTCGGCGCCACGTTCGCCAGCCTGCGCGGCGACCGCGTGGTGGCCGTCGACGCCAACCCCGACGCCGGCAACCTCGCCCACCGCATCGCCGGCGACTGCGACCTGACGATCACCGACCTCCTCGCCGACGCCGACAGCATCGACAGCTTCTCCACGATGCGCCGGTACACCTCGCAGTGTCCCGAGTCCCGCCTCGAGGTGCTCGCGTCCAACGCCGACGCACGCATCACCCAGGCGCTCGACCGGGCCGCGTACGAGCGGGTCGTCGGCCTGCTCGACCACTTCTACAACCTCGTGCTGCTGGACACCGGCACCGGCATCCTCGACAGCGCGAACCAGGGCCTGCTCGCCGAGGCGGACGAGCTGGTGCTCGTGCTCCGGCCCGCGCTCGACGGCGCAAGGGCCGGCGCCCAGACGCTCGACTGGCTTGAGGAGCACGGCCACGGCGACCTCGTGGGTACCGCCGTCGTCGTCATCAACGGGGTCACCGACCCCACCGACTCGGCCGTCAACATCGTGCGCAACCACTTCGAGCAGAGGTGCGCGCACGTGGCGCTCATCCCGTGGGACAAGACGCTGCAGTCCGGCGGGCGCACCACGCTCGACGCCCTGCAGCCTCGCACGCGCGACGCGTTCGTCGAGGTCGCGGCAGCACTCGCAGACAGCTTTTCCGGACCGAAGGGCGGCGGACGATGAGCGGCAGAGTCAGCAAGACGGCGCGCGGCACCGCCGCGATCGTGGCGGCGGTGCTCGTCGTGGGGGCCTCATGGTTCCCGCACTCGCGCTGGTCCTGGGGCGCGCAGTCCGACGCCGACCTCGTCACCGCCGCGCACGCCGACGTCGGACGCACGGCCGTCGACGACACGGCGGCCCGCACGTTCACCGTGAGCAGGGGCGGCCACGCCCAGGCGACCGCGACGTCGTCCACGGTGTGCGACGGCTGCACGGGGCGGGCGGCGACCGTCGAGGTCGCCTACGTGCCCCGCGGCGGGGTGACGGCCGACAACGTCGCCGCTGCGTGGGCGACGGGGACGTCCGGCGAGGCGAGCGCCGTCTCGGTGCAGGTGGTGGTACAGCGGCCGGGCACGGACGTGATCGCGACCAACCGTGCGCTCGCGGTCGACACGGCGTGCGAGGGCTGCAAGACGGACGCCGTCGCCGTGCAGGTCGTGATCCTCACGAGGCTGGACCGGTCGGTGTCCGCGCGGACGCAGGGCATGCTGGAAGACCTCGCCGCGGTGCTCGGCACACCCGTGCCCCAGGGCCTGCGGCTGCACCCGTCGCACCACGGTCCGGACGCGCACCACGCGTCGGCGCCGGCGACCTCAGGCGACGGCGTGGCGGTCGGGACCCCGGCGGTGCTGGCGCTGCCGGACTCGTCGACCGAGGCGAGCGCGTCTACGGCGGCGGCCACGGGTACCAGCCCGGCGCAGCAGGCGATCGACGCCGTCGTGCAGCAGCTCACCGCGGAGTTCTCGACGGGGACGGTCAGCGTCGACGTCGACGTCCAGGAGAACTAGCCGGGGCGCAACCTCCTCCCTTTCGACGTCGCACCTGCTGGCGTTCTCACGGCGAGAACGCCAGCAGGTGCGACGTCGAAAGGGAGGGTTTTCTGTGGCCGGGGCTCAGCGCGCCTCGACGCGGAGCACCCGGACGCCGCCGGCCGGCAGGTCGAGGGTGTCGCCGAGCTTGTCGCCCGTGAGGAGGTCCACGACGGGTCCCGCGCCCGCCAGGCGCTCCCGCTGCGGCTCGTCGAGGGTGATCACGTCCTGCGTGTGGTTGATCGCGACGACGTACTCGGCGTCGGCGCCGGAGCGGACCACGACCTCGACGTCCTCGGGCAGCCCGGAGGGGACGACGCCCGCGTCGGCGTAGACGCGCTCCATCAGCGGGGCGAGCTCGTCGGCGTCGAGGCTCGTCGAGACGTACCAGCCGTGGCCCGCGCCGTGGGCGTGGCGCGTGATCGCCGGCTGACCCGCGGCCGGGCCGTCCGTGTAGGTGCCGACGACGTCGGCGCCGTCGACGACCAGGTCGTCGGCCCAGACGGTGCCCGTGACCTCGCGGGCCAGCCCGGTGACCGTGGTGGTCTCGTGCTCCCGCAGCGGGAGGAACTCCTCGACCCAGACGCCGAGCGCGTCACGCAGCGGAGCCATGAAGCCGCCCTCGTGGACGCGGTCGTCCTCGTCGACGATGCCGGAGAAGAACGAGACCAGCAGGGTGCCGCCGCCCTCGACGTACCGCGTGAGGTTCGCCGCGGCGTCGCGCGTGAGCAGGTACGACGCCGGGGCGACGACGAGCTTGTAGTGCGAGAGGTCCTGCGACGGCTGGGCGAGGTCGACGGTGACGCCGTCGCGCCAGAGGCGGTCGTAGAACGTCAGGATGCGCTCGGCGTACTGGGCGTCGACGCTGGGCCGCCACTCGAGGTCCTGGGCCCAGAACGACTCCTGGTCCCACAGCAGCGCGACGTCGGCCTGGGTGCGCGAGCCCCGGACCTCGGCGACGGCGCGCAGGTCCGCGCCGAGCTGCACGACCTCGCGCCACACCCGGCTGCGCGTCCCGGCGTGGGGAACCATCGCGGAGTGGAACTTCTCGGCGCCCGACCGGGAGGCGCGCCACTGGAAGAACATGATGGCGTCGGCGCCGCGGCCCAGGTGCGAGAACGCGTTCCGGGCCTCCTCGCCCGCGCGCTTCGCCACGTTGCGCGGCTGCCAGTTGACGGCCGACGTCGAGTGCTCCAGCAGCATCCACGGCTTGCCGCCGGCGACCGAGCGGGTCAGGTCCGCCGCGAGGGCGAGCCTGACGTGGGTGCGTGGGTCGGCGGCGGTGAGGTAGTGGTCGTTGGAGACGACGTCGACCTCGCGGGCCCACGCGAACAGGTCGGTGGTCGGGCAGATGACGGCCATGAAGTTGGTGGTCACGGGTCGCGACGAGTGGGCGCGGATGGCTTCGCGCTCGGCGACGAAGCACTCGCGCAGCATGGCGTCGGTGAACCGCGCGAAGTCGAGCCGCTGGGCCGGGTTGACCACGGACGGGGACGCCGCCGGCAGCCCGACCTGGTCCCACTCGCCGTACACCTGACCCCAGAACCGGGTGCCCCACGCCGCGTTGAGGCCGTCCAGAGAGCCGTGGCGCTCCCGGAGCCACGTGCGCCACGAGCGCTGCGCGTGCACCGAGAAGTCCTCGCCGACGGGAGCGCCGTACTCGTTGTGCACGTGCCACATCACCACCGCCGGGTGGTCTCCGTAGCGCTCGGCGAGCTTGCTCGCGATCCGCACGGCGGCGGCGCGGTACTCCGGCGACGTCGGCGCGGCCATGCCGCGCGACCCGGGGCCGAGCACCGTGCCGTCCCGTGTGACGACGCGGGAGTCGGGGTAGCGCGCGAAGAACCACGCGGGCGGGGCCGCCGTGGGCGTGGCGAGGTCCACGCGGATGCCGTTCGCGTGCAGCAGCTCGATGACGCGGTCGAGCCAGCCGAAGTCGTACTCGCCCTCGCGCGGCTCGAGCATCGCCCAGGAGAAGATCCCGACGCTGACCAGGTTGACGCCAGCCTCGCGCATCAGGGCGACGTCCTCGTGCCAGACGTCCTCGGGCCACTGCTCGGGGTTGTAGTCGCCGCCGTAGCAGAGGCCGTCGACGTCGGGGAAGGCAGGGGTGGCTCGGCCGCCGTCGGCCGGGCTGGGCGTGCTCATCGCGCTCCTGAGGCTGTGCACGGTCACAGAGGCGTGCGGCATC
This sequence comes from Xylanimonas sp. McL0601, assembly GCF_049852175.1. Lineage (GTDB taxonomy): Bacteria > Actinomycetota > Actinomycetes > Actinomycetales > Cellulomonadaceae > Xylanimonas. Next base: position 901,527 of record NZ_CP187527.1, read on the forward strand.
AGCGCCGCCCGCGGAGCCCAGGGAACACCATGCCGGTGACGTCACGCAATTCGCGCGCAGCCGAGCAAGGCCGAGGAGCGGCGCCGTCCGCATCCGTTACGCGATCGTGACGCCTGCCGACTTGCGGCCACGCTGGAGGCGCCCATTACTGTGAGCGCGCACAGTCGCCGTGCCGTGCCGCACCGATGTGCGGCACCGCCAGGAGCACGGCCAGCGGAAGGAAAGCAACGATGCTTCGGAAGATCTTCGCGGGCGGCATGGTCGCCGCCCTGGCGGTCGCGCTCACCGCGTGCGCGACGCAGAACCCCACCGTCGAGGACGTCAAGGCGAACGCGAGCGCCAGCTCGGACGCGCTCGACACCAAGACGCCGATCGAGCTCAAGGTGTGGGAGTCCCTGCTCGGGCCGGACGACTTCATCAAGCAGGCCGGCGAGAAGTTCACCGAGAAGTACCCCAACATCACGATCAAGTTCGTGAACGTCGAGGTCGGCGACGCCTCCAAGCAGATCGCGCTCGACGGCCCGGCCGGCAAGGGCCCGGACGTCTTCGCGGCCCCGCACGACACGCTGGGCGACCTGGTCTCGGGCGGCCACGTGCTGCCGACGGAGGACGTCGACGGTGTGAAGAAGAACGTCGTGGAGTCCGCGGTCGCCGCCGACACGTGGACCGACGGCAAGATGTACGGCTACCCGGTCGACGCCGACACGTACGCGATGTACTACAACAAGGACCTCGTCCAGGAGGCCCCGAAGTCGTACGACGACCTCGTCAGCTTCGCCACGGACTTCAACTCGAAGAACCCGGGCAAGTACGGCTTCGTCATGGACGTCGGCAACTTCTACTACACGAGCGCGTTCATGACGGGCGGCGACAACCGCCTGTTCGGCGCGCAGGGTCTGGACGAGACCGCGCCGAACATCGACTCCGATGCCGCGGTCCAGGGCTACACGAGCTTCCAGAAGATCCACGACATCCTGCCCGTCAAGGCCGCGGACATGAACACGGCCACCGCGGACAGCCTCTTCGCCGCGGGCAAGGCGGCCATCGAGGTGAGCGGTCCGTGGAACGTCAAGCAGTTCACGGACAAGGGCGTGAACTTCGGCGTGGCGCCGATGTTCTCGCTGCCCGGTGAGTCGTCGCCCGCCACGAGCTTCACCGGCGTGCGCACCATGTTCGTCTCGGCGTACTCGGAGCACCCGAAGGAGGCCGCGGCCTTCGCCGAGTTCCTGACGACCCCGGAGATGCAGCAGCTGCGCGCCGACATCTGCGGCACCCTGGGCGTGTCCTCGAGCCAGCTGATCTACAAGAACGACGTCATCGCCGGCTTCAGCGAGCAGATGAAGACCACGTTCGCGATGCCGAAGATCGCCCGCATGGCGAAGGTGTGGGACGCGCTCAACGCCGCTTCCGCCAACATCTGGGACGGCAAGGACGTCAAGACCGAGCTGGGCAACGCGCAGAAGGCCGTGCTCGCCAACTGATGCACCAACGGCGGCGGCCGGCCCTGTCAGGGTCGGCCGCCGCCACCGCACGACCTCGACGAGGAGGACGCCCGTGACGACGGCAGAAACGGCACCGACCCTGGTGCCCACGACGGACCCGACCCGCAGCGGCGACGACGCCGCGCCCCCCGACCCACGACGCGTGCGCAGGCTGAGCCTTGCCTTCATGGGCCTGGCTCACCTCACGGTGCTGCGCCAGCGAGGCAAGGGTGCGGCCTTCGCGGCGATCGAGGTCCTGTTCCTCGCGCTGCTGCCCCTGACGCTCGGCAAGCTCATCGACCTCGTCACGCTGGGGACCCCCGCGCCTGAGCTGCCCGTGATGTACCGCCCCAACTCGCTGTTCATGCTGATCGACGGCGTCATCGTGCTCGCGGCCTTCGCGCTCTTCGGCGCCGTGTACTACGTCTCGGTGCGCTCGGCGCGCAGCGCGCTGGCGGACATCGAGGCGGGTGGGTTCGCCTGGGCGAACCGCAATCGCAACCCGGTGCATGAGCTGGCGAACCGCGCGTTCCCGATCGCGGGTCTGGCGCCGACGTTCCTGCTCGTCCTCTTCTTCGTCGTCGTGCCGCTCGTGTTCGCGGCGCTGGTCGCGTTCACGAACTACTCGGCACCGTCGAACATCCCGCCGGGAGCGACCATCGACTGGGTCGGTCTCGCCAACTTCAAGACGTTGTTCGGCGGCGACGCCCTGTGGACGGGTGCGCTCGTGCGCGTTCTCCTGTGGACGATCGTCTGGGCGCTGCTCGCGACCGTGACCTGCTACGCCGGCGGTCTGTTCATGGCGGTGATCCTGCAGAACTCGCGCCTGCGGATCACGCCCCTCTTCCGCGCGCTGTTCATCCTGCCGTACGCGATCCCCGGCGTGGTCTCCCTGCTGGTGTGGCGCAACCTCCTCAACGGGGCGTTCGGCACCGTCAACCGCACGCTGCAGGCGCTGGGCCTGATCGACCACGCGATCCCGTGGCTGAGCGACCCGTGGCTGGCGAAGTTCACCGTCGTCGTCATCAACCTGTGGTGCGGGTTCCCGTACTTCATGCTGCTGGCGACGGGCACGATGACGTCGATCTCGCAGGACATCGTCGAGGCGGCCCGCATCGACGGGGCCAATGCCTGGCAGGTGTTCCGCCGCATCCAGGGGCCGATCATCCTCTACCAGACGATGCCGCTGATCATCATGAGCTTCGCGGCGAACATCAATAACTTCGGTGCGGTCTTCTTCCTCACCGGAGGCGGCCCGGCCGTCTCCGACACCGTGACGACAGGCGCGGGCGGGACGGACATCATGGTGTCCTGGATCTACAAGCTCACCGTCAACCTGCTGCAGTACCAGAACGCGTCCGTGCTCGCGATCATGATCTTCCTGATCATCGCCCCCTTCGCGATCTACAACTTCCGCCGGACGAAGTCCTTCCAGGAGGGTGAGCTGTGACGATGCAGCGTGCCGTGAACGAGCGGCGACAGTCCA